>NZ_JALQDI010000003.1:0-311459 GCF_023631305.1 Caballeronia sp. INML3B
ACCAACAATATACGGTAACCAACCCCGCCTAACCATACTAACGAGGCTGGGGGGGTGGGGTTCAAAGTAATATGTCCCGGTAAAAAAAAAAAAAAAAAACCCCCCCCCCCCCCCCCACCCCCCCCGCCCCCCCGCGTCGCGTTTTTGACCGCGCTAAAGACGGTGAAAGTGGCGCGGACCAGAGTGATCGCGCGGCGCGTCTGGCGCAAGCGCGCGCTCTGCTGAAACAGGCAACCGAGCAGCCGAAGGCGCGTCCCACTGATCGCGCGCCGCAGCCCGCCGAGCCTGCAAGCAAACCGTCCGAACCCGAGCCCATTCCCTTCACGGATCCGTTCGAAGACGCCGATCCTTTCGAGCCCTTCGAACAGTGCGTGCCTTGCGAAGGACCGCACGCCGAATCGGCCGAGCCGGTCTACAGCCGCTCCAGTCAGCGCACTCGAAAGACTTCGGCTACCGAAGTCGGCAATTCCAAACGCCCGCAACGCTCCCTGAAGGGGCGCGCGCTCGCGTTTCTCTCGCGGCGCGAATACAGCCGCGCGGAGTTGTCGCGCAAACTGCGCCCGTACGTCGACGAGGCCGATTCGCTCGAATCCCTTCTCGACGGCCTCGAGCGCGACGGCTGGCTGTCGAATGAGCGCTTTGTCGAAAGCGTCGTGCATCGGCGGGCGTCGCGCATGGGCGGCAGCAGGATCATCGAGGAGTTGAAGCGTCACGCCGTCGGCGATGCGCTCATCAGCGAAACCGCCGACAAGCTCGCGCAATCCGAGACCGCGCGCGCCCGGGCCGTTTGGGAGAAGAAATACGGCATGCCGCCCGAGACGCCTGCCGAGCGCGCCAAGCAGGCCCGTTTCCTGGCCGCGCGGGGTTTTTCGAGCGACACGATCGGCAAGATCCTGAAAGGCGGCGAGGAAGACTGGAGCGAAGAGATCGTCGACGACTGAGCGCCGTCCATCTCCTGCGAACCGCACGCGCGTTTCATTCGTCACGCGTATGCCCGGCTCCAAATACCCAATATGCTAAAATTCCACGGTTTTCCCCGTACCGGCTCACTTTCAGCATGCCTCTCTCGCCTCCCGCTCCCCGACAATTGCGCCATCGTCGCGCGATTCGGCTGGAAGCGTTCGAGCGTGACGATGGCCTGTGGGATATCGAAGCCTGTCTAACCGATGAGAAGCCGCGCGACTTTCGCCTCGCGACGGGCGTCCGGCCACACGGCCTGCCGATCCATGAACTCTGGCTGCGCATCACCATCGACCGCAAGCTCACCATCGTCGACGTCGAAGCATCGTCGGACTGGTCGCCCTATGGCGGTCTGTGCGCCGAGTCCAATCCGGTTTATCGCAAGCTCATCGGGCTCAATCTGCTCCAAAGTTTTCGCCGCGAAGCCAACAAGCTGCTGCGCGGCGCGGCCGGCTGCACGCATCTCACCGAATTGTGCGGCGTTTTGCCGACCGCAGCCATTCAGGCATTCGCCGGCGACGTCTGGAAGATCGAGAACGGCAATCCGTTCAATCAATCCGACGCAGTTCATTCCTCCACGACCGCAGCGCGGGACGAGCCGCCGTTTCAGCTCGGCCGATGCCACGCATTGCGCTTCGACGGTCCCGCAGTCAAGGAGTATTACCCGCGCTGGTTCGGTCACGCACCCGCCGGGCAAACGGATACCGGCACAACGGTACAGGACAGGCCGGAGACAAAGTCCGCCTCGTAGCGCGCAGGCGGCGCTTGCGCGTACGCACGGAATTCAAACAAGAATCGAAGAAGATCAGCGGTTCAAACACATAGAAGTTCACTCCAACTCTCAGACTGAAGGAATCACGCATGAAGATTCACGAGTACCAGGGTAAGGAAATCCTGCGGAAATTCGGCGTCGCGGTCCCGCGCGGCAAACCCGTGTTCTCGGTGGATGATGCGGTCAAGGCCGCGGAAGAGCTGGGCGGCCCGGTTTGGGTCGTCAAGGCGCAGATTCACGCCGGCGGCCGCGGTAAGGGCGGCGGCGTGAAGGTCGCGAAGTCGATCGAGCAGGTCCGCGAGTACGCGAACCAGATCCTCGGCATGCAGCTCGTCACCCACCAGACCGGCCCCGAAGGCCAGAAGGTGAATCGCCTCCTGATCGAAGAAGGCGCGGACATCAAGAAGGAACTGTACGTCGGCCTCGTGCTCGACCGCGTTTCGCAGAAGGTCGTCGTGATGGCGTCGAGCGAAGGCGGCATGGACATCGAAGAAGTCGCGGAAAAGACGCCCGAGCTGCTGCACAAGTTCGCCGTCGAGCCGTCGACGGGTCTGCAGGACGCAGACGCGGATGACCTCGCACGCAAGATCGGCATCCCCGACGCATCGATCCCGCAAGCGCGCGCGATCCTGCAAGGCCTGTACAAGGCGTTCTACGAAACCGATGCATCGCTCGCGGAAATCAACCCGCTGATCGTGACCGGCGAAGGCAAGGTCATCGCGCTCGACGCCAAGTTCAACTTCGATTCGAATGCGCTCTTCCGTCACCCGGAAATCGTCGCGTACCGCGATCTGGACGAAGAAGATCCGGCTGAAGTCGAAGCGTCGAAGTTCGACCTTGCGTACATCTCGCTCGACGGCAACATCGGCTGCCTCGTGAACGGCGCGGGTCTGGCGATGGCGACGATGGACACCATCAAGCTGTTCGGCGGCGAGCCGGCCAACTTCCTCGACGTCGGCGGCGGCGCGACGACGGAGAAGGTGACCGAAGCGTTCAAGCTGATGCTGAAGAATCCGAACCTGAAGGCGATTCTCGTGAACATCTTCGGCGGCATCATGCGCTGCGACGTGATCGCGGAAGGCGTGATCGCGGCGTCGAAGGCAGTGCATCTGCAAGTGCCGCTCGTCGTGCGCATGAAGGGCACGAACGAAGACCTCGGCAAGAAGATGCTGGCTGATTCGGGCTTGCCGATCATCTCGGCGGACAGCATGGAAGAAGCCGCGCAGAAGGTCGTCGCGGCAGCCGAAGGCAAGTAAGCGCGTTTTCGCTTACCGAGCCTAAGAGAGCGTTCCACCAGATACGAATGGCGGCGCCGGGCGCGAGCCTGAGCGACGCCAAACGAACAGAGGTCACTACATGTCGATTCTGATCAACAAAGACACGAAGGTCATCACGCAGGGCATCACCGGCAAGACCGGCCAGTTCCACACGCGGGCGTGCCGCGAATACGCGAACGGCCGCGAAGCGTACGTCGCGGGCGTGAACCCGAAGAAGGCCGGAGAGGACTTCGAAGGCATTCCTATCTATGCGTCCGTCAAGGAAGCGAAGGCTGAAACGGGCGCGACCGTTTCGGTGATCTACGTGCCGCCCGCAGGCGCAGCCGCTGCGATCTGGGAAGCCGTCGAGGCCGATCTCGATCTCGCGATCTGCATCACGGAAGGCATTCCGGTTCGCGACATGCTCGAGATCAAGGACCGCATGCGCCGCGAAAACCGCAAGACGCTGCTGCTCGGACCGAACTGCCCCGGCACGATCACGCCGGACGAGCTGAAGATCGGCATCATGCCGGGTCACATCCACAAGAAGGGCCGCATCGGCGTGGTGTCGCGTTCGGGCACGCTGACGTATGAAGCAGTCGGTCAGTTGACGGCGCTCGGCCTCGGCCAGTCGTCGGCGGTCGGTATCGGCGGCGATCCGATCAACGGTCTCAAGCACATCGACGTGATGAAGATGTTCAACGACGATCCGGAGACGGACGCCGTCATCATGATCGGCGAGATCGGCGGTCCGGACGAAGCGAATGCCGCTTACTGGATCAAAGACAACATGAAGAAGCCGGTCGTCGGCTTCATCGCGGGCGTGACGGCGCCCCCGGGCAAGCGCATGGGCCACGCTGGCGCGCTGATCTCGGGCGGGGCGGACACGGCGGACGCCAAGCTGGAAATCATGGACGCGTGCGGCATCAAGGTCACGAAGAATCCGTCGGAGATGGCGCGTCTGCTGAAGTCGGTTCTCTGAAATCGAGCGGGCAAATTACGCGAGGGTTTGGTACTCTTACTGATTCCTTTCGTATAAAGCCGATCAAAAGCGAGGGAGCGTTGCTTCCTCGCTTTTTCATTTCGGCGCCTGCTTTCTCTTTGCTACATGCTCGAATTCTTCTCAACGCTTCATTGGGGCGCGGTCGTTCAGATCATCGTGATCGACATTCTGCTCGGCGGCGATAACGCCGTCGTGATCGCGCTCGCTTGCCGCAACCTCCCCGATCAGCAGCGCACGCGCGGCATCGTGCTCGGTACGCTCGGCGCGATCATCCTGCGCGTCGTGCTGATTGCGTTCGCCGTGATGTTGCTCGACGTTCCGTTCCTCAAGTTCGTGGGCGGCATGCTGCTTTTGTGGATCGGCGTGAAGTTGATGCAGCCGGATCACGACGAGCATCAGATCACCGCATCGGACCGTCTGTGGGCGGCGGTGAAGACGATCATCATCGCGGATGCCGTGATGAGCCTCGACAACGTGATCGCGATCGCCGGCGCGGCCGAAGCCGCCGATCCGCGTCATCGGCTCGCATTGGTGATCTTCGGGCTGATCGTGAGCATTCCGCTCATCGTGTGGGGCAGCACGCTGGTGTTGAAGCTGCTCGACCGCTTCCCGGTCGTCGTGCTGCTCGGAGCGGGCCTGCTCGGATGGATCGCGGGCGGGCTCATCATCGACGATCCGTTCATCGACCGATGGCCCGCGCTCAACACCGAACTCGCCGGCTATACGGCACGCGCCGCCGGCGCGTTGTTCGTCCTTGCGCTGGGCTGGCTGCTCAAGCGCCGCGCGCTCGCCGAGGGCAATCGCGCGGCTGGCTGAGCACACGTCCGCGAAATTGCCTAGGCCGTTCGGCCGACTGTCGCCCGTTGCGCTCCCTCAATACGATCGAAGCGTCCTGACCGCATCGCGCGGCAGGGCGCTTTCTTGTTTTCTTGGAGCAGCAATGACGACGATGGCTTGTAGTTTGGGCGCGCCGTGCGAACGGCGCGCAGGGTGGTTCGGGAGGCGCGCGCAAGAAGTGCTGACGCGCGGCTTCACGTTGATCGAACTGATGATCGTGCTCGCGATCGTCGGCGTGGTCGCGGCGTATGCGATACCCGCTTACCAGGATTATCTGGCGCGAAGCCGCGTGGGCGAGGGCATCACGCTCGCCGCGGCCGCGCGGCTCGCGGTCGCTGAGAACGCGGCGAGCGGCGCGGACCTCGCGGGCGGGTTTTCGTCGCCGCCGGGCACGCGCAACGTCGAGTCCATTCACGTCGACAGCGACACCGGGCAGATTACGATCGCCTACACGACGCGCGTCGCGCCCGCGGGTTCGAACACGCTCGTGCTCGTACCCTCGACGCCCGATAACGCCGATACCCCGACCGCGCGCGTCGCGTTGAGCCGCGGCGTGGTGCAGGCAGGCTCGGTGACATGGGAATGCTTCGCGGCCGCAAAGACGGACTCGTCGCTGCCCGCGCCGGGCGCCGGTCCGTTGCCGACGCAAGCGCCGACGCTCCGGGCGAACCTCGCCCCGCCGGAGTGCCGCGCGTAAGCGGTGCGAAAGTTCGGCACGAGAGGTAAGCGCGGCGGCAGGATTTACGGCGCCGCCGCGTCTTTGCGACGTCGTTTTTGCACGATAAGCAGCGATTTCGTTGCAATTCCGGCCGTTCGACGGACAGCGGGGGCAAAGTTTTGTATAGTGCGCCGGTTGGTGCGACACGCACGCTCGTGTCCGTATGCCCCACGTTACGGGGCATCGACTAGAGGGTTATTGAATCGGCCTCGGCCGGATCACCATGCCCTCCACAGGCGGCCCCCTTGTGGGCCGCAATTTAGGCAGTAGACGTGCTGTTTGTGAGCACGGTTTCTTTTAGTGAAAGCGGGACCCGGAGTAGTTTGCCGGATACCGCATTGCATTGACCTGATTACCGTCAGGTCCCGCCCAGTCAGCGGCTTCCTCTCCGCCGACAGGGCGGAATGATGTGTGCATTTCCTGCGCCACTAGGCGACGGAGTCGCTAGCCGATACGAGCGAAAGCTCGGTGTGTCATTGTTTTGCCTCACCTGCAGTCTGGGCGAGGAAGTGAACCTGCTGTACGACCAGCAGTAGCCTAGGAAGACATGCGTCACTGGCAACGGTGGGGTGTGAAGCTCTTCTGACAACGTAGCCCCTGGACGTTTCGGGCAGACCGGTTCCGCGAGGAACGATCTGGAGACTCCCAGCAGCAAGGGGGTTGAGGAGCTAGGCTGGCTGATAAGGTTAACGTACGTGAACTGCTGATAAACCTCGTAAGCACTGAGGAGCCAAAGCTGCTTGAACATCGGGCTCTAACCAAAAGGTACGTGGCTGGTTAATCCGCTCAACCGTCGGATTACGTCGTCATCAAGCCACCGGGGAAGAGGCAGAACCTACGTCAGTCGTGTGACATGCCGGGAACGTGGTAAGCCTGTATGGTTGCCAGTGCTGTACTGCTGGCAGGCGAACCGTAAGGGACGCTGTTGATTGTGCAGGTATGGGAGGACGGAAAAAGCGAATGCTGGGCTGTAATGGTTCGGATAGGGGCTTAGACATCGCCCCACGCGAAAGCGGGCAGACTTCCGTCTGGTCTACCGTCGTAAGACGGCTGACTACCCTCTGTAACTTGGTGAGGTACGGGCGCATGCGCTCGTACTGAGGTGTTTGATCGAGATATGGGTGCATGCGCCCATATTGAGGTGTTTGTTGTTCCCCAGCGGGGTGTGTCTTCCCGCTGGGGAAGATGCGCCTCCTGCCGGGGATCTAATCCAAGGTAGGAGAGCAGCATGAAAGTATCCAGTCGAAAGACCGGATCTGCGCTTTCCCACGCGCCGGATAACTGGTACGCCGTCGATTGGCGTCGGGTTGAACGGAACGTGAGAGGGATGCAGATCCGAATTGCGAAGGCGACGCGGGAAGGCGACTGGCGCAGGGTGAAAGCCTTGCAACGGATGCTTACCCGCACGTTGTCCGCAAAGTTGTACGCGGTACGACGTGTTACGCAGAACCAGGGTGCGCGAACGGCTGGAGTCGATCGCGAACTGTGGGATTCGCCTGAAAGCCGATGGCGTGCCGTCGGCAGGTTAAAGCGGCGTGGATACAGGCCTCTGCCTTTACGGAGAGTCTTTATCCCCAAAGCCAATGGAAAGGAGCGCCCTTTGGGCATCCCAACCATGCGGGACAGGGCGATGCAAGCCCTGTATTTGCTGGCTTTGGAGCCGGCGTCGGAGTCGACGAGCGATCCGAACTCGTATGGGTTCAGGTTAAACCGCTCGACGGCCGACGCCATGTCCCAGATTTTCGTTGTCATGGCCCGGCGCAGTTCATCGCAATGGGTGCTCGAAGCGGATATCAAGGGGTGCTTTGACCACATCAACCACGACTGGCTGGAACGACATGTCCCGATGGATAGGGAAGTCCTTCGGAAGTGGTTGAAGGCTGGCCTGATTTACAAGGGGCAGCTACAGGCGACTGAGGCCGGTACGCCGCAGGGAGGCATCATCTCCCCGACGCTGGCAAACGTGACGCTGAACGGGCTGGAGCGTGAACTGATTGCGCACCTCGGTGCGAAATTCGGGATCGCAAAGGCAAAGAAGCTGAAAGTGAATGTGGTTCGATATGCGGATGACTTCGTGATCACCGGCGACTCGAAAGAGATTCTGGAAAACGAGGTCAGGCCTTGGGTGGAAGCATTCCTTGCTGTACGAGGCTTGCGACTGTCCGAGGCGAAAACGCGTATCACACACATTGACGAAGGCTTCGATTTCCTTGGGTGGAATTTCCGGAAGTACTCGGGGACACTGCTCATCAAGCCGAGCCGGAAGAATGTGCAGACGTTCTACCGAAAGGTGGCGGATACGATCAGCGGTCACAAGACGGTGAAACAGGCGGAACTGATCCGCCTGCTGAACCCGATGTTACGGGGCTGGGCGCAGTATCACAGCTCGGTGGTTGCCAAGCAGGCCTACAGCCGCATGGAGTCGCTGGTGTTTTTCCGACTCTGGCGGTGGTCGAAACGGCGGCATCCGAACAAGAACACCGATTGGGTGAAGCAGAAGTACTTTCACTCGACCGGTAGTCGAAATTGGGTGTTCGCTGTCCCGATAGTTCGGGACGATGGGAGTACGGGGTTGCTTGAGCTGTACCAACTCAGCGGTATGGAAATCAGGCGACACAAGAAGGTCAAGGGTGACTTCAATCCCTTTGATCCGCAGTGGGAGCAATACGGGGAGCAGTTGCGACAGATGCGCATGTGGGAATCAATGCGCTATCGCAAGCAATGGGCTTCGCTGTATATGTCACAGAGCGGGATGTGTGCGCACTGTGGTAGTGCCCTGACGGAAGAGACTGGCTGGCACGATCATCATCTTGAATACCGGATGCATGGCGGATCAGACGCTCTCTCCAACCGGGTTTTGCTCCATCCGGACTGCCACCGGCAGGTGCACGTTGGTAAACTTGTCGTAACTAAGCCGGCCCCGTCGTTGCAATGACGGGGCTTTGTATAAGAAATCTGTAGGCTCGAGCCGTATGCGGGGAAACTCGCACGTACGGTTCCTAGGGGGCTCCTCTTTCGCAAGGAGGGGGGGCTACCCTACCCGACGTTCCTTGCCCTCATGCCTTCCCACTACGCACGCTTTCTTTGTTTTGCTGTCCTGTGTCTTGCGTTGACGATTCCTTTCGCGGTCGTCAACCATACGTATCCGATTCCGACTTTCTACGCCGAATACAGCGCGCTCGCGCTCTATCTGGCGCTCGGCGCGACGGTTGCGCTGCTCGTGCGCGTATCGGAGCCCAAGGTGCCGTTCGCGTCGCCGGTCGTCGCGCTGATGCCGCTCGCGTTCGGCGTGCTGCTCGTCGCGCAGACGCTGTTGTTGCCGGTCGCTCAGCCATCGATGAACTGGCTCGGCGGCGCGTATCTGCTTGCATCGTTCGTCGCGGTGCATACGGGCTTCGGACTCGTGCGGGCAGGGCTTGCCGAGAAGACGCTGAGAATCGGCGCGGCGGCGCTGATGGTCGGCGGACTGTTCGCAGTCTTCTGCCAGATCGTGCAGTTGCTGCATCTCGAAGTGAAGTTCACGCCATTCGTGGTCGCGTACAACGTGATGGTCGAAAGGCGCCCCTTCGGCAATATGGCGCAGGCGAATCACCTCGCGACCGTGATCGCGTTCGCGCTGGCGGCGGCGTTGTATTTCGTGCAGGCGCGGCGGCTGCCGATCGTGTTGTGGCTGATTCTGTCGGCGGCTTACTCACTCGGGCTCGCGCTCACGGTGTCGCGCGGTCCGTGGCTGCAAACGGCGGTGATCGTCGTCGCCGGATTCTGGATGGCGTTCGTTATCGGGCGTCCGGTTGCGTCGGAGGGTTTCGACGGCCCGGGCCGGCGTGATGTGCGTGCGTGGATCGTCCCGATTCTGCTTGCAATCGTCTTCTTCGCCGTGAACGCGGCGGTGCGCTGGGCGAACGTGCGCTACGACTTCGGTCTTGCGCAATCGGCGGCGGAGCGCATGCAGGAAGCCAGTCAGATCGCGCCGCGCCTCGCGCTCTGGAAATACGGCTGGACGATGTTCAAGACGCATCCGTTGCTGGGCGTCGGCTGGGGCGAGTTTCCGCGCTATCAGTTCGATCTCGTCCGCGATCTCGGCGGTGTCGAGGTTGCGAATAATGCGCACGACATCTTCATCGACCTGCTCGCAAAAACGGGCGCGCTCGGGATGGCGATTCTCGTCGCGGGCATCGTGTTCTGGCTGATTCGCGTGCTGCGCGCGCCGCAGACGCCGGCGCGCATTTTCGCCCTGTCGCTGCTCGGCGTGCTGATGATGCACGCGCTCGTCGAGTATCCGCAGCAGTACATGTTCTTTCTCATGCCGGCGATGCTCGTCATCGGGCTGCTGGAGACGCGGCCGCTGCGCCTCGTCGCGCGTCCGCTGTCGTATGGCGTGTACGTCGTGCTCGTGCTCGGCGGGCTCGCAGCGCTCTATCCGACGATGCGTGACTACAACCGCGCCGAAGTGCTCTATTACGGATCGCGGCCGGCGGAGCAATATCGGGACGATCCGTCGTTCCTGTTCACGGCGTGGGGCGAATACGGTGCGGCGACGCTGTTGCCGATCAACGCGCAGAACGTCGAGGAGAAGCTCGCCGCGCATCGGAAGGCGATCGCGCTGTTGCCGGGCGAGACGGTGTTGCGCCGATACGCGGTGCTGCAGGCGCTTGCCGGACAGCGCGCCGAAGCGCTCGACACGATGGCGCGCCTGAAAATCTTCGCCACGCAGTTACACGACTGGCCGAAGCAGCTTGCGGCCGTCTACGATCTGGTCGACGAGGCGGGCAAGCCGCTGGCTTCCTTCAGGGCGGATCTGGTGAAGCTGTATGGGGTGCCGGCGCAGAGTCAGGAGTCTTCGGCGGACGACGACGAGGAGTGAGGCGGATCAGGGTGTCGGCGATGTGTGATCGTCCGCCACCCAATCGCCGGATTTTCCTCCGTGCTTCTCCATCACGCGCACGTTCGTGATGGTCATCCCCCGATCCACCGCCTTGCACATGTCATAAATGGTCAGGAGCCCGACCTGCACGGCGGTCAGCGCTTCCATCTCCACACCCGTGCGTCCGACCGTCTCCACACGCACTTCGCAATGCACGCCGGGCAGCGCCTCGTCGATCGTGAAATCCACCGCGACGCGCGTCAGCGCCAACGGATGACACAGCGGGATCAGATCGGCCGTGCGCTTCGCCCCCTGAATCGCGGCGATGCGCGCGACGCCGAGCACGTCGCCTTTTTTCGCGCGGCCTTCGCGGATCAGCGCGAGCGTGCCGTCGAGCATCGCGATCGAGCCGCGCGCCACGGCGACCCGCCGCGTTTCGTTCTTTGCGCCGACATCGACCATGTGCGCCTCGCCGGCGGCATCGAAATGGGTGAGTCCGGACATAGCGTCTCCTTCGAATGGGCGCCTATCATACCAGCGTGATTTCGCGCGGTTTTTCGCGAAAGGTCGCGCTCCGGCGCGACGCAGGGCCGACGCGGGACGCCCCCCGCGCAACACTTGATACGATAAGCTCGTTTCAGTTTTCGAGCCGACCATCGGCGCTTCGACCGTTTCGCGCCATGCATCCGACACGTCCGAGCCGCGTGCTCATCTCCCTGCTGTGTGTTGCCCTCGCCATGCCGCCCGCGGCGCTGGCGCAATCGAGTGCGCCTTCCGCGAGTTCGACCGGCACGCTCGCGGCCTCGCAACTGCGTTCATCGCAGGAAAACACTGTCAGCGACGTGCCAGCCAATGTCGCGGATGGCGTGTTCGGCGTATACGGCGGCGCGGAAAGCCGTTTCGCGAATCGTCCGGGCACGATGTCCGGCCTGCGCGCACCGCTCTCGTCGGTGCAGCTTCCGGATCTCGGCGATGGCTCTGGCGGCTCGCTCACCCCACAGGCCGAGCGCAAGGTCGGCGAGCGGATGATGCGTGAAGTGCGCGCCGATCCCGACTATCTCGACGACTGGCTGCTGCGGGATTACCTCGATTCGATCTCCTCGAAGCTCTCCGCGGCCGCAGCGACACAGTATCTCGGCGGCTATCGGCCGGATTTCGATCTTTTCGCCGTGCGCGATCCGCAGATCAACGCATTCTCGATGCCGGGCGGCTTCATCGGCGTGAATACGGGCTTGGTCGCCGCGACGCAGACCGAGTCGGAACTGGCGTCGGTGATCGGCCACGAAATGGGGCATGTGCTTCAGCGCCACATCGCGCGCATGCTCGGCACGCAGGAAAAGAGCACCTACGCGGCGCTCGCGGCGATGGTCGCCGGCATGCTCGCGGGGCTGCTCGCGCACAGCGGAGATCTGGGCATGGGCATCGCGATGGGCGGACAGGCGTTCGCCGTCGACAATCAACTGCGCTTCTCGCGCGCGGCCGAGCACGAGGCCGATCGCGTCGGGTTCCAGATGCTCGCCGCCGCCGGATACGATCCATACGCGATGGTGGCGTTCTTCGAGCGCCTCGACCGCGCGTCGATGGCCGATAACGGCGTGCCGCCCTACGTGCGCACGCATCCGCTCACGACCGATCGCATCGCCGACATGGAAGGCCGCGCGCGGCGCGTGCCGTACCGGCAGCCACGCCAATCGGCGGAATATGCGTTCGTGCGTGCCCGCGCGCGCGTGCTGCAGGTGAATTACGCGAGCGATTATCGCGAGGTCGCGAGCCGGCTCAAATCGGAAATCGAGGATCAGACGGCGCTCAATCCGGCATCGAACTGGTATGGAATTGCACTGGCGCAATCGTTGATGGGCAATTTCGATGCGGCCAACGACGCACTCGCCAAAGCACGCAAGCTGTTCGAGGGCGAGGAGGCGAGCGCGGCGGCATCGGCGCAGGTTCAGCAGGAGGATCGCGCGCATGCGCCGCAGGACGTGGCCGCGACCGCGCCGCCCGTGCCTTCGCGAAAGGGCGGCGCGCAGTCGCTGCGCAACGCCGATCCTTCGATGACCGCAACGCCGCTCGATCACGCACGCGCGGCGCTGAATCTCGGCCACGCACCGCAGCCCGATTCGACGCCGGCGACGGCGCCTCGCGCGAGCAGCGACATTGCGCTGGCGCCGGTTCACGTCGAAGGCCGAACGGCACCGGCGCCAAAACCGCAGCCCGCGCCGCAAGCATTACGCAGCACGCCGAGCCTCGACGTGCTCGCCGCTGACATCGCCCGCCGCGCGGGCCGCAACGACGACGCGATCCGCCTCGCGGACATCGCGCAGAAACGCTGGCCGGCGTCCCACGCGGCCAGCGACGTGCATCTGCAGGCGCTGCTTTCCGCACGCCGCTTCGCCGAAGCGCAGACGCTCGCACGCCGCGAAACGCGCGCCGAGCCGACGCGGCCCGACTGGTGGTTCTATCTCGCGCAGGCGAGCGCGGGTCTGAACGATCCGCTGCAACAACATCAGGCGATGGCGGAGAAGTTCGCGCTGGACGGCGCGTGGCTATCCGCGATCCGGCAACTGAAGGAAGCGCGCGATGTGAAGACCGCGAGCTTCTACGATCTTTCAACGATTTCCGCGCGCCTGCGCGATTTTGAAATGCGCTACAAGGAAGAGCGCGAGCTGGAGAAGAACGGCTAGGTCAGTCTTTCTTCGCGGCGGCGCGGTTTGCCGGACTCGCGACGAAGCCGAAACGCGTCGCGACGTCGGCGCGTGCGATCGGCTGCACGGGCAGATCGACGCCATCGCGCCAATGGAAAATGCCGCCCTTGCCCGCATCGTCGAGCGACGCGTGATTCGCGAACAGTTCGAGATCGTGGTCGTGCATGGCGGCCACGCGCGCCGGCGATGCGTCGTCGGAAAAGAGGATGCCGCCTTCGTCGTCGATGTACGCCTGCGCCGGCTCGAATGCCGCGCCGGCCTGATCCGTCAGGCGTAATACGCCGTCCGCCGCGTGCAGGCGCACGATCCACGGCGTGTAGGCCAGTTCCACATAGACGCGCTGCGGACCGTTCTGGAAGAACCACTGGCCGTCTGCATCGCTTTCGTAGTTGCGGTTGATGAAGCCCAGCAGCGCTTCATGCCGGATCGGCGTCCCGAGTTCGCCGGCAGCCTGGGCGGCGTCGTCGCGCATGCGCCACTGGCCGCGTCGGTCGAGCAGCAGCCAGCCCGTGCAGTGCGGAACGTTGGGCCATTTGGCGAGCGCCTGTTTGACGATTTCATCCATGATCGTTCACGAAACGAAGTTCTCCAGATAGCCGAACACACGCAGCGACAGCCAGTCGATCCGGCCGGGAAACGGCCCCGTCATGAAGCCGACGTGCCCGCCGTGGTTCGGCTGGTCGAGCGTGACTCGCTCGGACACTTCAGCAAGCGACGGCAGCGCGAACTCGGGCAGGAACGGATCGTTGCGCGCGTTCAGCAGCAGCGCGGGCACTTCGATGTGCTTCAGATGCGCGCGGGTGGTCGCCGTCGACCAATAGTGATCGGTGTCGCGAAAGCCGTGCAGCGGCGCCGTGACGACGTTGTCGAACTCGTACAGCGTGCGCGCCGCGAGCACGGCGTTGCGATCGTAAAGACCAGGATACTGGCCGAGCTTCGCGAGCGCCTTCTTCTTGAGCGATTTCAGGAAGCTGCGCGTATAGACCATGCCGAAGCCCTGCGAGATCGCGAGGCCGCCGGCGTGGACGTCGAGCGGCGCGGAGATGGCCGCGGCTGCGCTGACGATCGACGCATCCTTGCCGCTTTGGCATAGCCAGTGCAAAAGCACATTGCCGCCGAGCGAGACGCCCGCCGCGACGACCGGCCCGGGATGCGTCTGCGCGAGCCGACGCAGGATCCAGTCGACTTCTGCGCTATCCGCGAGATGGTAGAAGCGCGGCAGCAGGTTGAGCGGGCCGCTGCAACTGCGAAAATGCGGCACGACACCACGCCAGCCGCGCGCGCGGGCGGCGGCCATCATCGTGCGGGCGTAGTGCGAATCTGAATTGCCTTCGAGGCCGTGAAAGAGCACGAAGAGCGGGGCATTTGCGGCGGGTTCGTCGCCGGTTTCGTGCGCGAGGAAGTCGAGATCGATGAAATCGCCATCGGGCGTGTTCCAGCGCTCGCGCCGATAGCCCACATCGGGTTTTCGACCGAACAGGGCAGGGACGATGGTCTGTGCGTGGCTCGTCGGCAGCCAGCGCGGCGCGTTGTACAGCCATTCCGAGCCCGGCAGCCCCGGAACGCGCGCGGTTGCCTTCAGCGCGACGGCAGGCGCTTTGTCCACGAATGACGAATCGTGTTTCATCAACGGATCGCGCTTCATGGCCCCTCCCCGACAGACGTCTTCTTCAGCGCTTCAAATCTACCTTCAGTGCAGCGGCCCCTGGCCGTGACGCAGCCTGGCCGCGAACTGGCCCGCCGTGTCCGGCGGCATCTCGCTCGCGTGAATGTGCGCGATGCGCCACTCGCCGCGCTCGTGAACCATCACGTAGGTCGTGTAGATCATGCGCGGTACGCTCGCGGGCGCGGCCTGCTGGTGCGCCTCGGCGATCGCATAGACCACCGTGCCTAAGCTGTCGTACACGCGGATATCGAGCGGCTCGATGGTCACCGCCTGCGTTTCGAATTGCTTGCCGAGACCGGCGCGGATGCTTTCCAGCCCGTGCAGATGCGTGCCGTCCGCGCAGACGCAGGTGGCGAACTCCTCGTCGATCCACAACGACATGACACTGTCGATGCTGTTGTCCGCGACCGCCTGATAGTAAGCGTTGAGAGTATCGGCTGCGGCTTCGAAGAGGCGGGCGAAACGTGGCATGGCTCGTGGGTCTCTGGCATTCGGTGCTCGGCGCCGCGCGAAGCCGCTGATGGCGGCAGGCGACGGAACGGCGCGCTGCATCGGTCATTGGTCAAAGCATGCCCCCGTTCGGAGACATTCGCGTGTCCGCACCCGCACACACGGCTGGAAACCGTCGAGTTGGACACGCGTTTTCGACGCGTGAGCGCAACATCAACGATGCGCGAGCAGCATCCCGCGCAAATCGCCGAAGACCTGTTCGGCCGAGAGTTCGCGCAAGCAGTTCAGATGGCCGAGCGGACACTCGCGGGCAAAGCACGGACTGCATTCAAGATGCAGCCATTGTACCTTTGCGAGATCGGACAAGGGCGGCGTGTGGCGCGGATCGGTCGAGCCGTAGACCGCGACGAGCGGCCGGCGCGACGCGGCCGCGACGTGCATGAGGCCGGAATCGTTGGTGACGACCGCGCTCGCCCGTGAAATGAGCGCGCACGCTTCGCCGAGCGACGTCTGGCCGCACAGGTTGCGCACCATCGGCGCACGCTCCGCGATGGCCTGCGCGATCGGCGCATCCTTCTTCGAGCCGAGCGCGATGATGCGCGCATACGGGAACGACTGCGCGATGAATTGCGCGAGCGACGCGAAATGCTCCGGCGGCCAGCGCTTGGCGGGCCCGTACTCCGCGCCCGGGCAGAACACGACGAGCGGCGCCCGCGTGTCGAGATTGAAGCGCGTCGAGACGCGCGCGGCTTCGTTCGGATCGAATTCGAGACGCGGCACGGGAAGCGTCTGCGCCTCGGGCTCTCCGGCGGCATCGGGCTGGGCGAATTTGTCGACGAACGGCAGCTTCGCGCCCGGCGCGTAAGCGAGCGCGGCGTAATGCGCGGTCATCGGCGGACGCTCGGTCTTCGGCGGATTCGCGTGACGCACGTTCAAGAGCCCGTAGCGGCTCTCGCCCGTGTAGCCGATACGCAAATTGATGCCAGCCATCCACGGAATCAGCGCGGATTTGACGGAGTTGGGCAGCACGTAGGCGGCGTCGTAGCCGACATCGCGCAAATCGCTCGCGAGCTGCCAGCGGCGCAGCAGTTGCAGCTTGCCGTGGGCGAGATCCGTCGCGTAGACGTCGCGGATCTCGGGCATGCGCTCGAGCACGGGCGCGACCCAGCCCGGCGCGACGGCATCGATCGCGATGCGCGGATGCAGTTTGCGCAAGAGCGTAAAGAGCGGCTGCGCCATCAATGCGTCACCGATCCAGTTCGGTGCTATAACCAGCGCACGGCGCATCTGTCGTTATCCGATCTCAAAATGAACGCGGCCCGCCGCCTTGGGGCGAGCCGTCGATTGTCGTGGGTCTGATGTGCGCCTTTTGCTACGGCGCGGAAACAGGGCGGCGGCGCCCGGCCGATGCCGGACGCCCGGCGCGTTTTCAGTGACCGCCCTTGAGCACTTCGCCGTCTTTCAGCTTGTAGCGCGTGCCGCAGTACGGGCAGCGCGCTTCGCCGTGCGTCACGTCGATGAACACGCGCGGATGCGTGCTCCAGCGCTGCATCTTCGGGTTCGGGCAGAAGGCGGGCAGATCTTTCGCCGACAATTCCACCAGCGGCATTTCCTTCAGGTCGCTCATTGCTATCTCTTGTCAGATGTCCTGCTAGCGGCGAGTGTCAGGCTCGCCGCGTCGCATGAGGTCGGTTAAACCTTCGCGAGCCAGCTCGCGTATTTCTCGTTCTTGCCGCCGACGACGTCGAAGAACGCGCTTTGCAGCTTCTCCGTGATCGGACCGCGCTTGCCGGAGCCGATCGTGCGGTTGTCGAGCTCGCGGATCGGCGTGACTTCGGCGGCGGTGCCGGTGAAGAACGCTTCGTCGCAGGTGTACACCTCGTCGCGGGTGATGCGCTTTTCGATCACCGGGATGCCGAAATCGCGCGCGAGCGTGATGACGGTATCGCGCGTGATGCCGTCGAGGCACGAGGCGAGATCGGGCGTGTAGATCTTGCCGTTGTTCACGAGGAAGAAGTTCTCGCCGGAGCCTTCGGACACGTAACCGTCCACGTCGAGCAGCAGGGCTTCGTCGTAGCCGTCGGCGACGGCTTCCTGATTCGCGAGAATCGAGTTCACGTACCAGCCGGATGCCTTCGCGCGGACCATCGACACGTTCACGTGATGGCGCGTGAACGACGACGTCTTCACGCGAATACCCTTCGCGAGTCCGTCTTCACCGAGATACGCGCCCCACGGCCAGGCGGCGATGGCCACGTGAATCGTGTTGCCCTTGGCCGACACGCCGAGCTTTTCCGAGCCGACCCAGATGATCGGGCGGATGTAGCAGCTTTCCAGATTGTTCGCCTTGACGACTTCCAGTTGCGCGGCTTCGAGCGTGGCAGCGTCGAACGGGACCTCCATCTGGAAAATCTTCGCGGAGTTCAGCAGGCGCTTCGTGTGTTCCTTCAGGCGGAAGATCGCCGTGCCCTGCGCGGTCTTGTACGCGCGCACGCCTTCGAAAACGCCCATGCCGTAGTGCAACGTGTGGGTCAGAACGTGGATCTTGGCATCACGCCAGTCGATCAGCTTGCCATCCATCCAGATCTTGCCGTCGCGGTCGGCCATTGACATACGGTTCTCCTAGCTGTCTCGGTTCAAGTGGGTTTCGGCAGGCCGCCCGCGTTCTGAAGGGGCGGCGGCGCCCGGCGCGCTTTCTTGCTCGGATTCCGTAGGGGAAGTCGCGTGTAGAGGGCGCAAAGGCGGCGAAAGACCGTCATTTTAGCGTCTTTTCACGACGAAACCGACCTTGGCACGCCTTTCACGCCGCTATAATTTGCCTTTCGCCGTCCGCTGAAAAACCGCGGGCTGAAACGGCGAAGCTCACCATTCCCGATTTTCCCGGTTTTTCCCGATCCATCGCGCATTCGATCGAGGCCGCGCAATGGCATCACGGGTTGTCTTGTTCGCCTCGCATTTGCTCATGCTCGACCGGCTGTCCGACACGAATCGCCGCGCGTTTTTCGAGGGCGTGCGCACCTTCTCTCCCGCCGTCCTGGCGACGTTCTCCTGGGGCCTCGTGACCGGCGTCGCGATGACGAAGTCCGTACTCACCGTGCCGCAGGCGCTCGGCATGTCGTTCGCGGTGTACGCGGGCTCGTCGCAGCTCGCGGTGCTGCCGCTCTTCGCCGCCAAGCTGCCGCTCTGGACGATTCTCCTGACCGCCGCGATGGTCAACCTGCGCTTCGTCATCTTCAGCGCGGGCCTCGCGCCGCATTTCTCCTACTTGCCGCTCAAGCGGCGTTTGCTGCTCGGCTATTTCAACGGCGACATCATCTATCTGATGTTCTCGAAGCGAAATTTTCCGGTCGGCTGGCAGCCCGGCAAGGAGGCGTTCCTCTGGGGACTGGCGGTGTCGAGCTGGCTGTCCTGGCAGAGTTCGTCGGTGATCGGCATTCTGCTCGCGAGCCTGATTCCGGATAACTGGGGCCTCGAGCTCGCGGGCACGCTCGCGCTGATTCCGCTCATCGTTTCTGCGATCGCCACGCGCTCGACGCTCGCGGCCGTCGCCGTCGCCAGCGTGGTCGCGCTGCTGGCGTTCGATCTGCCGTATCGCTTCGGCTTGCCGCTCGCGGTATTCGCGGCGCTGTTCGCGGGCACGCTCGCGGACGTGATAGCGGAGCGCACCGGCCCGAAGCAGGCCACCGACGAAAAGAAAGCCGACAAACCCGCCGCCACGAGGCCACTCCGATGAGCGCCCTGCATGTCTGGCTCGCGATTCTCGGCATGGGCCTCGTCACCGCGGTGACGCGGGCACTGTTTCTGGCCGGCGGCGAACGCATGGTGCTGCCGCCGCGCGTGCAGCGCGTGCTGCGCTACGCGCCGGCCGCGGCGCTGGCGGGCGTCGTCGTGCCCGACCTGCTGGAGACGTCGGCGGGCATTTCGCTCGCGCTGTCGAATCATGCGCTATGGGCGTCGGCGGCCGGACTCGCGTACTACCTGTGGCGGCGCGGCATGATGGGTACGATCGCCGTCGGCATGCTCGTGTTCACGCTGCTGCGGCTCGCGGCGTGAACGCGCCACGCCCGGGTCGCATGCGTCGGCGCCAAATACGCGTCATCAACGATTGCCCGCTAAAAGCGGACAGGGCGATCGGTTAAAATGATGGTCTTTCCCGAGTGAGCGAGGTCGAAAGTGTCTCCGGCAGTCACCGCGCCAGGATGGTCCAACCCGCTGTCCAACCCGCCGCTCCCGGCTGCGTGCACGCGCCCGAGCGCCGCTCGCGCGCCTCTCCGGATTCATCTGTCCGATCCCTTTCTCCCGCTTCTTGCACGCGCGTTCGGCTTCACCGCGCGGCCTTCGCCTCCAGCCTGATCCGCGCGCGAGCCGTCCTGCCCGGCGGCCCGCGCGCGGCGACTCCACGAACCGGCCGCCCCGACGGCCGTCCCCGCCCGAACCGCTTCTTTACCTACGTTGACTCCCATGACGAAAGTACTGCGTTTCACCGATCTGATCGCCGAAGGCAAAGTCTCCGGCAAGCGTGTGTTCATCCGCGCGGATCTCAACGTGCCGCAAGACGATGACGGCAACATCACCGAAGACACGCGCGTGCGCGCCTCTGTCCCGGCAATCAAGGCCGCCCTCGACGCGGGCGCGGCCGTGATGGTCACGTCCCATCTGGGCCGCCCGACCGAAGGCCAGTTCAAGCCGGAAGACTCGCTGGCCCCGGTCGCGAAGCGTCTGTCGGAGCTGCTCGGCCGCGACGTGCCGCTCGTCGCCGATTGGGTCGACGGCGTCCAGGTGCAGCCGGGCAACGTCGTGCTGCTCGAAAACTGCCGCTGCAACAAGGGCGAGAAGAAGAACGACGACGGCCTCGCGCAGAAAATGGCGAAGCTCTGCGACGTCTACGTGAATGACGCGTTCGGCACCGCGCACCGCGCCGAAGCCACGACGCACGGCATCGCGAAGTACGCGCCGGTCGCATGCGCGGGCCCGCTGCTCGCCGCCGAGCTCGACGCGCTCGGCAAGGCGCTCGGCAACCCGAAGCGACCGCTCGTCGCGATCGTCGCGGGCTCGAAGGTGTCGACCAAGCTCACCATTCTGAAGTCGCTCGCCGAGAAGGTCGATCAACTGATCGTCGGTGGCGGCATCGCGAACACGTTCATGCTGGCGTCGGGCCTCAAGATCGGCAAGTCGCTCGCGGAGGCCGATCTCGTCGACGAAGCGAAGGAAATCATCGAGCAGGCGCGCACGCGCGGCGCATCGGTGCCGATTCCGAGCGACGTCGTGACGGCCAAGGAATTCGCCCCGACCGCGAAGGCGCAGATCAAGCCCGTCGCGGATGTCGCCGACGACGACCTGATCCTCGACATCGGCCCGGATACGGCGAAGGCGCTCGCGGCGCAGCTCGAAACCGCCGGCACGATCGTCTGGAACGGCCCGGTCGGCGTGTTCGAGTTCGACCAGTTCGGCAACGGCACGAAGACGCTCGCGCAGGCGATCGCCAATTCGTCGGCGTTCTCGATCGCGGGCGGCGGCGACACGCTCGCGGCCATCGCGAAGTACAACATCCACGACAAAGTGAGCTACATCTCGACCGGCGGCGGCGCGTTCCTGGAGTTCCTGGAAGGCAAGAAGCTGCCTGCGGTGGAAGTGCTCGAGTCGCGGGCCTGAGGCGTTGGCGGCCCGAGGCAATCCGGCGAAAGCAGGTAAGAAGGGCGCGCAAGCAGCCGGCGGCGCGCAAGACGATGTGACGCAGGACGTGATCGACAGCGGCGCGCCCGATGCCGCCCCTGAAGCAGCGCTGGCGATCGCGCAAGCGGCGCAAACAGATCAGGCAGCATCCGAAGGCGAAGCCGCGGCCGCAGTGCCGCCCCCGCCTCCGGTCATCATTGGCGGCATGCCCGCCCATGCCCTGAAGGAAATCGACAAAGCGACGCCGGCACGAACCGGCGCGCGCGCGCAACCGGTGAGCAACACCTCACTGCAAGCGCAACGTGCTCGCAGCGTAGTTACGGGCGATCCTACTGAGACGAGGAATTCCATGCATCGCGCTACAAAGATTGTTGCCACCATCGGCCCGGCTTCCACGAGCCCGGACATCCTGCTGCAAATGCTGCAGGCGGGTCTCGACGTCGTACGTTTCAACTTTTCGCACGGCACCGCCGACGACCATCGCCAGCGCGCTGAAATCGTCCGCGAGGCGGCGCGTCAGGTGGGCCGCGAAGTCGCGATCATGGCGGACCTGCAAGGCCCGAAGATCCGCGTCGGCAAGTTCGAGAACAACAAGACGATGCTCGTCGCGGGCAACCCGTTCATCCTCGACGCCAACTGCACGCTCGGCAATAACGAGCGCGTCGGCCTCGACTACAAGGATCTGCCGCGCGACCTGCGCGCAGGCGACGTGCTGCTGCTCAACGACGGTCTCATCGTGCTCGACGTGACGCGCGTGATCGGCGAGGAAATTCACACGACGGTCAAGGTCGGCGGCGAGCTCTCGAACAACAAGGGCATCAACCGCCAGGGCGGCGGTCTCACCGCGCCCGCGCTGACCGAGAAGGACATGGAGGACATCAAGACGGCGATGTCGCTCGGCGCGGACTTCGTCGCGGTGTCGTTCCCGAAAAATGCGACGGACATGGAAATGGCGCGTCAACTCGCGAACATCGCGGGCGCGCCGTACGGCATCAAGCCGAAGATGATCGCGAAGATCGAGCGCGCCGAAGCGATTCCGGCATTGCAGGGCATTCTCGACGCATCGGACGGCATCATGGTCGCGCGCGGCGATCTCGCTGTGGAAGTGGGCAACGCGGCGGTGCCGGCGCTGCAAAAGCGCATGATCCGCATGGCGCGCGAGTCGAACAAGCTCGTGATCACCGCCACGCAAATGATGGAATCGATGATCCACGCGCCCGTGCCGACGCGCGCGGAAGTGTCGGACGTCGCGAACGCCGTGCTCGACGGCACCGACGCCGTGATGCTCTCCGCCGAAACGGCAGCCGGCAAGTATCCGGTGACGACCATCGAGACGATGGCGGCCGTGTGTGTCGAGGCGGAGAAGTCGGAAGAGTCGCAGCTCGACCGCGATTTCCTCGACCGCACGTTCACGCGCATCGACCAGTCGATCGCGATGGGCGCGCTCTTCACCGCCTTTCATCTCGGCGCGAAGGCCGTGGTCGCGTTGACCGAATCCGGCTCGACGGCGCTGTGGATGTCGCGTCACTGGACGCACGTGCCGATCTTCGCGCTGACGCCGCGCGTGTCGAGCGAGCGCACGATGTCGCTGTACCGCAACGTGACGCCCCTGCACGTCGACACCAACATGGATCGCGACACCGCGCTGAATCAGGCGCTCGAAGTGGTCGTGTCGAAGGGGTATGCGGCGCGCGGCGACATGGTCGTGCTGACCGTCGGCGAGCCGATGGGTCAGGCGGGCGGCACCAACACGCTCAAGATCGTGCGTGTGGGCGACCACTTCTAAGCATTTTTGAGAAATCTGCGCGGTCAAACGCCGCGCGATTGCCGCAGGTCCGGAGCGCCCGCCGTCCAGCAGCGGCGGGCGCCCAATCAAGCGCGCAAGACGACGCGGAGCAATGCGTCAGTCGAGGCGACGATCAAGCCGAAAACCGCCCGAGAGCGGAATCGAGCGCGCTGCAGAATTCGTTTCACATCATGGAGTCTCACCACAATGCCTCTCGTATCAATGCGTCAACTGCTGGATCACGCAGCCGAACACGGTTACGGCCTCCCGGCATTCAACGTCAACAATCTGGAACAAGTGCAGGCGATCATGTCGGCCGCGAACGAAGTGAACGCGCCCGTCATCATGCAGGCGTCCGCCGGCGCGCGTAAGTACGCGGGCGAAGCGTTCCTGCGCCATCTGATCGAAGCGGCCGTCGAGTCGTATCCGCATATTCCGGTCGTGATGCATCAGGATCACGGCCAGTCGCCGGCCGTGTGCATGGCCGCAATCCGCTCCGGCTTCACGAGCGTGATGATGGACGGTTCGCTCGAAGCCGACGGCAAGACGGTCGCTTCGTACGAATACAACGTCGCGGTGTCGAAGCAGGTCGTGGAGTTTTCGCATTCGATCGGCGTCACCGTCGAAGCCGAGCTGGGCGTGCTCGGTTCGCTCGAAACCATGAAGGGCGACAAGGAAGACGGCCACGGCGCCGAAGGCACGATGACGCGCGAGCAGCTTCTGACCGACGTCGAGCAGGCCGCCGACTTCGTGAAGCAGACGCAGTGCGATGCCCTGGCGATTGCGATCGGCACGTCGCACGGCGCGTACAAGTTTTCGAAGAAGCCGACGGGCGACATTCTCGCCATCGACCGCATCCGGGAGATCCACCAGCGCATTCCGAACACGCACCTGGTGATGCACGGTTCGTCGTCCGTGCCGCAGGAATTGCTGGCCGAGATCCGCGAATTCGGCGGCGACATGAAGGAAACCTACGGCGTGCCGGTCGAAGAGATTCAGGAAGGCATCAAGCACGGCGTGCGCAAGGTGAACATCGATACCGATTTGCGCCTCGCGATCACCGGCGCGATTCGCCGCTATCTGTTCGAAAATCCGTCGAAGTTCGATCCGCGCGACTATTTGAAGCCCGCGCGCGAAGCGGCGAAGGAAATCTGCCGCCAGCGCTACATGCAGTTCGGCTGCGAAGGCATGGCGGGCAAGATCAAGCCGGTTTCGCTCGACAAGATCGCCGAGAAGTACAAGTCGGGCGCCCTCGCGCAGATCGTCAAGTGAGCGCGAAATAAGCCTGATCTGAGCCAGGCGTTATTTGTAAAGTAAAATCAACGGGTTCCGGGTTCGGAGCCCGTTCGCTTTTTTTCTCTCGCCGCGCTGGATGCCGAAGCGCGGCGTTAACCATTTCAGCACCCTTTCCGGTACATGACGATGTCCACGCTATACGAATCCACGATCAGATCGCTGCCGCTGCTCGGCCGCGGCAAGGTCCGCGACAACTACGCAGTCGGTCAGGACAAGCTCCTGATCGTAACGACCGACCGCCTTTCCGCATTCGATGTCGTCATGGGCGAGCCGATTCCGAACAAGGGCCGCGTGCTGAACACGATGGCCGATTTCTGGTTCGAGAAGCTCGGTCATATCGTGCCGAATCACAACACGGGCATCGATCCTTCGACTGTCGTCGCGCCCGACGAGGTCGAGCAGGTGAAGGGCCGCGCGGTCGTCGTGAAGCGCCTCGAGCCGATCCTCGTCGAAGCGGTCGTGCGCGGCTATCTCGCGGGCAGCGGCTGGAAGGACTATCAGGCGACGGGCGCGGTGTGCGGCGTCGAGTTGCCGCCGGGCCTGCAGAATGCGCAGAAGCTGCCCGAGCCGATTTTCACGCCGGCGGCGAAAGCCGAAATGGGTCATCACGACGAAAACATCACCTACGATGAGATGGAGCGCCGCATCGGCACCGAACTGTCGGCGACGATCAAGCGCATCTCCATCCAGTTGTACAAGGAAGCGGCCGAATACGCGGCCACGCGCGGCATCATCATCGCGGATACGAAGTTCGAGTTCGGCCTCGACAACAAGGGTGAGCTGTATCTGATGGACGAAGTCCTGACCGCCGATTCGTCGCGCTTCTGGCCCGCCGATGGCTATCAGGTCGGCACGAATCCGCCGTCCTTCGACAAGCAGTTCGTGCGCGACTGGCTCGAAACGCAGCCGTGGAAAAAAGAGCCGCCCGCGCCGGCGCTGCCGGACGAGGTGATCGCCAAGACGTCGGAGAAGTATCAGGAAGCGTTGCAGCGTCTCACTGGCAAGACGCTGTCTTAAGGTTCGGCACGCGCGCCGCTCACGAAAAGAGCGGCGCGGGCATATCTCTGGGAAATTGGAATGAGCGAAGTGAAGGCCCCGGATCTGGCAAAAGGGCACACACACGAAGCGCCGCTCGTCGGCGTGTTGATGGGTTCCAGCTCCGACTGGGACGTAATGAAGCACGCCGTCGCGATGCTTCAGGAATTCGGCGTGCCGTACGAGGCGAAAGTGGTCTCGGCGCATCGCATGCCGGACGAGATGTTCGCCTACGCGGAAAGCGCGCGTGAGCGCGGCGTGCGCGCGATCATCGCGGGCGCGGGCGGCGCGGCGCATCTGCCGGGCATGCTGGCCGCGAAGACCACCGTGCCGGTGCTCGGCGTGCCGGTGGCGAGCAAATATCTGAAGGGCGTCGATTCGCTGCATTCGATCGTGCAGATGCCCAAGGGCGTGCCGGTCGCGACCTTCGCCATCGGCGAGGCGGGCGCGGCGAACGCGGCGCTGTTCGCCGTATCGATGCTGAGCGTCACCGATGCCGCATACGCCGACGCGCTCGCCGCTTTCCGTGTGAAGCAGAATCAGGCGGCGCGGGACATGGCGCTGCCGCCGCTTTGATGACCCCGCGCGCGGACCGCGCGTCGCGCAATCGCTGATGCCCACAGCCAGCCACCCAAGCCCCACGATGAACCCACACAATTCTCCGATCTCTCCCATCCTGCCGGGCGCATGGCTCGGCATGGTCGGCGGTGGCCAGCTCGGCCGCATGTTCTGCTTCGCCGCGCAATCGATGGGCTATCGCGTCGCCGTCCTCGATCCGGACGAGACGAGCCCCGCAGGCGCTGTCGCGGATCGCCACATCCGCGCCGCCTATGACGACCGCGCGGCGCTTACCGAACTCGGCCGCCTGTGCGCGGCGGTATCGACGGAATTCGAGAACGTGCCTTCCGCGAGCCTCGAATTTCTCGCGTCGTGCACGTTCGTCAGCCCGGCTGCGAGCTGCGTGGCGATCGCGCAGGACCGCGTCGCGGAGAAGCGCTTCATTGCGGCATCGGGCGTGCCGGTCGCGCCGCATGTCGTGATCGAATCGCCGCAGGCGCTCGCCGCGTTGCCCGACGAGAAGATCGCGGCGGTGCTGCCGGGCATTCTCAAGACCGCGCGTCTCGGCTACGACGGCAAGGGGCAGGTCAGCGTGCGCAATGTCGCGGACGTGCGCAACGCGTATGCGTCGCTGTCGGGCGTGCCGTGCGTGCTCGAGAAGCGCATGCCGCTCAAGTACGAAGTGTCCGTGCTGATCGCGCGCGGCGGCGACGGCAAGTCGGCCGTGTTTCCGCTCGCGCAGAACGTGCATGTGAACGGCATTCTCGCGAAGACGGTCGTGCCTGCGCCCGATGCTTCGGCATCGCTTGTCGCGCAGGCGCAGGACGCCGCGCTGACCATTGCCGCGAAGCTCGGTTATGTCGGCGTGCTGTGCGTCGAATTCTTCGTGCTGGAAGATGGCACGCTGATCGCCAACGAAATGGCGCCGCGTCCGCACAATTCCGGCCACTACACGGTCGATGCCTGCGCGACGAGCCAGTTCGAGCAACAGGTCCGCGCGATGACCGGCATGCCGCTCGGCGATACGCGCCAGCATTCGCCCGCCGCGATGCTGAACCTGCTCGGCGATATCTGGTTCGATGGCGACAAGGCGCGAGCGCCCGCATGGACGGAGGTTGCGGCGATGCCGGCCGCGCGGCTGCATCTCTACGGCAAGGAAGAGGCGCGCCGGGGCCGCAAGATGGGCCACATCAATTTCACGGCGGCGACGCTCGAGGAAGCGCGCACGGCGGCGCGTGACTGCGCGCGGATGCTGCATATCCCGCTCGATTGAGACTTACCGAAGCAGCAGGCAATGACCATTCACTTTCCGAGCGCCGCGCAGATCGCTGAAGCCGCGGCTTTGCTCGATGCGGGCGAACTCGTCGCGTTTCCGACCGAGACGGTCTACGGGCTCGGCGGCGACGCCGAGAATCCGGACGCCATCGCGCGTATTTATGCGGCGAAGGGCCGTCCGGCGAATCATCCGGTGATCGTGCATCTCGCCCCCGAAGCCGATCCGGGCTACTGGGTGCGCGAGTTGCCCGCAGATGCGCAGAAGCTCATCGATGCGTTCTGGCCGGGGCCTTTGACGTTGATCCTCAAGCGCGCGGCCCATATTCCGGCGGCGGTCAGCGGCGGCCAGGATTCGGTGGGCGTGCGATGTCCGTCGCATCCGGTGGCGCAGCAACTGTTGTCGGCGTTCCACGCGAGGCGGATCGGCACGGGGAAGCAGGGCGGCGTCGCGGGGCCATCGGCCAACCGGTTTGGTCATGTCAGTCCGACGACCGCGCAGCACGTGCGCGACGAGTTCGGCAGCGCGGTGCACGTGCTCGATGGCGGCGCGGCGGACGTCGGCATCGAATCGACGATTCTGGATTTGTCGCGCGGGTTTCCGGCGCTGCTGCGGCCGGGACATGTGAGTCCGCAGCAGATCGCGGATGTGATCGGTACTGCGCCGAGGTTGCCGGATGGGTCGGATGCCACGGCGCCGCGCGCTTCCGGGACGTTGAAGGCGCATTACGCGCCGCGCACGCCGCTTGCGTTGTTGCCGTTCGCGTCGATCGAGCCGTTGCTCGCGGCTCACGATCGGGTGAGCGGAAGGAAGATCGCGCTGGTCGCGAGGGCGTCAAGCGCGGGGGAATGGGCGCATGCGGCGCATGTGCATTTCGCGGCCGCGCCGGAAAATCCGCAGAGTTACGCGCGCGATTTGTATGGTTTGTTGCGTGCGCTGGATCGGGCGGATGTCGAGCGGATTCTCATCGAGAAACTGCCGGATACGGTCGAGTGGATTGCGGTGAATGACCGGCTTGGGAGGGCGGCGGCGGCGTTCGAGCGGGAGGAGTGAGGGCGCGCGGGGGCCTCATTTGTGAAGATGGGTTGCGGGGATTTCGGTTTTGGATCAAGCGGTTATCATCTAGGGTTTCCTCCGCGTGTGCGGAGATGGGCCCGAGATCATCGGGCTTGTGCGGACCCGGCATTGGTTTCCTCCGCGTGTGCGGAGATGGGCCCTGCAAAAACCACCTGGTCAACTGCCGATGACGGTTTCCTCCGCGTGTGCGGAGATAGACCCGATCCCATCCTCGTCATCGATTCGGACCCGCGGTTTCCTCCGCGTGTGCGGAGATAGACCCGGGCCGCCGTAGGCGCTATGCGCGAGTCTGAGGTTTCCTCCGCGTGTGCGGAGATAGACCGTTCGGGTACTACCATCGCGTGATGGAAACAAAGTTTCCTCCGCGTGTGCGGAGATAGACCCTCGCGATGAGCGATGGCTCGGCGATGGATCTAGTTTCCTCCGCGTGTGCGGAGATAGACCGTCCGACCATGACAGCGTGAGCGGCAAGCCGTCGTTTCCTCCGCGTGTGCGGAGATAGACCCATTGCGCGGCGAGTCGCAAGCGTAGAGCACAAGTTTCCTCCGCGTGTGCGGAGATAGACCCATGATCCAGGAAGAGCTGTGCGCAATCCTCGCGTTTCCTCCGCGTGTGCGGAGATAGACCGTGGTCAGTCAACTGCAATGGACCTCCAAAAAAGTTTCCTCCGCGTGTGCGGAGATAGACCCTGGTCGTAGACGGGATCAAGATAGGATTGGCCGTTTCCTCCGCGTGTGCGGAGATAGACCCTGTTCCCAGCGCTGAGGGGTCATCGGACCGAAGTTTCCTCCGCGTGTGCGGAGATAGACCGGGAATGAACTGCGGCTGCACCGACGGCGTGAAGTTTCCTCCGCGTGTGCGGAGATAGACCCTTCACAGACGACTGTATCGACGAGCGGACAGGGTTTCCTCCGCGTGTGCGGAGATAGACCCTGAGGATCGAGGTACTGGGTCTGAGCTTTGTAGTTTCCTCCGCGTGTGCGGAGATAGACCCCCATATGCCGGATCGATGATGGCGATGGGCGCGTTTCCTCCGCGTGTGCGGAGATAGACCCCCGGTAGGCGAACCCATACCCGAGTTCTGCCAGTTTCCTCCGCGTGTGCGGAGATAGACCCGCGTATCCACGGTCTCCCCGTTCGTATCCCGGGTTTCCTCCGCGTGTGCGGAGATAGACCCATCGCGATTGTCGGAGATACCGGCTCTGGCAAGTTTCCTCCGCGTGTGCGGAGATAGACCCATGTCCATCAGCTTCGGCTTCGACTGGAGCTCGTTTCCTCCGCGTGTGCGGAGATACACCTTTCAGAAGATCGCCTCGGCGGTGGCGTGATGTTTCCTCCGCGCCCGCGCACACCTCTTCCAAGCCTCAAAACAAAACCGCCCGGCGATCTCTCGCCGGGCGGTTTTCCATTCGCAACCGAAAGAACCCGCTTACTTCCCCAACCCCGACTTCGCAATCGCCTGCTCCGCCGCCTGCGCATAGAGCGCGCCCAGATGCGTCGTCGGATGCACGGTGTCTGCGTACATGTACGTCTGGTCCGCGCCCGCGACGGTCAGCGTCTCCGGCGAGCAGAACAGCGAGGTGGCGAACGCTTGCGGATTGGGCTCGCCGAACTTCTGCGCCGCCGCCGCCATCGCCTGCAGGTTACAGGCCGTCCCGGTGTTCGAAACCGCGAATCCAAGCTGCTGATAATTCGCCGTGACATTGGCGAGCACCGGCACGATGTCCAGATAAATCACCTTCGGCATCAGTCCCGACTGCGTGAGCGCTGCCGCAAGCGCCTGATTGAAGCCGAGCGATGCCTGTGTCAGCAACGCGCGATTGGCCGCCGAGCTCATCATGCCCTGCGGCGTGGCGCCGATGTCCGGCACGTTCGACACCAGTACGTGCGTCGCGCCGCTCTGCACGACCTTGCCGATCAGACCGGCGAGGTCGATCGCCGCCTTGCCGATCGCTGCGCTCGCCTGTGCCGGCGTGATCGCGCCGGCCACGGCCCGCTGGAAGTTATAGAGGATGTCGTTGCCGCCGCCGTTCACAATCACGAGCTGGTTCGAATTGAAGCTGCCGTGTGCGCTGAGATAGTTCTGCACCTGCTGAACGATCGGCACCGTGAGCGCGCCCGTGTAATTCGCGGGATCGGTCGACACGTGATTGATCCCGATCGGATTCGTCACGAGCGCGCCACCTTGCGCGTAGCCGAGACCCGCTTGCGTGGCAGGCGGCGTGCCGAAGCCGCCCGTCATCGCCGGCGTGAGCGTATCGCCGTAATACTGCGCGACATTCTGCACCCAGACCTGACCCGGATTCGTCGTGAACCGGCCGCCGCCGAAGTTCGCCGCCGCGACCGGCGAATAGGTGCCGACGTCGGAAAGACTGTCGCCGAACGACACCACCTGCAGTTTCACGCCGCCCGCCGGCGTGGAATTGTTGTCATCGCCGCCGCCACCGCACGCGGCGAGCAGAGCGAAGGCCGCGCTGGCCGTCGCGACTTGGGCAAAGCGCACCAGTGCGGCGCGCGTCGAGCGTTGCTTGTTCATGGACCTCGTCTCCCTTCTTCGGTGTTTTCTAGTTCGATTGCGGCGCCTGACCTTGTTGCGGTCCGCGTGCCGCGTACCTGCGAGTTTAAGCGATGCCGCCCGCCCGCTCCGGTGCACACCTGCACCGGGCCAGCGGCGTGCCCGACAGCGTACACGCCGCGCGCACGTTACCGGACGTCACTTCGTAGAAGAAATCTTCGGTCCCGCCGGCTTTCCGTGCCCGCGAGCGCCGTATTCAGCCGATGGCCGAGCCGTTCAATCCGCCGCGCCCGGCCTGCGCACGCCTTCGTAGACCCATTCGAGCAGCGCATCGTGCGCGGCGCGCGCGGCTTCGGCGCGCGGATCATTGATGAAGCTCACGACGACATAGCTCTCGCCGTTCGCCGCGCCGACATAGCCCGCGATCGCCCGTACGTCGCGCAGCGTGCCGGTCTTGATGTGCGCGTTGCCGAGCGCGCCCGCGTTGGTGAGGCGGTTGCGCATCGTGCCGTCGACGCCCGCGACGGGCAGCGATTCGACGAACACCTGCGCGACCGGACTCGCGTTGGCCGCCATCAGCAGGTCGGCGAGCGAGCTCGCCGAGATGTGCTCGTCGCGCGAAAGGCCCGAGCCGTTGTCGAGCGTGAGGCCGCTCATCGGCAGGGCGCTGCGCTTCAGGAACGCCTGGATCGCCGCGGAGGATTTCGCGGTCGTCGCCGGCGGCTTCGATTGCGCCGCGCCGATCGTGAGGAACAGGTTGCGCGCCATCACGTTGTTGCTGAACTTGTTGATGTCGCGCACGACGTCCGACAGCACCGGACTGCGATGCGTGCCGACGAGCCGCGCGTTCGACGGCGTCGGGCCTTCGCGCGTCGTGCCCTGGAACGTGCCGCCCGCCTGCTTCCACAGTGCGAGAAAGCCGCCCGCGAAGAACGTCGAGTGATCGAGCGCCGCAACGTTGATCGTGCGCGAGCCGCAACGCAACGGATAGTCGCCGATGAACGATGCCTGCACGAAGCCGCCCTGTGTCTGCGCGACGCTCGGCGACGCCGCCTGGAGCGAGCCGGTGCAGGCGCCGCGCGTGACGCGCAGTTCGTTGTCGATCTGCAATTGCGCGAGTTGCGGCAGCACGTCGATGGAGACTTGTCCGTCGGGGCTCGGCGTCAGCGTGAAGGACAGCGACTTGAATGCGTACAGCAGCGGGTCCGGGCCGACGTTGTAGGGCGCGGTGTCATCGTTGTCGAAGGCGGGCAGATCGCGCGTGGAAGCGTCGAAGTAGCGCTTGTCGAGCACGAGCGCGCCATCGATGCCCGTGATGCCGTTCTTGCGCACCTGCTCGACGAGATCGATCAGCTCCTCCGGCACGAGCTTTGGATCGCCGGTGCCCTGGATGTACAGATTGCCGTGCAGGACGCCCTGAGCATCGACGTCGCCGTCGGCATACGCGGTCGTCTTCCAGCGATAGTCCGGGCCGAGCATCGAGAGGCCGGCGTATGTGGTGACGAGCTTCATCGTCGAGGCGGGCAGCATCGGCTGGCTCGCGTTGACCGAGACGAGAGGCAACGGCGCGCCGACGCGCTGCACGACGACGCTCATCGACGAAAGCGGTACGTGCGCGTGCGCGAGCGCCGTCATCACCGATGCGGGCAGCGGTCCGGCGGGCACGCTCGCCTTCTCGGCACGCTCGCGCTCGGCCTTCGCGCGCTTCGCTTCGTTTTTCGCCGCGTGCTTCGACCGGGTTCCACCGATCGCCGCGCGCTCCGGCGATTGCGCCTGCGATTCGGACTTCGAGCCGCCGCGCGCCTCGGCGTAGGGCATATGGCCGAGCGCTGCGCAGGCGAAGGTTGCGGCGAGCGCGAACGAAGAGAGACGGCTGGGCAGGAAGCGAAATGCAGACGGCATGGACGAGCGTTGTTCTTGGACTGGATGGCAGGCGGCGGCGCGTGGCCGGGCAGGGGTGCGCCGCGCGGGAAGCGGCTATTGTAGACAAGCTGGCTTGCGGAAATCGTACGGGCTGAAAATCTTCGTCGGGCGATGGGCGTCGGGCGCGGCACGCCGTTGTCTTCCGAACGTGGACGATTGGCGCGGTTAAGTCCCGTTTAAGCCTGTGGCAAGCCCGCGCGGCTACAATGGGTCGCGGCTACGAGGCTGCCCATGTAACCACGAACAGACATGTGCCATGCGAATCCTGCTTGTCGAAGATGACCGGATGATTGCCGAAGGCGTACGCAAGGCGCTGCGCGCGGACGGCTTCGCAGTCGACTGGGTACAGGACGGCGAGGCTGCGCTCACCGCCGTCGCGGGCGAGTCCTATGACCTCATGCTGCTCGACCTCGGTCTACCCAAACGGGACGGCCTCGATGTGCTGAAAACTTTGCGCGCGCGGGCCAACGCCCTGCCGGTGCTGATCGTCACGGCGCGCGACGCGATTGCGGATCGCGTGAAGGGACTCGATGCCGGCGCGGACGATTACCTCGTCAAGCCCTTCGATCTCGACGAGCTCGGCGCGCGCATGCGTGCGCTCATCCGCCGGCACGCGGGGCGGGGCGAATCGCTCGTGCGCCACGGTGATTTGACGCTCGATCCGGTCGGTCATCAGGTGACGCTCGCGGGCGCGCCCGTGTCGCTGTCGGCGCGCGAGTTCGCGCTCCTCGAAGCGCTGATGGCGCGGCCCGGCGCGGTGCTGTCGAAAAGCCAGCTCGAGGAAAAGATCTATGGCTGGGGCGAGGAGATCGGCAGCAATACCGTCGAGGTGTATATCCATTCGCTGAGAAAGAAGCTCGGCGCCGATCTCATCCGCAACGTGCGTGGCCTCGGTTACATGGTCGCGAAGGACGCCTGATGCGGTCGATCCGCCGGCAATTGCTGATCTGGCTGCTCGCGCTCGTGATCGTCGGCGTGGGGTTTGCAGGATGGCTCATCTATCGGCAGGCGCTCGCGGAAGCCAACGAACTCTTCGACTACCAGTTGCAGCAGATCGCGGCCGCGCTGCCTTCGGAGCCGTTTTCGTCGGTGCTGAGTTCGCGCAGCGAGAGCGACGAGGGCGTCGTCATCCAGATCTGGAATCGCAACGGCGTGCTGATGTACTACTCGCATCCGCGCGTGCCGCTCGCGCCCCACGCGGAGCTCGGCTTTTCCACCGAAATGACGCCGCGCGGCGAATGGCGCGTGTATAGCGCGATCGTCGGCGACAACGTCGTGCAGCTCGCCCAGCCGCTGTCGATCCGCAATCGTGTCGCGGCGGGCGTCGCGTGGCGCACGCTGTGGCCGCTCGTGCTGCTGCTGCCGCTGCTCGGGCTTGCGATCTGGGTGATCGTGGGACTCGGCCTCGCGCCCTTGCAGCGCGTGACGCGCGCGCTCGACACACGTCATCCCGAAGCGCTCGATCCGCTCTCCGATCAACGTCTGCCGCAGGAAGTGCGGCCGGTCGTGCGCGCGCTGAATGCGCTGCTTTCGCGGCTGTCGGCTGCGCTCGATACGCAAAAGGCCTTCGTCGCCGACGCCGCGCACGAACTGCGCACGCCGCTCGCGGCGGTGCAGATCCAGGCGCAGCTCGTCGCGCGTGCGCAGGACGACGAAACGCGCCGCGAGGCGCTCGGGGATCTGCATGAAGGCATCGCGCGCGCCACGCGGCTTGCGGAACAATTGCTGGCTCTCGCGCGATCGGAGCCGGACGGCAAGGGTGTCGAGACGCAAGTCGATCTGCGCGAACTGCTGGAAGGCTGCGTGCGCGGTTATGTGCTGGTCGCGCAGGAGCGCGGCGTCGATCTCGGCATCGAAGTGAGCGAGCCGGCGATTGTGAAGGGCGATGCCGATTCGCTGCGCGTGATGTTCAACAATCTCATCGACAACGCGACGAAGTACACGCCCAAAGGCGGCCGCGTGGATGTCTGCCTGAAGGTGCGCGACGGACGTCCGGTCGTCGAAATCTCCGACACCGGGCCGGGCATTCCGCAAGAAGAACGCGAAAGAGTGTTCGACCGGTTCTATCGCGTCGGCGAGGGCGCGAATCGCGCACGCACGGATGTCGCGGGCAGCGGTCTCGGGCTCGCGATCGTGCGCCGCATCGCGGTTCAGCATGGCGCGGCGGTGTCGCTCGGGGAATCGGAAGCGGGCGGGCTCAAGGTCTCTGTGACGTTCTGATGCCGCGGTCGTTGGTTGACCGTTCTTGAAACAACGAGCAGCAGTCCACTGCGTTGAATGTGTCAGAAAGTAATGCAATGAGTTCGACCTAGTGCAGTAGAAGCAAGCCGCACTACCAGGGGCGTCTGTTCGCGGAAACAGACGCCCCTTTACGTTTTTAAGAAAGGTTTAAGCGACACCCCGTAATCTTGCTCCATCGACATAGCGCGCTTCTCAAGCGCACATCCCCTCGTCAGGAGCACACGATGAAAGCGAAGATCCTCACCCGCAGCGCCGTCGCAGCGGCCGTTGCCGTTGCCTTGTCGGCGGGCTACGTGGCTGGGCACAACAACGTCCCGGCGCCGCAGGTCATCTCGCCCGCCGCAGCGGCGCTGATGCCCGCCGAAGCCGCGGCAAAAACAGGCATTCCCGATTTCTCCGGCCTCGTCGAGACATACGGTCCGGCCGTGGTGAACATCAGCGCGAAGCACGTCGTCAAGCAGACGTCGAATCGCCGCGGCCAGAGTCAACTGCCGATGGACCCCGACGATCCCTTCTATCAGTTCTTCAAGCGCTTCGGCGGCATGCCCGGCTTCGGCGGCGGCGACGGCGGTCCCGGTGCGGATCGTCCGAGCGAAGGTCTTGGTTCGGGCTTCATCGTGAGCAGCGACGGTTACATCCTGACGAACGCACACGTGGTCGACAACGCGAATGTCGTCACCGTGAAGCTCACGGACAAGCGCGAATATCGCGCGAAGGTCATCGGCGCGGACAAGCAGTCGGATGTCGCCGTGCTGAAGATCGACGCGAAGGACCTGCCGGTGGTGAAAATCGGCGATCCTAACGGCAGCAAGGTCGGCCAGTGGGTCGTCGCGATCGGCTCGCCATACGGATTCGACAACACCGTGACCTCGGGCATCATCAGCGCGAAGTCACGCGCGTTGCCCAACGAAAACTACACGCCGTTCATCCAGACCGACGTGCCGGTGAATCCGGGCAATTCGGGCGGCCCGCTTTTCAACCTGCAAGGCGAGGTGATCGGCATCAACTCGATGATCTATTCGCAAACGGGCGGCTTCCAGGGGCTTTCGTTCGCTATCCCGATCAATGAGGCAATCAAGGTCAAGGACGCGCTCATCAAGACGGGACACGTGGATCGCGGCCGTCTCGGCGTGACGGTGCAGGGCATGAACCAGACGCTCGCGAATTCGTTCGGCATGAAGTCGCCGCAAGGCGCGCTCGTGAGTTCGGTCGAGCCGGGAGGACCGGCCGCGAAGGGAGGGCTGCAGCCGGGCGACGTGATCACCGCGCTCAACGGCGTGCCGGTGACGGATTCCACTTCGCTGCCGTCGCAGGTCGCGGGCCTCTCTCCGGGTACGTCCGCGAAAGTGACGGTGTGGCGCGACAAGAGCGCGAAGGATCTTTCCGTGACAATCGGCGCGCTGAAGGATGCGAAGACCGCGAGCGCGAACACCGGCGGCGCCGACAGCGCGTCGGCGCAGGACGCGCGCCTCGGCGTCGCGGTGCGCCCGCTCACGCCGGAAGAGCGGCAGAACGATTCGCTTTCGCGCGGCCTGCTCGTGCAGCAGTCGAACGGCGCGGCGGCGAACGCGGGCATTCAGCCGGGCGATGTGATTCTCGCCGTGAACGGCCAGCCGGTCACGTCGGTGCAGCAATTGAAGTCGATGGTCCAGCACGCGGGCGACAGCATCGCGCTTCTGATCCAGCGTGACGATGCCCAGATCTTCGTGCCGGTCGATCTCGGCTGACGCGCGGCCGTCGGCTTGCGCGATGCGGGCACGAACCATGCTCTGCGGTTGCCTGGTGCCCCATCGCGTGACATCGACGCATCGGGCGTGACGCCGCCGGCTCCCGGGCGCGGCGGCACCGGACAAAGGAGCAGAAACATGACGAGCAAGACCACGGGCAAGCTGGCGGCCGCAATTCTTGTTGCGGCGATGAGCGCCGGCATGACGGGCGGCGCCTGGGCGCAGCAAGCGGGCGGAGCCGCCGGCGGCACGACGAGCGACACGTCGAGCGCCGGCAATACCAACGGCGGGGGTCTGCCGCAGATCCAGCAGCAAGGCGACGTCTCCTATACATCGGGCGGCGTGGGACTCGACGAATCGCGCGCATTGTTGCGCGAACAGGCGCACTGGCCGTTGTCGCTGCGCTTCACGGGCCCGACCGCCGACTATCTCTCGGGCGTGCAGGTTCGCATCGTCGATGGCAAGGGCGGCGAGACGCTTTCCACCGAGTCGATGGGGCCGTACATGCTCGTCAAACTTCCGCCGGGCAGCTATACGGTCTACGCGAAGTACAAGGACCAGGAGAAAAAGCAGGCGGTGACCGTTGCTGGACCGGGCAAGGCCAAGGCGGCGTTCCACTGGAACATTCAGTAAGCGCGAGCGTCGAAAGGGGATACGCCCGGGCATCGAAAGCGCTCACGCAGTATCGGAAGTTTGTCTCATAATTAAGCCACGGGTGTCTCGATGACTCGTGGCTTTTTTCTTGGGATGTCGGTTCTCACGCGGGAGGGGCAGCACGATGGGCACGGAACTGAACGACGGACACCAGACGGCGCATCACATCGAGATCACGCTGAATGGACGGCGCTGCCGCGTGATCCATCAGGGCGTGACCTACGCCGATACGCACGCGTCCCTCACGCTCATCGAGCCGGGTGTGGAGAAAGTTCACTACTTCCCGCGCGCCGACGTAAACATGGCGCGCCTGGAACGCTCCATCCACACCACGCATTGCCCGAGCAAGGGCGAGGCCACGCACTATCACCTGCTGACCGAGGACGGCCCGGTCGAGAACGCCGCGTGGAGCTACGAAGCGCCGCTCGACGCCGCCGTCAAGATCAAGGGCTATCTCGCGTTTTACGGTTCGCGCGTCGATCGTATCGACGAAACGTCATAGGCGCGCATCCGAACAGACAGCCGAGGCCGGCTCGGCCATAACGAACGCATGCGATCCTTTTCGCGGAGGCTCGAATGGAAGTCACCGATGCCCTGTGCGTTCCGCTCGACCCGGCGCATGTCCGGGAAGCCTTGGGCGATCTCGCGCTGCTGCGCGCGAGCCTCGACAATTGCGAATCGTTCACACGCACGCCCGGCGGCGAGTATGTCCTCACGCTGATCGTGCCGCTCGGCGCGCTGCGGGCGCGCTACGAGATCCGCGCTCATGCCGCCGGGCGCACGCGTCAGGCGGCGCGCGCGCCAGGCGAGACCACCGAAACCACCGAATCCGACGATGCCGTGTACGCCCGCACGCTGAGCTTCAAGGCGCGCGGCGAAGGCGTCGGCTCCTTGCGCGGGCAGATCGCGGTCGCGTTGAACCCGGACGACGACGGCGCCGCCACGTGGATCGAATACACCGTCTGGGCGACGGTATCGGGCCCGCTCGCCGGCTTGCCTGCCCGCCAGATCGAAAACGCGCTGCGCGAAGGCGCCGATGATTTCTTCGCCGAGTTCTGCGAAGTGGTGCGCGCGAAGCACGCGTTGCCGTCGATGCGCGCGGCGGGCGAGCGCACCGAGCGCCGGCACGTCTTCTTGCGGCCGAGCGCGATGTCGGCGGCGTTTTCGCGTCGCTCGGGCGCGATGCGCGGGCCGTCCGCCGATGCCCACGCGAGCGGCGTGCTGCGGCATCGGCTGAACGGGCATGGTTTCGTGCATCACGAGCGCGATCACTCCCACGATCCGCATCCGCTCGGCTTGCCCGTCTGGGCGTGGGCGGCGATGCTCGTGTGCGTCGCGCTGTTCGCCTACCTCGCGCAGCACATCGCGCTCAAATGACGGTTACACGCCGCGAAACGCCCGTCGATAAGCCGACGGCGACGTCTTCAGCGTCTGCGCGAATTGCTGGCGCAGCGTCGCGCCGGTGCGAAAGCCGCTCTGTTCCGCGATGCGATCGATCGGAAGATCCGTGCCTTCGAGCAAGCGCTGCGCGAGCGCGACGCGTTGCCCGACGAGCCACGTGCTCACCGTCGCGCCCGTCGTTTCGCGAAAGCGCCGCGTAAAGTTGCGGCGGCTCATCGCCATGCGCGCGGCGAGCGCATCGAGTGAATGTTCGGTTTGGAGATTGGCGCGCAGCCAGTCGAGCAGACCGGCGAGCTTTTCGCCGTTCGGGCGCTCGGGAACCGGCTCGTCGATGAACTGCGCCTGCGATCCCTGCCGATGCGGCGGCACGACGAGCCGCCGCGCGACCTGATTCGCCGCGTGCGAGCCGGCCAGCTTGCGCAGCACGTGCAGGCAGCAATCGAGTCCGGCCGCGGTGCCGGCTGAAGTCGTGATGTTTTCGTCGTCGATATAGAGCACATTCGGATCGAGCCGCACCCTGGGATAGCGGCGCGCGAAATCGTCGGCCCACGCCCAGTGCGTCGTGGCCGCGCGGCCGTCGAGCAGGCCCGCCGCCGCGAGCACATACGAGCCGAGGCACAGCCCGACGACTTGCGCGCCGCGTGCATGCGCCGCGCGAAGCGCGTCGAGGAGCGCTTCGGGTGGCATCTCGTCCGGATCGCGCCACGACGGCACGATGATCACATCGGCGCCGGCGAGGGCGTCGAGCGAATGCCGGGCCGCGATCGTGAAGCCGGCGGAGGTTGCGAGCGCGTCCGGTTCGGCGGCGCAGACACGAAAGTCGAACGACGGCACGCCGATGCCGCTGCGCTCCTCGCCGAACACGATGCAAGGCACCGCAAGATGAAACGGGCTGATGCGGTCGAACGCGACGACGGCGATCGAATGGCGGGTCATGGCGCGGCTCCGGCGAAACGTCGAATCTCGACATTTTGGCCCGATTCCGATGAAAGTTGGCGGTCGGGCCACTTCTGGATACCGCGCGGGCGCGGCGACAATGCTTCGACCATCCACGAAGGAGCTGACCATGCCGCGCCGCGCCCTGATCGTCATCGATGTGCAGAACGAGTACATCGACGGCAACCTGTTGATCGAATATCCCGATGTGAACGTGTCGCTCGCGAATATCGCGCGCGCGATGGACGCCGCCGGGAAGCACGGCGTGCCGGTCGTCGTCGTGCAGAATTTCGCGCCGCCGGGCGCGCCGATCTTCGCGCGCGGCTCAGCAATGGCCGAGCTGCACGAAACGGTGGCGTCGCGGCCGCGCGCGCATTACATCGAGAAATCGCTGCCGAGCGCATTCGCCGGCACCGGTCTCGCCGACTGGCTGACGGCTCACGACATCGACACGATCGTGATCGCGGGCTACATGACGCACAACTGTGACGATTCGACCGTCAAGCACGCGGTGCATGCCGGCCTTGCCGTGGAATTTCTCGCGGATGCAACGGGCGCCGTGCCCTATGAAAACAGCGCGGGCCGTGCGACTGCGGAGGAGATCCACCGCGTGTTCACGGTGGTGACGCAATCGCGTTTCGCCGCCGTTCTCGGCACGGACGACTGGATCAGGGCATTGGAGAGCGGCGACGCGCCCGCGCGCGACAACATCTACGCGTCGAACCAGCGGGCGCGCGCCGCGAATTCAGGCGCTGGCCGGTAAGAGCAGGGCCGGGCTGCAGCGCAGGGCGTCGAAGCACGCGTCGATGAGCGCTTCGGCGTCGCGCTCCGGATGGACGATATCCGGCAGCATCAGCGAATCGTGCAGGATGCCGGTGAAGAGGCAGTGAAGCATCGTAGTTGCGCGGTTCGTATCGAGCGTTGCGGGAAGCTGCTTCTTTTCGACGGCGTTGCGCAGCGCACGCTCGATGCGCTCCATGCCGTCGCGCATGTTGTTCTGATGCCGCTCGCGCACCGGGCCCATTTCCTCGACGAACTCGCATTTCATGAAGAGGATGTCGAAGACGCGCCGGCGCTGCTCGTCGGTCGTGATGTTGCGCATGCACCAGACGAAAAGCTCCCGAAGGCGTTCGAGCGGATCCTCTTCCTTGCCGTCGAGCGTGGTTTCCACGAGTTCGTCGAGCGGCAGCAGGCTGCGGTCGAACATCGCGTTGAAGAGATCGCCCTTGTTGGCGAAATGCCAGTAGATCGCGCCGCGCGTGACGCCCGCCGCCTGCGCGATGTCCGCCAGCGTCGTACGTGATACGCCTTTTTCGTAAAAGACGCGCTCGGCCGCGTCGAGCACCCGGTTGCGCGTTGCCTGCGCTTCTTCCTTGGTTCGTCTGACCATATCGTGCGGCCTTTCGGGCCGTCTGCTCCTGCTTTCTGCCGTTGAAGGGGCGCGCCCGCGCGCCCTTGTCGAAGATTGGTCGACCGTAATCGATTCCCCTGAGCGATTTTTTTCTCAACTCCAATGGGGATAAACACGTACAGTTTTTTACATTCATCCACGAATGTATATACAATACCACCCGTTTACCAATATTCACAAATTCAGCCGACGATCAGATTTCGAATTAAGCTTCGTTTCCATTGCCCCGTTCCGGCCGTCCTTGGGCCACAGGCGGCGCTTCACAGCGTCGCGCACGGGCATGAAACGCCGGCCACTGGCCGCGGCGCCGCTCATTCGTCGGACAGGTTTTGATTATTGGCAGCGTCCTCAGGGACGCTCGTGCGCGGCATTGCCCGGGGAAGGCCGCCGCGCACCTATTTCACTCTCAGTCTTAGACAGAGGTCGCTCCATGCGCGTCGAACGGGTTCCACTCCGCTTAATCACCGCCGCGACGGCTGCCGTGTTTCTGGCAGCGTGCGGGCAAAAACAATCAGCGCCTCCGCCGCAAACGCCCGAAGTGGGCATCGTCACCGTGCAGCCCACGAGCGTGCCGGTCGTCGTCGATTTGCCGGGCCGCACCAATGCCTACCTCGTCGCGCAAGTGCGCGCCCGGGTGGATGGCATCGTGCTGCGCCGTGAATTCACGGAAGGCTCCGAGGTCAAGGCCGGCCAGCGGCTCTACAAGATCGATCCGGCGCCGTACATCGCCGCGCTGAACAACGCGAAGGCGACGCTGGCGAAGGCGCAGGCGAACGTCGCGTCGCAGAACGCGCTCGTGGCGCGCTACAAGATTCTCGTCGCGGCCAACGCGGTGTCGAAGCAGGACTACGACAACGCCGTCGCCGCGCAAGGCCAGGCCGTGGCGGATGTCGCCGCGGGCAAGGCATCGGTCGATACCGCGCAAATCAACCTCGGCTACACCGACGTCGTTTCGCCGATCACCGGCCGCACCGGCTTGTCGCAGGTCACGCCGGGCGCGTATGTGCAGGCGAGCGCCGCGACGCTGCTCACGACCGTGCAGCAACTCGATCCGATCTATGTCGATCTGACGCAATCGAGCGTCGAGGGCCTCCAGTTGCGCAGGCAGATTCAGGAAGGCCGCCTGCAGACCGAAGGCATCCACGCCGCGAAGGTCACACTCGTGCTCGAAGACGGCCGCACTTACACCGAACAGGGCAAGCTGCAGTTCTCCGACGTGAGCGTCGACCAGAGCACCGGTTCGGTGACCGTGCGAGCGATCTTCCAGAACAAGGACCGCGTGCTCCTGCCGGGCATGTTCGTGCGTGCCCGCATCCAGGAAGGCACGAACGACCACGCACTCGTCGTGCCGCAGATCGGCGTCACGCATGACCAGAAGGGCACGCCGACCGCGCTCGTCGTCAACAAGGACGACAAGGTCGAGCTGCGTCAGCTCGTCACGAGCGCCACTTTCGGCAACAACTGGGTGGTCGACAGCGGCCTGAACGCGGGCGATCGCGTGATCGTGAACGGCGTGGAGAAAGCGAAGCCCGGCATGCAGGTGAAGCCGGTCGACGCGAAATTCCCCTATCCGGCATCCGACGCGCAGGCAGCGCAGGCACCGGGCGCATCCGGCGCGCAAGGCGCCGCCGCCTCCGCCCCGGCGAACGGAAGCGGCGCCAGTGGTGCGCAGGCCGCATCGGCCGCTTCGGGCGCGTAATAAAAGGGAGCCTGTTACATGGCAAAGTTTTTTATCGATCGACCGATCTTCGCGTGGGTGATCGCGATCATCCTGATGCTCGCGGGGATGGCGTCGATCTTCACGCTGCCGGTCGCGCAGTATCCGACGATCGCGCCGCCTGCGATCCAGATCAGCGCGACGTATCCGGGCGCATCGGCGAGCACCGTCGAAAACACGGTGACGCAGGTGATCGAGCAGCAGATGACCGGTCTCGACCACTTGCTGTACCTGTCGTCCACATCCGATGACTCCGGCACGGCCACGGTCACGCTGACGTTCGCGGCGGGCACGAACCCCGACATCGCGCAGGTGCAGGTGCAGAACAAGCTGCAGCTCGCCACGCCGCTTCTGCCGCAGGTCGTGCAGCAGCTCGGCACCAAGGTCACTAAGTCCAGCTCGAGCTTCCTGCTCGTGCTCGCGTTCGTGTCCGAAGACGGCAGCATGAGCAAGTACGACCTCGCGAACTACGTGGCGTCGAACGTGGCGGACCCGCTCTCGCGTATCAACGGTGTCGGCACCACGACGCTGTTCGGCTCGCAGTACGCGATGCGCGTCTGGCTCGATGCGACCAAGCTCACGAACTACTCGCTCACGCCGGTGGACGTGAAGAACGCCATCAACAACCAGAACGTGCAGGTGGCGGCGGGCGGTCTCGGCGGCACGCCGGCGGTCGCGGGGCAGATGCTCCAGGCGACCATCACGGAAGCGACGCTGCTGCGCACGCCGGAGCAGTTCGGCAACATCCTGCTGAAGGTGAATCAGGACGGCTCGCAAGTGCGCCTGAAGGATGTGGCGAAGATCGACCTCGGCGGCGAAAACTACAACTTCGATACGAAGTACAACGGACAGCCGACGGCCGGCTTCGGTATCCAGCTCGCGACGGGCGCGAACGCGCTGCAGACGGCGAAGCTCGTGCGGCAGAAGATCGACGACCTGTCGAAGTACTTTCCGCACGGCCTCGTCGTGAAGTATCCGTACGACACGACGCCGTTCGTGCGCCTGTCGATCGAGGAAGTGGTCAAGACGCTGATCGAAGGCATCGTGCTCGTGTTCCTCGTGATGTATCTGTTCCTGCAGAACCTGCGGGCGACGATCATCCCGACGATCGCGGTGCCGGTCGTTCTGCTCGGTACGTTCGCGATCATGTCGGCGGTGGGCTTCTCGATCAACGTGCTGTCGATGTTCGGCCTCGTGCTGGCGATCGGCCTGCTCGTGGACGATGCGATCGTGGTCGTGGAAAACGTCGAACGGGTGATGTCCGAGGAGCACTTGTCCCCACGCGACGCGACCCGCAAGGCGATGGGCCAGATCACCGGCGCACTGATCGGCGTGGCGCTCGTGCTGTCGGCGGTGTTCGTGCCGGTGGCGTTCTCGGGCGGCTCGGTCGGCGCCATCTACCGGCAGTTCTCGCTGACGATCGTCGCGGCGATGGTGCTGTCCGTGATGGTCGCGCTGATTCTCACGCCGGCGCTGTGCGCGACGATCCTGAAGCCGCATCCGGAAGGGCATCAGCCCGAGAAGACGGGCTTTTTCGGCTGGTTCAACCGCACCTTCAACAAGAGCCAGGAGAAGTATCACAGCGGCGTGCAGCACGTGATCCGTCGCTCGGGACGCTGGCTGATCATCTATATCGTCGTGATCGTCGCGGTGGGCATGCTGTTCCTTCGTCTGCCGAAGTCGTTCCTGCCCGATGAAGACCAGGGCACGATGTTCGTGCTCGTGCAGGCGCCGGCCGGTTCCACGCAGGAATACACGGCGCATGTGCTGAAGGACGTGCAGGACTATCTGCTGAAGGACGAGAAGGCGATCGTCGAATCGGTGTTCACGGTGAACGGCTTCTCGTTCGCGGGCCGCGGCCAGAACTCCGGTCTCGTGTTCGTGCGGATGAAGGACTACGCGGACCGCCAGCATAGCGACCAGAAGGTGCAGGCGCTCGTCGGGCGGATGTTCATGCACTTCGCGCCCTACAAGGACGCGATGATCTTCCCGGTCAATCCGCCATCGATTCCTGAACTCGGCACGGCGGCGGGCTTCGACTTCGAGCTGCAGGACCGCGCGGGCGTCGGCCACGCGAAACTGATGGAAGCGCGCAACATGCTGCTCGGCATGGCGGCGAAGGACCCGACGCTCGCGCAGGTGCGCCCGAACGGCCTGAACGACACGCCGCAGTTCAAGGTGAACATCGACCGCGAGAAGGCCAATGCGCTCGGCGTCGCGGTGTCGGACATCGACCAGACGTTCTCGATCGCATGGGCGTCGCAGTACGTGAACAACTTCCTCGACGTCGATAACCGGATCAAGAAGGTGTACGTGCAGGGCGACGGACCGTTCCGCATGAATCCGGACGACATCAACAAGTGGTACGTGCGCAATGGCGCCGGAACGATGGTGCCGTTCGGCGCGTTCGCGACCGGCAACTGGACCTATGGTTCGCCGAAGCTCGAGCGTTACAACGGTATTTCGGCGATGGAAATCCAGGGCGCGGCCGCGCCGGGCAAGTCGACCGGCCAGGCGATGACGGCGATGGAAGCGATCGCGGCGAAGCTGCCGGCGGGCATCGGCTACGAATGGACGGGTCTGTCGTATCAGGAGCGTCAGTCGGGCTCGCAGGCGCCGATCCTGTACGGCATCTCGATCCTCGTCGTGTTCCTGTGTCTCGCGGCGCTGTACGAAAGCTGGTCGATTCCGTTCTCGGTCATCATGGTCGTGCCGCTCGGCGTGCTCGGGGCGCTGCTCGCAGCGACGCTGCGCGGCCTGGAAAACGACGTGTTCTTCCAGGTCGGCCTCTTGACGACGGTGGGCCTTTCGGCGAAGAACGCGATTCTGATCGTGGAATTCGCGCGTGAGTTGCGCATGCAGGGCATGTCGACGGTGGCAGCGGCGATGGAAGCGGCGCGCCTGCGGTTGCGCCCGATTCTGATGACGTCGCTCGCGTTCATTCTCGGCGTGATGCCGCTCGCGATCAGCAACGGCGCGGGCTCGGCAAGCCAGCATGCAATCGGCACCGGCGTGATCGGCGGCATGTTGACCGCGACGTTCCTCGCCATTTTCATGATCCCGATGTTCTTCGTCGTGATCTCGAAATTCAGCAAGAGCAAGGACGTGCCGTCGCCGGGTACATCGGGTGATGTCGAAGGTCCGCATGGCGGCTCGCAGAACGGCTCCGATAAGGAAGGACATTGAAATGCTTAAACATTCCTTGATCGCGGCCGCCGTGGCGGTATTTGCCGCGGGCTGCACGCTCCAGCCGAAATACGAACAGCCCGCGGCGCCCGTCGCGCAGACGTTTCCGGAAGGCGGCGTGTACGCGCACCAGCCGGACGCGTCGTCGTCGGCGAGCAATGGCCGCACCGCGAATGGGCAGAGCGCGCCCGAGATCGGCTGGCGCGATTTCTTCGCCGATCCACGCCTGAAGAGAATCGTCGAGCTCGCGCTAAAGAACAATCGCGACCTGCGCGTCTCGGTACTCAACGTCGATGCGGCGCGCGCGCAGTATCAGATCACGCGCGCCGGGCTCTTCCCGGCGCTCGAAGGCGCCGCGTCGCAGAGCAAGCAGCGCACGCCGAAGAATCTGTCGTTCTTCAACCAGACGATCTCGAACACGTATTCGGTCGGCCTGAACGCGTCGTGGGAAATCGACTTCTTCGGGCGAATCCGCAGCCTGAAGGATCAGGCGCTCGCGCAATATCTGTCGACGGCCGAATCGCGCAAGGCGGCGGAAATCGCGCTCGTGTCGTCGGTGGCGGACCAGTATCTGACGATGCTCGCCTACGACGATCAGCTCACCGTCACGCAGAACACGCTGAAGACGGCGCAGGAGTCGTTCCGCATCACGAAGCTGCAGTACGACAACGGCACCGGCACCGAGCTGGACTTGCGTCAGTCGGAAGGCGTCGTCGAAGAGGCGCAGGCGAACCTGCAGACCCAATCGCGTTTGCGCGCGCAGGCGGAAAACGCGCTGGTGCTGCTCGTGGGCGAACCGCTGCCTGCGGATCTGCCGGCCGGCATGCCGCTCGACACGCAGAACCTGCTGTCCGACATTCCGGCGGGCCTGCCGTCGGATCTCCTGACGCGCCGTCCCGATATCGCGGCGGCGGAGCAGTCGCTGCTCGCGGCCAACGCGAACATCGGCGCGGCGCGGGCGGCGTTCTTCCCGCGCGTTTCGCTGACGGGCAGCTTCGGCACGCTGTCGCCGACGCTCGGCGGACTCTTCAAGCCGGGCTCGGCCGCGTGGTCGTTCGCGCCGCAGATCACGGTGCCGATCTTCGAGGGCGGCCAGAACAAGGCCAATCTCGATCTCGCGAACGTGCAGAAGCGCATCGAGATCGCCAACTACGAGAAGGCGATCCAGACCGCGTTTCGCGAAGTCGCGGACGGCCTCGCCGCGCGCGGCACCTTCGACGAGCAGATCAAGTCGCTCGAGCGCTTCGTGACTTCGCAGAGCCGGCGTCTGGAGTTGTCGGACCTGCGTTATCGCAACGGCGTGGACAGCTATCTCGCGGTGCTGACCGCGCAGACGGCGCTGTACGAGGCGCAGCAGTTGCTGATCACGGCGCGGCTGAACCGCCTGACCAACCTCGTCGATCTGTATCAGTTCATGGGCGGCGGATGGATCGAGCGTTCCGGCGAAGCGCCGCGCCCGGCGGACGCGCCTGTCGATTACGGCTCGCAGGGCACGCCGCCGCAGCCGGCCTCGGCTCCCGCGGCGGGCTGAACCGCCTGACGTGATCGACGCGATGCAAGCGAAGCCCGGCCAAGCGCCGGGCTTTTTCATTGCGCTTTCAGCGATGTCTCAATTTCTCCGCGTATTCCGCAGATTTGTTCTGGCTGTTATCAATTTGTGACAGAACGGCGGTTTGATTGAGTCTGATCGATCGCGATCGATAACTATAATCGGCGGCTCGTCACAGTCGCGACGCCGCGGTTCCGTTTGAGATACATCAAGATCGGTTGCCATCGGGCGCAAACGAGCGACGTGACAATTTAGTCATCCTGAAAACATCGTCTGTTCGGGAAGCGATCGGCTTTTCCGGCGCCCGGGCACACCGGACGCCGCGATCCGCGACTTTCGCATCGCACGAGAACACGTCGCGTGCGCGGCCCGCCATGAACGCGAGGACGCGCTCGCCTTTCATCTTCAGCCAACAAAGAGGCCTGCGTCCCATGCGTCTCAAACGGATTCCATACCGCCTCATCGGTATCACGACGGCCGCCCTGCTTGCGGCCGGTTGCGGGGAGAAGCCTCCCGCGATGGCGCCGCACACGCCGGAAGTCGGCGTCGTCACGCTCGCGCCGGCCGCGGTGCCGGTCGTCGCGGAACTGACGGGCCGCACGAGCGCTTTCCTCGACGCCCAGGTGCGCGCGCGCGTCGACGGCATCGTGCTGCGCCGCGAATTCACCGAAGGCAGCGTCGTGAGGGCGGGGCAGCGGCTTTACAAGATCGATCCGGCGCCGTACATCGCACAACTGAACAATGCGAAGGCGTCGTATGCGAAGGCCCAGGCGAACCTCGTGTCGACGTCCGCGCAGGCCGAGCGCTACAAGGTGCTCGTCGCGTCGAACGCGGTCAGCAAGCAGGACTACGACAACGCCGTGGCCGCGCTCGGGCAGGCCGAAGCCGATGTCGCCGCCGCGAAGGCCGCGATCGACACCGCGCAGATCAACCTCGGCCATACCGAGGTCACGTCGCCGGTCTCGGGACAAACAGGCATTTCTCAGGTCACGCCCGGCGCCTATGTCCAGGCAGCGCAGGCGACGCTGATGGTGACGGTTCAGCAGCTCGATCCGATGTACGTCGATCTCACGCAATCGAGCCTCGACGGCCTCAAGCTGCGCCGCCAGATCCAGGAAGGTCGCCTTGCGACGAACGGCCCGAACGCCGCGAAGGTCACGCTGATTCTGGAAGACGGCCGCGTCTACTCCGAGCAGGGCAGGCTGCAATTCAGCGATGTGACCGTGGACCCCACGACCGGCTCGGTCACCGTGCGCGCGGTATTCCCGAACAAGGACCGCGTGCTGCTGCCGGGCATGTTCGTGCGGGCGCGCGTCGAGGAAGGCGTGAATCCGAACGCGCTCGTCGTGCCGGTGCAGGGCGTCACGCATGACCAGAAGGGCACCGCGCTCGCGATGGTCGTCGACAAGGACAACAAGGTCGCGATGCGTCCGCTCGTGACATCCGGCACGCACGGCCAGAACTGGGTGGTAAACAGCGGCTTGAATCCCGGCGACCGCGTGATCGTCGAGGGCATCGACAAGGCGCGTCCGGGCACGGAAGTGAAGGCGGTGCCCGCGCACCTGCCCGAAGCGTCCGCCGATGCGACGGCCGCCGCGCCCGCGTCCGGCGCCGCCGGCGGTTGAGGACGGGAGACACGCTTCATGGCCAAGTTCTTCATCGACCGCCCCATTTTCGCGTGGGTGATCGCGATCATCCTGATGCTGGCGGGCATCGCGTCGGTGGCGACGCTGCCGGTCGCGCAGTATCCGACCATCGCGCCGCCGTCCATTCAGATCGCCGCGACGTATCCGGGCGCGTCGGCGCAGACCGTCGAAAACACGGTCACGCAGGTGATCGAGCAGCAGATGAGCGGCCTCGACCACCTGCTCTATCTGTCCTCCGCCTCGGATGACAGCGGCACCGCCACCGTCACGCTGACCTTCGCGGCGGGCACCAACGCCGACATCGCGCAGGTGCAGGTGCAGAACAAGCTGCAACTGGCCACGCCCAATCTGCCGGCCATCGTGCAGCAACTGGGCACCAGCGTCACCAAGTCGAGCAGCAGCTTCCTGCTCGTGCTGGCGTTCGTGTCCGAAGACGGAAGCATGAACCGCGACGACCTCGCGAACTACGTGGCCTCGCACGTGCAGGATCCGATCAGCCGTCTGAACGGCGTCGGCACCGTGACGCTATTCGGCTCGCAGTACGCCATGCGGATCTGGCTCGATCCGAACAAGCTCGCGCAATACGGCCTCATGCCGGTGGACGTGCAGAACGCGCTGCAGTCGCAGAACGTGCAGGTCGCGGGCGGGCAACTGGGCGGCGTGCCCGCCGTGCCGGGCCAGTCGATGCAGGCGACCATCACCGAAGCGACACTCCTGCGCACGCCCGAGCAGTTCGGCAACGTGCTCCTGAAAGTGAACCGGGACGGCTCGCAGGTGCGCATCCGCGACGTGGCGCGCGTCGGTCTGGGCGGCGAGAGCTACAACTTCGAGACGCAGTACAACGGCCGTCCGGCGGCGGGCTTCGGCATTCAGCTCGCGACCGGCGCGAACGCGCTCGCCACCGCCAACGCCGTGCGCGCGAAGATCGATCAGCTCTCGAAGTTCTTCCCGCATGGTCTCGTCGTGAAGTACCCGTACGACACCACGCCGTTCGTGAAGCAGTCCATCTCCGACGTCGTGAAGACACTCATCGAGGCCATCGTGCTGGTGTTCCTCGTGATGTACCTGTTCCTGCAGAACCTGCGCGCAACGCTGATTCCGACTATCGCCGTACCGGTGGTGCTGCTCGGCACGTTCGGGATCATGGCGGCCGCGGGCTTCTCGATCAACACGCTGTCGATGTTCGGCCTCGTGCTCGCGATCGGCTTGCTCGTCGACGACGCGATCGTGGTCGTGGAGAACGTCGAGCGCGTGATGACGGAAGAGGGCTTGCCGCCGAAGGAAGCCACGAAGAAGGCGATGAGCCAGATTACCGGCGCGCTCGTCGGCGTGGCGCTCGTGCTGGCGGCCGTGTTCGTGCCGGTCGCGTTCTCGGGCGGCTCGGTCGGCGCGATCTATCGCCAGTTCTCGCTGACGATCGTCTCCGCGATGGGCCTCTCGGTCCTCACCGCGATGGTGCTCACCCCGGCGCTGTGCGCGACCATGCTGAAGCCGCACCCGCAAGGACACGAGGAGAAAAAGACGGGCTTTCTCGGCTGGTTCAACCGCACGTTCGCGAAGAGCCAGGCGAAGTATCACGGCGCCGTGGCGCATGTCATCAGGCGCTCGGGGCGCTGGCTCATCATATATCTCGTGGTCGTCGTGGCGGTCGGCATGCTGTTCGCTCGCCTGCCGAAGGCGTTCCTGCCGGATGAAGACCAGGGGACGATGTTCGTGCTGGTGGCCACGCCCGCCGGCGCCACGCAGGAAATGACACAGCGCGCGCTCGACGATGTCGCCGGTTATCTGCGGAAGAAGGAAAGCTCGACCGTCGAATCGGTATTTACAGTGAACGGCTTCAGCTTCGCGGGCCACGGCCAGAACTCCGGCCTCGTCTTCGTGCGGCTGAAGGACTTCAATCAGCGCACGGGCGCCAACGAAAAAATTCAGGCGCTCGTGGGCCGCACGTTCGGCGCGTTCGCCGGTTACAAGAACGCGCTCGTCTTTCCGGTGAACCCGCCATCCATTCCCGAACTGGGCACGGCGTCGGGCTTCGACTTCGAGCTTCAGGACCGCGCCGGTCTCGGGCACGAAAAGCTCATGCAGGCGCGCGGCATGTTGCTCGGCATGGCCGCGAAAGATCCGGCACTCGCCCAGGTGCGGCCGAACGGCCTCGACGACGCGCCGCAGTTCAAGGTGAGCATCGACCGGCAGAAGGCGCTCGCGCAGGGCGTCGACCCGTCGATGATCGACCAGACGTTCTCGATCGCGTGGGCATCGCGGTACGTGAACAACTTCCTCGATACCGACAGCCGCATCAAGAAGGTCTACATGCAGAGCGATGCCCCGTTCCGCATGTCGCCGGAGAACATCAACAACTGGTACGTGCGCAATGCGTCCGGCTCGATGGTGCCGTTCTCGTCGTTCGCGACGACCGAGTGGAGCTACGGCTCGCCCAAGCTCGAGCGTTACACCGGCCAGTCGTCGATCGAAATACAGGGTGTCGCGGCTCCGGGCAAATCCACCGGACAGGCGATGGCCGCGATGGAAGCGCTCGCCGCCAAGCTCCCCGCGGGCATCGGCTTCGAATGGACGGGACTGTCGTATCAGCAGATCCAGTCGGGTTCGCAGGCGCCGATGCTCTACGGCATCTCGATTCTCGTCGTGTTCCTGTGTCTCGCGGCGCTGTACGAGAGCTGGTCGATTCCGTTCTCCGTGATCATGGTCGTGCCGCTCGGCGTGATCGGCGCGCTGCTCGCCGTGTCGTTGCGCGGACTGGAGAACGACGTGTTCTTCCAGGTGGGCCTGCTCACCACGGTGGGTCTGTCGGCGAAGAACGCGATTCTGATCGTCGAGTTCGCGCGCGATCTCCAGCTCTCGCAAAAGATGGGGCCGGTCGAAGCGGCACTCGAAGCCGCGCGCCTGCGCCTGCGCCCCATTCTGATGACCTCGCTCGCGTTCATTCTCGGCACGATGCCGCTCGCGATCAGCAACGGCGCCGGTTCGGGTAGCCAGCACGCGATCGGCACGGGTGTGATCGGCGGCATGGTGACCGCGACTTTCCTCGCCATTTTCATGGTGCCGATGTTCTTCGTCGTCGTGCGCTCGCGTTTCGGCGGCGACAAGGAAGACACGGATGCCGCGCTCGCGCGATACGAAGCGCAGCGGCGCGCGCAACCGGGCAACGAAGGACACTGACATGCGTAGACTTTCCCTGATTGCAATGGCCGTCGCCGCGCTGGCGACAGGCTGCACGCTGGCACCGACGTACGAGCGCCCCGCGATGTCCGCATCGGCGAGCTTTCCCGCGGACGGCGTCTACGCGACGCAGCCGCGCGCGGCGAGCGGCGGTACGCGCAGCGCGAACGGGGTGGCCGCGGCGGATATCGGCTGGCGTGACTTTTTCGTCGATGCAAGGCTGCAACGGCTCATCGATATCGCATTGAAGAACAATCGCGATCTGCGCGTTGCGCTGCTTAACGTGCAGGCTGCGCAGGCGCAATACCGCATCACGCGCGCCGGGCTGTTCCCGACGCTCGGCGCGCAGGCGTCCCAGACGAAGTCGCGCACGCCGGCGGAGCTGTCGTTCTTCAACCAGACCATTTCGAACACGTATGACGTGGGCTTGAACGCGTCGTGGGAAATCGACCTGTTCGGCCGCGTGCAGAGCCTGAAGGATCAGGCGCTCGCGAAGTATTTCGCGACGGCATATGCGCGCAAAGCCGCGGAAATATCGCTGGTGTCGCAGGTGGCGACACAGTATCTGCAAGTGCTGCAAGCCGATGACCTGCTCGCCGTGACACGCCAGACGCTCAAGAGCGCGAGCGATTCCTACGGCATCGTGAAGCTCCAGTTCGATAACGGCGTGACATCCGAGCTCGATCTGAGCCAGTCGCGCACGGTGATGGAAAGCGCGGCGGCGAATCTTCAGGCGCAGGAGCGCGCGCGAGCGCAGGCGGTGAATGCGCTCGTGCTGCTGCTCGGCGAGCCGATGCCGGACGATCTGCCCGGCGGCATGCCGCTCGACGGACAGAACCTGCTCACGGATATTCCGGCGGGCTTGCCGTCGGATCTGCTGCTGCGCCGGCCGGACATCATGGAGGCCGAGCAGAACCTGCTGGCGGCGAATGCGAATATCGGCGCGGCGCGTGCGGCGTTCTTCCCGAGCATTTCGCTCACCGGCAGTTTCGGCACGTTGAGCCCGACGCTCGGCGGCCTGTTCAAGGCGGGCTCGGCGGCATGGAGTTTTGCGCCGACCATCACGTTGCCGATCTTCGACGGCGGGCAGAATGTGGCGAATCTGGATGCCGCGAACATCGGGAAGAAGATCGAGATCGCGCAATACGAGAAGGCGATTCAGTCGGCATTCCGCGACGTGGCGGATGGGCTCGCTGCGCGCGGCACGTATGATCAGCAGATCGGGGCGCTCGAGCGCGATACGGCCGCGCAGCAGCGTCGGCTGGATCTGTCGACGTTGCGGTACCGGCAGGGCGTGGATAGTTATCTCGGCGTGTTGACCGCGCAGCAGGACCTGTACGCGGCGCAGCAGACGTTGATCGCGGCGAGAACGCAGCGATTGGCGAATCTCGTGGCGCTGTATCAGGCGCTGGGAGGCGGGTGGATCGAGCGGACGGGCGATGCGCCGCGGGCGGTGGATGCGGGGGGCAGGGCCTCGTAAGGTGAGGCTGCGCCTTGGGCTTTCATGAATGGCCTGTGTTCTTGCTGGTTTATTAGCGCTGCCCCTGTGCGGGGCGGCAGTCACTTTCTTTGCTGCTGCAAAGAAAGTAACCAAAGAAAGCAGCTCGAGACGCCCGCGGTCACACGCAGTTTGGCCACGCTTGCCAGGTGATCGTGGGCTGCCTAAGTGTCGCCCTCAAAGGTTAAACCGGGCTTGGATCGCGCACGGTCCGCCACCTCGCGTCGCATGGCGGAGCGGTTCAGCACCAAACGGCTCCAGCCCGCTTCGCGGCCGACCGGTCAATCGGGTCTGCCCGAACTTTCTTTACTAACGCCTCCATCTCACTGCAAGTGCAGACCGATGTTGTCCCTTGCAAACCCAGCGGCAGCGCGTAGCGCTGTGCCGGCGCTGTTTCGTGCTGAACCAGCGCGTTTGAACAACTAGCTTGTCAGACCGTGCGCGATCCAAGCGCGGTTGGACCTATGAGGGCGACACTTAGGCAGCCCACGATGGGCTGGCAAGCATGGCCAAACTGCGTGTGACCGCGGGCGTGTGGAGCTGCTTTCTTTGGTTACTTTCTTTGCAGCAGCAAAGAAAGTGACTGCTGCCCCGCATAGGGGCAGTGCTAATAAACCAACACCAACACGGGATCCGGCGAACAACAAAAAAAAAAAAAAACGCCGCGACTCTCACCGCGGCGCCCAACGCAAACATCCAGCAATCACTTCCAGGGTTACGCCATCTTCAACGCGCATCCCCCGCATGCACCGCGCCTTCGAACTCATGCGCGGCTTCACGCGCATCACGCCGCGCATCGCGTTCCTTGCGCACGCCGTTGAACACGATGTTCAACACGACCGCCGACACCGATGCCAGCAAGATGCCGCTGTGGAGAATCGGCTCCAGCGCGTGCGGCAGTTGCGTGAAGAACTTCGGCGCGACGACCGGCACCATGCCCATCCCGACGCTCACCGCGACGATGAACAGATTGTGCTGGTTCTTCGAGAAGTCTACGCGCGAGAGCGTCTTGATGCCGTTGGCCGCGACCATGCCGAACATGACGATGCCCGCGCCGCCGAGCACGAACGGCGGCACTGACGCCACCACCTGCGCCATCTTCGGGAACAGACCGAGCACGACGAGAATCACGCCGCCCGTCGCGCAGACGAAGCGGCTCTTCACGCCCGTCACGCCGATCAGCCCGACGTTCTGCGAAAACGAAGTGTGCGGAAACGAATTGAAGATGCCGCCGATCAGCGTGCCGAGCCCATCGACACGCAGGCCGCGCACGAGCGCCTTCTGATCGACCGGACGCTCGACGAGATCGCCGACCGCGAGGAACATGCCCGTCGATTCGATGAACGTGACGAACATGACGATGACCATCGTCGCGACGGAGAGCGCATCGAAGTGCGGCATGCCGAAGTGGAACGGCAGCACGATGCCGACCCACGGTGCGTGCGCGACGCCATCCATGTTCACGCGGCCGAGCATCGCGGCGATGACGAAGCCCGCAACGATCCCGAGCAGCACCGAAATATTCGCGATGAAACCGCGCGCGAACTTGTTGATGAGCAGGATGAGCGAAAGCACGACGAGCGACAGCAGCAGAAACACCGGATTGCCGTATTCGGGATTGCCGACGCCGCCCGCCGCCCAGTTGATGCCGACGCCCATCAGCGAGAGACCGATCACCGCGATCACGGTGCCGACCACGACCGGCGGGAAGAACCGCAACAGCTTGCCGATCATCGGCGCGAGGAATATGCCGATCACGCCCGCCGCGATGGTCGCGCCGAATACGTCGAGAATGCCGAGCGAGGGATTGGTGCCGATCGCGACCATCGGGCCGACGGCCGCGAACGTGCAGCCCATGATGACGGGCAGGCGAATGCCGAAGATCCACAGCCCGAGCGTCTGAATCAGCGTGGCGACGCCGCACGAGAACAAATCCGCGCTAATGAGAAACGCGACCTGGTCTTTCGGCAGTCCCATCGCCGCGCCGAGAATCAGGGGCACCGCGACCGCGCCCGCGTACATCACGAGAACGTGCTGTATGCCGAGCGTCAGAAGCTGACCGGCGGGCAGCCGTTCGTCGCACGGATGCACGGACGGGTTCACCGAACTTGAAGCCATGTCTCTCTCCTATATCGCCTTCATTTGAATGGCCTCCAAGTTAAGTGCATCGCAACGCATGAACAAGACCGCCCGGTGCTATACATCGCGTTCGCGCGTCGATATGGGTTTCGCGCGCCACCGGTGGCGCGAAGAGGCGCAAGCCCTTGCCACAGGGGCTTTGGCGCACATCGCAGGAAATCCGTCGCGTGACGAAAGGTCGCTTTCCTCGACTGCTCGTTATGATGTTCATCACGCCGCGCGTATAGTCCGTTTTTCGTGTTCATCGCGTAATCGCGGGGTATACCCGCGTTTTGCGCGTTTTCCCTGACGTCTTTTCGGACTCGACATCCCATGCGTTTTTTAGGCATCGATCTCGGCACGGGCTCCTTGAAACTCGCCATCGTCGACGAAAACGGGCGCGAAACCGCATCGTCGAGCGCGGCGTATGCGGTGACCAGCGCGCAGCCCGGCTGGGCCGAGACCACGGTCGATGCGTGGTACTCCGCGCTCGTCGGCGCCGCGTCGCGCCTGCCCGCTGACGAGCGCGAAGCGGTGAGCGCAGTCGGCTTTTCCGGGCAGATGCACGGCGTCGTGCCGACCGGCGCCGATGGCCACGCGCTGCGCGCCGCGATGCTGTGGCCCGACACGCGCGCCCGCGATCTGCTCGATGCATGGCGCGGACCGCAGCCCAATCCGGTCGCGCCCGGCATGGCGGGGCCGCTGCTGCGCTGGCTCGTGTCGCACGAACCGGAGATCGCGGGCGGCACGCGCTGGGCGTTGCAGCCGAAGGACTGGCTGCGCGTGAAGCTCGGCGGCGCCGCGCCTGCGAGTTTCGTCACCGATGCGTCCGATGCCTGCGCGACCGCGCTCGCCGCGCCATCGGGCGAATGGGACGATGCGCTCATCGACGCGCTCGGTTTGCCGCGCACATGGTTCGCGCCGCTGGCGGCATCGCATGACATTGGCGGCGTGTTGTCGGGCGAAGCGGCGGCCGCGCTCGGCTTGCGCGCGGGCATCCCGATGGCCGTCGGCGCGGGCGATACGCCGTGCGCCGCGCTCGGCAGCGGGCTATCGTCCGACGGCGACGCGCTTCTCACCACCGGCACCGGCGGCCAGATCGTCGTGATGTGCGCCGACGCGCCCGCGCCCGTGCATGGCCTGCACACGTATCGTGCGGCGACCGGGACGTGGTATCGCATGGCGGCGATGCAGAACGTCGGCGTCGCGCTCGAAGCGGTGCGCGGCTGGCTCGGCTATGCGTCGTGGCCGCAAGCCTACGACGACGCGTTCGCTGCGAACGCCAGCGCATCCGTGAGCTTTCTGCCGTATCTGAGCGGCGAACGTTCCCCGTGGATGAACCCCGACGCGCGCGGCGGCTGGCTCGGACTCGGCCTCGACGACACGCGCGGCACCATGATGCACGCCGCGTTCGAAGGCGTGGCATTCGCCTTGCGTGCCGGGCTGGACGCCGTTCGGCGACACTCCGGGGCGAACGGCGCACCGCTCGATTCGATGCTGCTCGCGGGCGGCGGCTCCGTCGATGCGCGCTGGCGGCAGTTGCTTGCCGACGCATTGCGCGTCGAGCTGCACGCAGTCGATTGCCCGAACGCGGCGACGCGCGGCGCGGCGATCCTCGGCGGCATCGCGGCGGGCCATTGGCGCATCGACGATCTCGCATCGCTCGCACCCGCCGCGACGCTCGTCGCGACGCCGCGGGCGAACGCTTCGCTCGACGCACGGCTCGCGCGTTTCATCGATCTGTACAAGCGTGCCGAAGACTGGTTCACGGTCGGGCACGAGTCCGCTTAAACTTTCGTAGCTTCGACCCCGATGCCATCCGCATCGGGGATCATGAAGCGTCGCTTCATATGAACGGTAACTGAAGCGCGCTTCGTCAAGACAACATCGAACTCAGCCATGTCCGCACCTTCGCCGTCACATCCCGATTTCCGCGCGCGCGCGTTTCTGCTCGATCATGCGTTGCGCACGATGACCTTCTATCACCCGCACTGCATGGACCCTGCGGGCGGATTCTTTCACTACTACAAGAACGACGGCACGATCTACGACCGCGCCTCGCGTCATCTCGTATCGAGCACGCGCTTCGTCTTCAACTATGCGATGGCGTACAAGCACTTCGGTCTCGATGAATATCGCGGCGGCGTGGCGCATGGCATCGAATATCTGCGCGAGTTTCATCGCAATCCGCAGACGGGCGGCTATGCGTGGACGCTGAGCGGACGCGACGTCACCGATGCGACCAACCATTGCTACGGGCTGGCGTTCGTCGTGCTCGCGTATGCGAAGGCGGTCGAAGCGGGATTCGACGAGGCGCGCGCATGGCTCGACGAAACCTGGAACCTGATGGAAACGCGCTTCTGGGATGCAGAGCACGGCCTCTACAAGGACGAAGCGACCGCCGACTGGCAGGTGTCCGACTATCGCGGCCAGAACGCGAACATGCACGCCTGCGAGGCGCTGCTCGCCGCGTTCGAAGCGACGGGCGAAGCGCGCTATCTAGACCGCGCGGCCCTGCTTGCCGACAACATGGTGAACCGTCAGGCCGCGCTCGCGGGCGGCCTCGTCTGGGAACACTACAAGCCGGACTGGTCGATCGACTGGAATTACAACAAGGGAGACCGCAGCAACATCTTCAGGCCGTGGGGTTTTCAGCCGGGGCATCAGACCGAATGGGCGAAGCTGCTGCTGATCCTCGAGCGTCATCGCCCGCAGGCGTGGCACGTGACGCGTGCGCGAGAGTTGTTCGACCGCGCGCTGGAACTGTCGTGGGATCACGAGCACGGGGGGATGGTGTACGGCTTCGATCCAGACGGCAAGTTCTACGACGAGGACAAATACTTCTGGGTCCAGGCGGAATCGATCGCGGCGGCCGCGCTGCTGGCGGATCGCGCGCAACGCGACGGCGACGCCGCGCTCGCCGCGCGTTACTGGAACGATTACGACCGCTTGTGGACCTATAGCTGGGAGCATTTCGTCGATCACAAATGGGGCGCGTGGTACCGCATTCTCACGCGCGACAACCGCCAGTACAGCGACGAGAAGAGTCCGGCCGGAAAGGTCGACTATCACACGATGGGTGCATGCTACGAAGTCCTGAACGTCGTGCGCTGAGACAAAATCCAGATTATCGAAACCCAAGGAGCAGAACGATGAAAACGAAAGCAGCAATCGCATGGGAAGCCGGCAAGCCGTTGACGATCGAGGAAGTCGATCTCGAAGGACCGCGCGCGGGTGAAGTCCTGATCGAAGTCAAGGCAACGGGCATCTGTCACACCGATTACTACACGCTGTCGGGCGCCGATCCGGAAGGCATCTTTCCGGCGATTCTCGGGCATGAGGGCGCGGGTGTGATCGTGGATGTCGGGCCGGGCGTCGGCACGTTGAAAAAGGGCGATCACGTCATTCCGCTGTATACGCCGGAGTGTCGCCAGTGCAAGTTCTGTCTGTCGCGCAAGACGAATCTCTGCCAGGCGATTCGCGCGACGCAGGGCAAAGGGCTGATGCCGGATGCGACTTCGCGTTTCTCGCTCGATGGCAAGCCCTTGTTCCATTACATGGGCACATCGACGTTCTCGAATTACATCGTCGTGCCTGAGATCGCGGTCGCGAAAGTGCGCGAAGACGCGCCGTTCGACAAGATCTGCTACATCGGCTGCGGCGTGACGACGGGCGTCGGCGCGGTCGTCTATTCGGCGAAAGTCGAGGCGGGCGCGAATGTCGTCGTGTTCGGTCTCGGCGGTATCGGCCTGAACGTGATTCAGGGCGCGAAGATGGTCGGCGCGGACAAGATCATCGGCGTCGATATCAATCCGGGCCGTGTCGAACTCGCGAAGAAGTTCGGCATGACCCACTTCATCAACCCGAAGGAAGTCGAGAACGTCGTCGACCATATCGTGCAGCTTACCGATGGCGGCGCGGATTATTCGTTCGAGTGCGTCGGCAATGTGAAGCTGATGCGTCAGGCGCTGGAATGCACGCACAAGGGCTGGGGACAGTCGTTCATCATTGGCGTGGCGGCGGCGGGCGAGGAGATCAGCACGCGCCCGTTCCAGCTCGTCACCGGCCGCGAATGGAAAGGCTCGGCGTTCGGCGGCGCGCGCGGGCGCACGGACGTGCCGAAGATCGTCGACTGGTATATGGAAGGCAAGATCAACATCGACGATCTGATCACGCATCATCTCAAGCTGGAGCAGATCAACGATGGCTTCGACCTGATGAAGAAGGGCGAGTCGATTCGTTCTGTCGTCATCTACTGAGCGGGGAAAACGCCATGCTGGAACTCGTGGAAGAACATCGTTGCTTCGAGGGCGTGCAGCGCATCTATCGGCACGAATCGCAGACGATCGGCCTGCCGATGCGTTTCTCCGTCTTTCTGCCGAAAGAGGCCGCATCGCACAAGGTGCCCGCGTTGTTTTATCTCGCCGGCCTCACTTGCACCGAAGAGACGTTCCCGATCAAGGCGGGCGCGCAGCGTTATGCGGCGGAACGCGGCATTGCGCTGATCGCGCCGGATACGAGTCCGCGCGGCGCGGATATTCCCGGCGAGAAAGACGCATGGGATTTCGGCGTCGGCGCGGGCTTTTATGTCGATGCGGCGCGCGAGCCGTGGGCGCGGCGTTATCGCATGTACTCGTATGTGACGCAGGAATTGCGTGAGACGGTGCTTTCGGCGTTGCCGGTGCGGGAGGATCGCATCGGCATCTTCGGGCATTCGATGGGCGGTCACGGGGCGCTCGTGCTCGCGTTGCGCAATCCTGACCTTTACAGGTCGGTGTCGGCGTTCGCGCCGATCGCGGCGCCGTCGCAGTGCCCGTGGGGCGTGAAGGCGTTTTCCGGCTATCTCGGCGATGATCGCGAAGCGTGGAAGCAATACGATGCGAGCGAACTCATCAAGGGCGATGCGGCGTCGCGTTTCGAAGGCGGGATTCTCGTCGATCAGGGAATGGCGGATCAGTTTCTTGCCGAGCAGTTACATCCTGATGTGTTGGAGCGCAATGCACAGGAAGCGGGGCACCGGGTGACGGTGCGGCGTCATGAAGGCTACGATCATGGGTATTTCTTCATTTCGACGTTCGTCGGGGGGCATGTCGCGCATCATGCGCGGGTTTTGTGTCGTTGATTTTTTTTTCGGCGGATCCCGAGTTCTTGTTGGTTTATTAGCGTTGCCCCTGTGCGGGGCAGTGCTAATAGACCGACACCCTAACGGGATCCAGCGAAAACAAAACCAAAAGCAAAGCCAAACCCTCAATTCCCGCGCCGCGCAAGCAGACTGCCGCCATACACGATTGCGGCGAGCATCGTGATCCAGAAGCTCGTCGGCCAGTCGGTGTAGTAGGCGAGAGTAAGCCCGACCCACGCCTGCCCGAGCGCAAACAATGCCGCGAGCACCAGCCCCGACGATAACCGCGTCGTCACGTTCTGCGCCGCGGCCGCCGGCCCGACCATCAACGCGAACACGAGCAGCACGCCCACGATCTGCGTGCACGCCGCAACCGCGAGCGCGGTGATCGCCAGAAACAGCACGGAAACGAGCCGCAACGACACACCCTTGGCTTCCGCAAGCTCCGGCTGCAAGGACGCAAACAGCAAAGGCCGCATGATGAAGCCGAGCGCGCCCAGACTCACGATGGCGAGACCCGCCAGCACGACGAGCGTCTCATGGCTCACGCCAAGCACGTTGCCGAAAAGCAGCGCCGTGGCCTGCGTCGCATACGCGGTGAAGAAGTGCAGAAACAACAGGCCGAAGCCGAGCGATAGCGAAAGAATCACGCCGATCGCCACATCGCGGCCCGAGAGGCGTTCGCCGAGCGCGCCCATGCCGACGCCGGCCGCGAGCGTAAAGCCCACCATCCCCCAGAGCGGCGGCATGCCGAGCAGCACCGCGCCCGTCGCGCCGGTGAAGCCGACGTGCGACAGCGCGTGACCCGCGAAGGTCTGCCCGCGCAACACGAGAAAGTACCCGACGATTCCCGACAGCACCGCGACCATCCCCGACGCCGCGAACGCATTCACCATGAAGTCGTATTCGAACATTGTGCTTTTTCTATTTGGCGTGGCTGTGGCCGTGACCGTGCGCATGGTCATGCTCGTGTTCGTGCTCATGCTCCCCGCCTTCTTCATGAGCGTGATCGAGCTTGTCGATCTCGACATCGCCCGACATCACGAAGATGCGGCCGTTCACGCGCATCACGTCGATGGGCGAACCGTACAGGCGCGACAACACGGGCCTCGAGATGACTTCGTCGACGGTGCCGAGCGCGGCGCGCCCGCTGCCTAGATAGAGCACGCGGTCGAGTGAATTCAGCAGCGGATTGAGCTCGTGCGCCGAGAACAGCACGGTGATGTTCAGTTCGCGCTGAACGCGCCGCACGAGTTCGACGACGCCCGTCTGATGACGCGGATCGAGACTGATGAGCGGCTCGTCGAGCAGCAGGAGCCGCGGATTGCCGAGCAGACACTGCGCGAGCAGCAGACGCTGGCGCTCGCCGCCCGACAGTTCCGACAACGGACGCGAAGCCAGTTGATGCGCGCCGACGAGTTCGAGCACGCGCTCGACATCGGCGCGAATGCGCGCGTTGCGATGCGGCAGGCCCCAGTGATGCCCGTCGGCGGCCATCGCGACGAAATCGCGGCCCAGCACGCGCCGGTTGGCGAGTCCGGTGCGAACCTGCGGCATGTAACCAATGGATGCATTGCCGCGCACGACCGTTTCGCCGTTCACACGGATCGACCCGCTTTTGAGCGGCACGAGGCCAAGCAGCGCGCGCATCAGCGTGGTCTTGCCTGCGCCGTTCGGCCCGAGCACGCCGATGAACTCGCCGTTGCGGACCGTGAAGCTCGCGTCGTTGAGAATCTCGCGCCCGCCGAGGGCGAGCGTCACGCGATCGACTTCGAGCGCGGCTTGTGTGGTTGCGGCGGCGGTCATCGCTGCCATCCTTGCAGCGCGCCCGACAGCGTGTCGAGTTGCGACTGCATCCATTGCTGATAGGTCTCTTTTGCGGGCAGGGTTTCGGTCACGCTGATGCTCGGCACATGTGCATCCTTTGCGATGTTGAGCATGCGCTTCGTCAGCGCGCCCGTGGCCTGGCTGTTGTAGATGAGCACGTGCACCCGGCGCTCGCGCAGATCCTTTTCGAACGCGGCGATATCGGCGGCGCTCGGCTCGGTCTCGTTCATCGATGCCATTTGAAAGCGCAGGTTGCGCATCTCGAAGCCGATGGCATCGGCCATGTAGCCGAACACCGGCTCGGTCGCGGTGACGGGCACGCCCTTGTAGTGCGTCTTCAACTGCGCAACGGTCGAGTCGATCGGCTTCATCGAACCGAGGAAGGCCGCGAGGCGCGCGTCGTAATCGCTTTTGTGCGACGGGTCGGCGCTCACGAGATATGCGCTCACTGCCTTCGCGACGGCGGGCATCGTCGCCGGGTCGTACCAGAGGTGCGGATTGTCACCGGCCTTCCTGCCGACGAGCTTCGCCACGACGATCACTGTGCGCTTGTCGTTGCTCTTCGATACGGCGAGCAACTTGTCCATCCACGGATCGTAGTCCGCGCCGTTATAGACGACGAGGGCCGCGTGCTGCAATGCGCGCGCGGTTTTCGGGCTCGCTTCGAAGAGATGCGGGTCTTCGTCCGGATTGCTGAGGATGCTCGTCACCTGCACGTGATCGCCGCCGAGCTGCCGGATGACGTCGCCGTAGAAGTTCTCCGCCGCGACGACCGGCACGCGCGCGGTCTGCGCGGATGCCGTATTGCACAAGCCGAGTGCGATGGCGAAGCAGGTCAGGATGTGCGCGAATTTCATCGATTTCCTTTCTGGATGAGTCGTTCTCGACCGAAGCGAATCAGGCGTCGCGATGTTTGCGCTGGCAATCGGCGCACAGCCCGCTCAACTCGACGACCTGGTGATGCACCTGAAAGCCGTGCGCCGGCGGGCTCGCGGACAGGGACGAAGCGAGCTCGCGGCCCTGGATTTCGAGCGTCGCGCCGCATTCGTCGCAGATGAGGAACTGGCTTTCGTGCGGCTTGCCCGCGTCGCAGCACGCGATGAACGCGTTCTTCGACTCGATGCGATGCACGAAGCCGTTCTCGACGAGAAATTCCAGCGCGCGATAGACGGTGGTCGGCGGCACGCGCGCGCCGCGCTGCGGCTCCATCGCGTCGATGAGGTCGTAGGCGCCGATCGGCTTGTGCGCCTTCAGCACGAGTTCGTAGACCTGGCGGCGCAGCGGCGTGAGCGCGACGCCGCGCTCGACGCTGAGCGCTTCGGCGCGGGCCAGCATGGTTTCGACGGATGCGGTCATGTCATCTCGGCCGCGTCGGGACGCGACCCGTGCAAGGGGTTGAACCGTGAGCGGGCGTGCCGCTCGTCGGACGATTTGGAAATGATATAACGTATCGCGTTGACATGCGAGAACTAGAATTGTGCTGAACCGTCTGTAGTGCCGCCCGCGTGATACCGCGCTTGGCTCTCCGACCCGTTGCTACACGGGTTTTCCCGACCTTATCCGCGTTTGCGCGACGCAACATCGAAACCTGTGCCGACGCCTTGACACGACCGCGTGCAACGCCGATCATTCGATCAAACAAAGAGCAATTGTTCACTCGCAGAGCGTTCGCTCACACGAACGGCGATCGAAGGAATCGGAGACATCGGTGAGACTGACAGACAAGGTCGCGGTCATTACGGGTGCCGCGAGCGGCATCGGCGAAGCGGTCGCGCGGCGCTATATGGAGGAAGGTGCGCAGGTCGCCGCCGTCGACGTGAAAGACGAACACGACATGGCGCAGCGCTTCGCGGACGTCGGCGCGCGCATGCTCGCGCTCAAGGCCGACGTCACGCAGCGTGAAGAGATCGCGCGCATCGTGGCGCGCACGGTCGAGCGTTTCGGAGGCATCGACATTCTCTTCAATAATGCGGCGCTCTTCGACATGCGCCCGATCCTCGATGAATCCTGGGACGTGTACGACCGCCTGTTCGCGGTCAACGTCAAAGGCATGTTCTTTCTGATGCAGGCGGTCGCGAAGCGCATGGTCGAGCAGGGGCGTGGCGGCAAGATCATCAATATGTCATCGCAAGCCGGACGGCGCGGCGAGGCGCTCGTGTCGCATTACTGCGCGACCAAGGCGGCGGTGATCAGCTATACGCAGTCGGCGGCGCTTGCGCTCGCCAGGGAACGCATCAACGTGAACGGCATCGCGCCGGGCGTCGTCGATACCCCGATGTGGAACGAAGTCGACGCGCTCTTCGCGCGCTACGAGAACCGGCCGCTTGGCGAGAAGAAGCGGCTCGTCGGCGAGGAAGTGCCGCTCGGGCGCATGGGCGTGCCCGCGGACCTCACAGGGGCGGCGCTCTTTCTGGCGTCATCGGATTCGGATTACATCACCGCTCAGACAATCAACGTCGACGGCGGCAACTGGATGAGTTGACGCGCTCCACGCCCGCACGCCATGCGGCTTGCAGCGCGGCAGGCACCGTCTATAGTGAAACGGCGTCGCGGCGAATGCGTGCGCGTGAAAACCGAACCTCTACGACGACGGAGGCAGGCGCGGCAAAGGATCAACCCGGCAACCACGCGATCCCCGATCGCGCACCCTCAAAAGCAGGCAGCGGCATACACGGCGCTTGCGGTCATGCATGAGACTGTCCGCCGTGTCCGTGCAAACAAAAAGGAGACGAACCCAATGAAACGCACCCAACGTATCGTTCGAGCACAACCGCGCGCACGTCGCGCCCCGTTCGTGACCGGGGCGCTGTCGGCCGCGCTGGCCGCCGCCGCGCTCGTGCCGCTGTCGGCGCATGCCGCGTCGACCATCACGATCGCGACGTTGAACAACCCGGACATGATCGAGTTGAAGAAGCTCGCCCCGGCCTTCGAGAAGGCCAATCCGGACATCCAGCTGAAATGGGTGATCCTCGAAGAGAACGTGCTGCGTCAGCGCGCGACGACCGACATCACGACCAACAGCGGCCAGTTCGACGTGATCACCATCGGCACGTATGAGGCGCCGCAATGGGGCAAGCGCGGCTGGCTCTCGCCGATGACCGGCCTGCCCGCCAACTACGATCTCGACGACGTCGTGAAAACCGCGCGCGACGGCCTCTCGTCCGGCGGCGTGCTTTATGCGCTGCCGTTCTACGTCGAAAGCTCGATGACGTATTACCGCAAGGATCTGTTCCAGGCGGCCGGCCTCAAGATGCCCGACCAGCCGACCTATGACCAGATCAAGCAGTTCGCCGACAAGCTCACCGACAAGTCCAAGGGCCAGTACGGCATCTGCCTGCGCGGCAAGGCGGGCTGGGGCGAGAACATGGCGTTCGTGTCGACGGTCGTGAACACCTTCGGCGGCGAATGGTTCAACGAGAAGTGGCAGGCGCAGCTCGACACGCCCGAGTGGAAGAAGGCAGTCGGCTTCTACGCTGATCTGCTGAAGAGCGACGGCCCGCCGGGAGCGAGCTCGAACGGCTTCAACGAGAACCTCACGCTGATGTCCTCCGGCAAGTGCGCGATGTGGATCGACGCGACGGTCGCCGCCGGCATGCTCTACAACAAGTCGCAGTCGCAGGTGTCGGACAAGATCGGCTTCGCGGCGGCGCCGATTGCCGTCACGCCGAAGGGCTCGCACTGGCTGTGGTCGTGGTCGCTCGCGATCCCGAAGACGTCGAAGCAGCAGGACGCCGCGAAGAAATTCGCCGCGTGGGCGACGTCGAAGGAATACATCGAGATGGTCGGCAAGGACGAAGGCTGGGCGTCGGTACCGCCGGGCACGCGCAAGTCGACCTACGCGCGCCCCGAGTACAAGCAGGCCGCGCCGTTCGGCGACTTCGTGCTGAAGGCGATCGAAACCGCGGACCCGAACGACGCGACGCTGCACAAGGTGCCGTATAGCGGCATCCAGTTCGTCGGCATTCCGGAGTTCCAGTCGTTCGGCACGGTGGTCGGCCAGTCGATCGCAGGCGTCGTCGCGGGTCAGACGAGCGTCGACAACGCGCTGAAGGCGGCGAACGCCGCCGCGGATCGCGCCGTGAAGCAGGCGGGCTATCAGAAGTAAATCTTCCGCGGTACACGGGCCGCGTCGCCTGATGCGGCCCGCCGGCATCATCATCGAGAGGTGACACGATGAGTCAACTGAATCCCCCCATCACCGATCATCATCTGGAGGAGTCCGCCGCCGAGCGCGACAAGCGGCGCGCAAAGTCGGTGCGATGGCTGATCGCGCCATCGACCGGATTGCTCTTTCTGTGGATGGCCATTCCGCTCGCGATGACGATCTGGTTTTCGTTCTCGCGCTACAACCTGCTGAACCCCGATGTCAAAGGCTTCGCGGGCTTCGACAATTTCGAGTTCCTCGTCACCGATCCGGCGTTCGGCCCATCCATCGGCCATACGCTGACGCTGATCATTTCGGTGCTCGTCATCACGGTCGTGGGCGGCGTGCTGCTCGCCGTGCTGTTCGATCGCAAGTTCTTCGGGCAGGGCATCGCGCGTCTGCTCGTGATCGCGCCGTTCTTCGTGATGCCGACGGTCTCCGCGCTCATCTGGAAGAACATGATTCTGCATCCGGTGTACGGCCTCATCGCCAGCCTGATGCGCTCGATGGGCATGCAGCCGATCGACTGGTTCGCCGACTATCCGCTGTTCGCGGTCATCGTGATCGTCGCGTGGCAATGGCTGCCGTTCGCGTTCCTGATTCTCTTCACGGCGATCCAGTCGCTCGATCAGGAACAGAAGGAAGCGGCGCGCATCGACGGCGCGGGTCCGTTCGCGATGTTCTTCTTCATCACGCTGCCGCACCTGAAGCGCGCGGTCGCCGTGGTCGTGATGATGGAAACCATCTTCCTGCTGTCGATCTTCGCGGAAATCTACACGACGACGGGCGGCGGCCCCGGCACCGCGACGACCAACCTGTCGTACCTGATCTACGCACTCGGCCTGCAGCAGTTCGATGTCGGTCTCGCATCGGCGGGCGGCATTCTCGCGGTCATTCTCGCCAACATCGTCGCGTTCTTCCTCGTGAGAATGCTCGCGAAGAACCTCAAAGGGGAGTACGAGTCATGAGCACTCAAACGGTTACGGGCGCGCCGCGGACCACCGCGCTCGGTCACGCCAAGAATGTGGTGCCCGGCATCGTCGCGTGGATCGTGTCCATCCTGCTGTTCTTTCCGATCTTCTGGATGACGATCACCGCGTTCAAGACGGAGCAGCAGGCGTACTCGTCGTCGCTGTTCTTCACGCCGACGCTGGAGAGCTTCCGTGAAGTGTTTGCGCGCAGCAACTACTTCGGCTTCGCGTGGAATTCGGTGCTGATCTCGGTGGGCGTCACGTTGCTCTGCCTGATCCTCGCCGTGCCGTGCGCGTACGCGATGGCCTTCTTCCCGACCCGGAAAACGCAGTCGGTCCTCCTGTGGATGTTGTCCACGAAGATGATGCCGTCGGTCGGCGTGCTCGTGCCGATCTACCTCTTGTGGAAGAACACGGGCCTGCTCGATAGCGTGTCCGGGCTCATCATCGTGTACACGTTGATCAACCTGCCGATCGCCGTCTGGATGGCCTACACGTACTTCAACGAAGTGCCGAAGGACATTCTCGAAGCAGGCCGCATCGACGGCGCGACGACGTGGCAGGAAATCGTCTACCTGCTGATGCCGATGGCGCTGCCCGGTCTCGCATCGACGGGTCTGCTGCTCATCATCCTGTCGTGGAACGAGGCATTCTGGAGCATCAACCTGTCGAGCTCGAACGCGGCGCCGCTGACGGTGTTCATCGCGTCGTACTCGAGTCCGGAGGGCCTCTTCTGGGCGAAGCTCTCGGCGGCTTCGCTGCTCGCGGTCGCGCCGATCCTGATCGTCGGCTGGGTCTCGCAGAAGCAACTGGTGCGCGGCCTCACGTTTGGCGCGGTGAAGTGAGGATGCGAGCGTGAACCTCACTCCATCCCACGAGGCCAATCTCGAAGACCGCCTGTTGATCTGCGATTGCGACGGCGTGCTGATCGACAGCGAAGCGGTGGCCGCGCGCATGCTCGTCACCGAGTTGCAGGCGCTGTGGCCGGGCGTCGATGTCGAGCCGGTCGTGATGCCGCTGCTCGGCCTGCGCATCGAGGCGGTGCTCGCGAGCGCCGCCGATACGGTGAACCGCACGCTGACGCACGATCAGGTCGTCGCGATCCGGCATGCCGTCGAAGTCGCGGCGATCGAGGCGCCGGCGGTGCCCGGCATCGCCGAGGCGCTCGCGGCCGTGCCATTCATGAAGGCGTGCGCGAGCAACAGCTTTTCGACCTATGTCGATGCCGTGCTCAAACGCACGGGCCTGCTGCGCTTTTTCGGCGAGCGGCGTTTTTGCGCGGACATGGTCGCGAATCCGAAGCCCGCGCCCGACGTCTATCTGGCGGCGGCGCGCGCGATGCGCATCGATCCGCTGCGCTGCCTCGTCGTCGAGGACAGCGTGACCGGCGTGACGGCGGCGAAGGCGGCGGGCATGCCGGTGCTCGGCTTCATCGGCGGCGGACATGCGACCGAAGGGCAGATCGGCGCGCTCGAAAGGGCGGGGGCGCAGAAGGTATTCGACGACATGACGCGCTTGCCTGCGCTCGTCGAGCAATGGCTGCAGAACGCGACGTTCGAAATCAGATAGCGGAAAGCGCGTGACGCATCGCTAATGAAGACAGGAGACACACATCATGGCTAGCCTGACACTGCGCAATATCAGCAAGCGTTATGAAGAAACCGAGGTGATGCGCAACATCAACCTCGATATCGAGGACGGCGAGTTCGTCGTGTTCGTCGGCCCGTCGGGCTGCGGCAAGTCGACGTTGATGCGCATGATCGCGGGTCTGGAGGACATCAGCGGCGGCGACCTCATGATCGACAACGCGCGCGTGAATGAACTGGCGCCCGCGAAGCGCGGCATCGCCATGGTGTTCCAGTCGTACGCGCTGTATCCGCACATGACGCTTTACGACAACATGGCGTTCGGCCTCAAGCTCGCGGGCGAGAAGAAGCCCGCGATCGATGCCGCCGTGAAGAACGCCGCGAAGATTCTCCATATCGACCATCTGCTCGATCGCAAGCCGAAGCAGTTGTCGGGCGGCCAGCGTCAGCGCGTGGCGATCGGGCGCGCGATCACGCGCAAGCCGAAGGTGTTCCTGTTCGACGAGCCGCTCTCGAACCTCGATGCCGCGTTGCGCGTGAAGATGCGCCTTGAATTCGCGCGCCTGCACGACGACCTCAAGACGACGATGATCTACGTGACGCACGATCAGGTCGAGGCGATGACGCTCGCGGACAAGATCGTCGTGCTGTCGGCGGGGAACATCGAGCAGGTCGGCACGCCGAACACGCTGTATCACGCGCCGGCGAACCGCTTCGTCGCGGGCTTCATCGGCTCGCCGAAGATGAACTTCCTGTCGGGCACGGTCGCGCAGATCCAGAACGACGGCGTGCTCGTGAAATACGCGACGGGCGAGACGCAGCTCGTCGGCGTGCTGCCCGGCAATGCGAAACCGGGCGATGCGGTGACCGTCGGCATTCGTCCCGAGCACTTGCAGCCGAACGCGCCCGACTCCGGCGATTACGGCGTTTCCGCTTCGGCGATGACGGTCGAAACGCTCGGCGACGCCGCGTATCTCTATGCCGAAACGGACGTCGCGCCGGATGGGCTGATCTCGCGCATTCCGCCGCTCGAGAAGCACGCGCGCGGCGAGAAGCTGAAGCTCGGTACGGCGCCGGATCATTGCCATCTGTTCAACGCGGAAGGGCAGGCGTACACGCGCAGGGTCGTGGATTCGTGGCTGCGGGAGCACGCGACAGCGGCCTGAAATTCCGCTGATCGTATGAGCGGCGCCGTTCGGCAGAGCGGCGCCGTTGTTTTTTGCACGACCCGCATACGCGCGATAATCTCGTTTTCGACCAGCCACCCGCGTTGGCCCGCGCCCGTCCCACACGATATCGCCATGCCCGTCCTGAACGAACTCTTCGTCTATCCCGTCAAGTCCTGCGCCGGCGTTTCGCTGCGCCGCGCGACGCTCCTCGACACGGGTCTCGAATACGACCGTCACTGGATGGTGACCGATCCGGCGGGCGCGATGTTCACGCAACGCACACATCCGCGCATGGCGCTGATCAGGACCGCATTCGATGGCGGCGATCTCGTCATCGACGCGCCCGGCATGCCGACGCTTCGCACGCCGCTCTGCGCCGAAGCGCTCACCGATGCGCGAGCGATACGCGCGACCGTCTGGCGCGATACCGTCGATGCGCTCGACACCGGCGAGGACGCTGCGCGATGGTTCAGCGAATTCATGGACACGCCCGCGCGTCTCGTGCGTTTCGCGCCGTCCTCGCGTCGCGACGTCAGCGACGAATGGACCGCGCCGCACAGCACGCACACGCGCTTCGCGGATCAGTTTCCGCTGCTCGTCGTCGGCCAGGCATCGCTCGACGATCTCAACGCGCGCCTGTCCATCAAGGGCGCGCCGGGCATCGCGGCGAATCGCTTCCGCCCTAATCTCGTGATCGGCGGGCTCGATGCGTACGAAGAGGATTTCATCGGCGACATGCACGTTCGCGTGCCGGGACGCGCTGTGCGGCTACGGCTCGTGAAGCTCTGCACGCGCTGTCCGATTCCATCGATCGATCAGGGCACGGGCGCGCACGATCCATCGTGGCCGCACGAGCCGCTCGACACGATGAGCGCGTATCGCGGCAGCGATCAGTTCGACGGCGCGCTCACCTTCGGCAAGAACGCGATCATCCTGGAAGGCGAGGGCGTCGCGCTGGAAGTCGGGCAGGACGTGGAAGCGGAAATCGACTTCTGACGCTCACGCGTCGAGCGCGGCTTTCGCGCACAACTCGTCCGTGACAAGCCCCGACAGCCATTTCCCTTTCAACGCGGCGATGAGCGCCTCGCGCTTGCGCTCGCCGCCCGCGAAACCGATCGTCGGGCGTTTGGGCGGTGCATCGAGCTTGAGGCTCGTCACGCGCGCCCCGGTTTTCGAGGTCACGCGCTTGCCGTTTGCATCGATCGGCAGGCCGAGCCATTCGGCCACGGCGCCCGCCGACATCATCTCGTCGACTTCCGCGCGCGTGATGAAACCGTCCTGGTGCAGCGGACAATTCACGCCCACGTTGCCGATGCCGACGAACGCCACGTCCGCCTGCTTCGCGAGTTCGCTGACGATGCGATACAGCCGGTGACTCACCCACTGCGCGCGCTCGGCTTCGCTGTCGGCCATGAGCGGCGCGGGCAACATGAAGTGCTTGCCGCCGGTCTTCTCCGATAGCTGCTGCGCGACGTCATAACGATTCGATGAACCGTCCTGTGCTATTGCGCCGACCATCGAAACGAAGCGATGCTGCGGCCGGTCGATCTGCCCGATCTGAGCGACGCAGGCCTTCAGCGTGCGCCCGCTGCCGATCGACACGACGAGCGGTTTCTCTTCGAGCAGATAGCGCTCCATCACCTGCGCGCCCGCGACGGCGAGCTTGCGGTCGACTTGCTCGGGCGCGTCGCCGTCGATGGGCACGACTTCGCACATCGCGAGACCGTAGCGGTCGCTGAGCGACTTCGCGAGCGACAGGCAATCGGCGATGCGATGATCGACGCGCACCCGGATCAGGTTCTTTTCGACCGCGAAGGCGACGAGTCGCTGCGCCACCGGTCGCGAGATCTGGAGCTTTTCGGCGATCTCGTTCTGGGTGTTGCCGGCGACGTAATAGAGCCACGCTGCGCGCGTCGCGAGGTCGAGTTTTTCAGTGGACTTGGGCACTGGTGGTTTCGTTTTTTGCTTTGTTGCTTTTTTTAGGGGTGTTTTTGGGGTTTTTTTGGGGTGTTGCCGGATCCCGTGTTGGTGTTGGTTTATTAGCGCTGCCCCTATGCGGGGCGGCAGTCACTTTCTTTGCTGCTGCAAAGAAAGTGACCAAAGAAAGCAGCTCGATAAGCCCGCGGTCACACGCAGTTTGGCCACGCTTGCCAGGTGATCGTGGGCTGCCTAAGTGTCGCCCTCAAAGGTTAAACCGGGCTTGGATCGCGCACGGTCCGCCACCTCACGCCACACAACAAACTGGTTCAGCACGAAATGGCTCCAGCCCGCTTCGCGGCCGTTGGGTCAATCGGGTCCGCATATGCTTCTTTGCTGACGCTTCCCTCTCAATGCACTGCCCCTGTACACCGTTGGTTTCCCTTGTGGACCCGGCGGCAGCGCGTAGCGCTGTGCCGGCGCTGTTTCGTGCTGAACCAGCGCGTTTGAACGACTAGCTTGTCAGACCGTGCGCGATCCACGCCCGGCGGGGCCTATGAGGGCACTCTCTACTGAGCCCACGATGGGCTGGCAAGCATGGCCAAACTGCGTGTGACCGCGGGCGTGTGGAGCTGCTTTCTTTGGTTACTTTCTTTGCAGCAGCAAAGAAAGTGACTGCCGCCCCGCACAGGGGCAACGCTAATAAACCAAAAAGAAAACGGGATCCGCCGAAAAAAAAAGCGCCAACAACGACCACGACGACAAATTCCATAGAAGCCCACGAGCACCACAAAATCAAGCCAACCTCGGCCGCGCCGGATCAAACAACGGTCTCACATGCTGATACAACTCCCGAAACCCCTTCAGGCGCTGCCGAAGCATCTCATGCCGCCCCGCGTCCGGCGTGAATTCCTGCTTGATCTCGGGCTTGGCGAGCACCGTCGCCGGGTCGCCGCCCGCCGCAAGCCAGCCAAGCCGTGCCGCGCCCAGCGCCGCGCCGGTCTCGCCGCCGCCGTGCGTGCGCGTCGGCGTATCGAAGGCATCGGCGAACATCTGCGCCCAGTACGCGCTGCGCGCACCGCCGCCTAACATCGACAACGCGCGCGCCTGCGTGCCCGCGGATTCCAGCGCGTCGAGACCGTCGGTCAGCGAGAGCGTCACGCCTTCGAGCACCGAGTAACCGAGCAGCGCGCGATCGGTCGCGTGCGTCATGCCGAAAAACACACCCTGCGCGTACGGATCGTTGTGCGGCGTGCGCTCGCCGCTCAGATACGGCAGGAACAACGGCGCGGAAGGCAACACGTCGGCGGGCAAGGCTTCGATTTCCGCGAGCAAGGTCGGCTCGTCCGTCGACGTCAGTTTGCACACCCAGCGCAAACAGCTCGCCGCCGACAACACCACGCTCATCTGATGCCAGCGATCCGGAATCGCGTGGCAGAACGCATGCACCGCCGACGCCGGATTCGGCCGGAAGCGATCGCCGATCACGCACAGCACGCCCGATGTGCCGAGCGAGAGAAAGCCATCGCCCGGATCGGTCGCGCCGATGCCTACCGCGCTCGCGGCATTGTCGCCGCCGCCCGCCGCGACGACCACGTGGTCGCCCAGCCCGAATTCGCGCGCGAGCTCACGCCGCAACATCCCTGACGGCTCGCTGCCCTCGGCAAGCGACGGCATCTGCTGGCGCGACATGCTGCACGCCGCGAGCAACTCGTCGGACCAGTCGCGCCGTGCGACATCGAGCCAGAGCGTGCCCGCGGCATCCGATGGATCGGAGACCTTCGTGCCCGTCAGATGCATGCGCAGATAATCCTTCGGCAAGAGCACGCACGCGGTCTGCTTGAAGATTTCGGGTTCGTTGTGCGCGACCCAGAGGAGCTTCGGCGCAGTGAAGCCGGGCATCGCCAGATTGCCGGCGATTTCGTGCAGGTTCGGCGCGCGCTCGTAGAGTTCGGCGCACTCCTTGTCGCTGCGCATGTCGTTCCACAGGATGGCGGGGCGCAGCACGTTGTCGTATGAATCGAGCAGCACCGCACCGTGCATCTGACCCGAGAGGCCGATGCCGCGCACCTGCGCGAATTCATCCGGAAATTTGTCGCGCAGCTTGAAGAGCGCGGCGCGCGTGCCTTCCCACCAGTCGAGCGGATTCTGCTCCGACCAGCGCGGCTTCGGACGCGATACGGTAAACGGCGTGCCCGCCGTGCCGATGACGCTGCCGTCGCTCGCGAGCAGCAGAACTTTCACTTCGGAGGTGCCGAGGTCGATGCCTAAGTACATGAACGGACCCTTTGTCGTCGCCGGGATCGAACCCGGCCAAAAACAGGCGTGACGCCGATGCAGCGGGAGGCGCTAATTTAACGCCACGCAGCGCGCCGCGCCATGGGCACATTACCCGAGCGGCGCGGCGCTGGTTTCAACTCGCGTTTAGGGCGGCGATAACACCGGGCTTATGGGCGATTGGCGAGCCACGCATCGACCTTCGAAATCGCGTTGCGCATCACGCGCTCGAGACCTTCGGTCTGCGCCATGCTGCCCCACAGGAGCTTGTCTGCCGTGAACGCCTTGACCGGATCGGTGGCCGTGAAGAAGGCATGCGCGGCCGATGGGTCCATCACGCCGTCCTGATACGTGTAAGGCAGCTTGCCTTCGTGCCAGCGTTCGAGAAAGCGGAAGAAGAGCGCGGGCAGGATGGCGGTCGAATCGGGATCGACGTTGCGTGCGAAACATTCGGAGAGCGTCGGCGCGATGAAGCCCGGCAGCTTCGAGAAGCCGTCCGCCGCGACGCGCTGGTTCGTGTCCCTGATATAGGGATTGCTGAAACGATCGAGCACGACATCGCGATACTTCGCGAGATCGATCGGACTGGGCGTGAGGCAGGGGATGACGTCGTCGGTGACGTAGGCGTCCGCGAGCGCGCGAATTTCCAGGTCCTGCGTGCCTTCATGGATGTATTGCAGCCCGACGAGCGTGCCCGCCCACGCAATGCAGCTATGGCTCGCATTCAGGATGCGGATTTTCGCTTCCTCGTAGGGATGCACCGATTCGACGATCTCCGCGCCGACCTTCTCCCACGCGGGCCGCCCGGCGATGAAGTTGTCCTCGATCACCCACTGGATGAACTTCTCGCCCATCACGGGCGCTTTGTCGTCGAAGCCGGTCGCGGCCTTCACGCGCTCGGCGACATCGGGCGTCGGACGCGGCGTGATGCGATCGACCATCGCGTTCGGGCACGACGTGTTCGCGATCATCCAGTCGCGCAGCGCGGTCTCGCCGCGCCGCTCCAGGAATTCCAGCATGCCCGCCTTGAAGCGGTCGCCGTTGCTGCGCAGGTTGTCGCAATTCTGCAGCGACACCTTGCCCGCGCCGTTTTTCATGCGCGCATCGAGGATGGCGGCGAGCGCGCCGTAGATGGTCGTCTTCGCCCCTTTCAGATCGGCGGCGAGATCGGTGTTGGCGGTGTCGAGCTTGTCGTGCTCGTCGAGGTAGTAGCCGCCTTCCGTGACGGTGAACGACACGATCTTGCAGGCCGGATCGGCGCCCGTCGCGATCAGTTCGTTCAGATCGGCCGACCACGGCACGACCTTCCTGATCGAGCGGATGGTCTCGTATTCGCGCTCGCCCTTAGGCGTGACGGTCTCGAGCGTGTACGCCCCATGCTGCGCGGCGAGCGCTTCGAGCACGGCATTCATGTCGCCGCGAATATTGCCGACGGCGAGCGACCAGCTCGTATCGCCCGTTTCGTTCAGTCGGTGCAGATACCACGCCTGATGCGCGCGATGAAAAGACCCGGCGCCGATGTGCAGGATCACGTTGGCTTCGCTAATCATGTCGTCTCTTCCTCTGATTGGGATGCGCGCCCGTTCTTCGCGGACGGCGGGTCGCGATGGCGCGCGAGGCGCTCAAAGCGCTCAAGGCGTTGAAGTGAGCATTTGCTCTGTCGTTGATCGAATGATCGTATTCGCCCGGACTAAAGTCAAGGCGCGATAGTTCGTGCGACGCCGCGCAAACCGCGCGTCGCGCGAACGGCACATCCATCGCCGACGCGCGCTCCGGACGGCGCTGCGGCGCACAAATTCCATCGACGGGTACGCATCGGGAATAACCCGTATAGGCAAGCTGACGGCCAATGAACGAAGGTGCGTGAGCCAATTGCCTTTAACGATAGGCGCAAAAACAGAACGCGGGAGACGGACATGAATTATGTGATCGGCATCGACATCGGCACGCAGAGCACGAAGGCGCTGCTCGTCGAAACCAGCGGCGCGATCGTCGCGCAGCATTCGAGCGCTTACCATCCGGATACGCCCAAACCGTTGTGGGCGGAGCAATGGCCTTCGGTATGGTTTGAGGCCGTGACGGAGTGCATCGCGGCGGTCGTCGCGAAGGCGCGCGAGAAGGGCGTCGCTTCGAGCGATGTGAAGTCGCTCTGCGTGAGCAGTCTTTACGGCGGCTCGGGCATTCCCGTCGACGAGCACATGGAACCGCTCTACCCGTGCCTAATCTGGATGGATCGGCGCGCGACGGCGGAAGTCGACTGGGTGCGCGCGAACGTCGACATGAAGCGGCTGGAAACGATCACGGGCAACGGCGTCGACAGCTATTACGGTTTCACGAAGATGCTCTGGCTGCGCCGCCATCAGCCCGACGTATGGAACAAGACGCGCTATTTTCTGCCGCCCAATGCATTCGTGATCCAGCGACTGACTGGCGAGCTCGCCGTCGACCACAGTTCGGCGGGGAATATCGGCGGCGTGTACGACGTGGCGAAGCGCGCGTGGTCGCGCGAGGCGCTCGACATGCTGGGCATTCCCGCTTCGATGATGCCGCAGCGGCTCGTCGAATCGTCGGAAGCGGTGGGCGGATTGTTGCCGCAGTGGGCCGACAAACTGGGGCTTGCCGCAGGCACGCCGATCGTCGCGGGCGGCGTCGATGCGGCGGTCGCGACCTTCGCGGCGGGCGTCACGAAGGCGGGTCATCACGTCGCGATGATCGGCACGAGCATGTGCTGGGGCTACATCAACCAGACCGTCGATGCGAGTCACGGACTCGTGTCGATGCCGCATGTCTACAACGGCAAGCACGATCTCTATGTGTTCGGCGGCGCGAGCACCGCGGGGCAGTGCGTCGCGTGGTATCGCGATCAGTTCTGCCAGGCCGAAATCGCCGCGGCGAAGACGATGCCGCATGGCGACCCGCATCGGCTGCTGGAAGAGGCGGCGTCGAAGGTTGCGGCGGGTTCGGATGGCGTCGTGTTTCTACCGTATCTGATGGGCGAGCGCAGCCCCGTCTGGGACGCGCGCGCGAGCGGGACGTTCGTCGGGCTCAACCTGTTTCATACGCGCGCGACGCTTTATCGCGCGGTGCTCGAAGGCGTCGCGTTCGCGTTGAAGCACAACATGGAAGCGGGGCGGCGCGGGGCGCAGTCGCTCGATGACCGGTTGATCGTCGTCGGCGGCGCGGCGCATTCGGATCTGTGGATGCAGATCATCGCCGATGTGACCGGCTATCCGGTATTGTCGATCGAGCAGGACGTCGAAGCCGCGATGGGCGCCGCGCTGCTGGCAGCGCTGGGCGCGGGGCTGGTGTCGCGGGAAACGGCGGAAGGCGGATGGGTCACGCTCGTCGAACGTGCGCAGCCGGACAAGGAGCGGCAGCGGGTCTATGCGGATCGCTTCGGCGTCTATCTCGATCTCTATCCCGCGTTGAAGCCGCTGATGCACCGTTTGCGGGTCGAATGAGGCGAATGAGCGTCCGGGGCCCGCCGCGATTCACCGGCCGTGCACCGGATGCGAATCGAACACCGGTCCCTGCACGAAGTGCACGTCGAACTGCTGCAATGCGTTGAACTGCGCTTCGTCGCGGACATTGGAGAAGATGAGCGGAATCTTCAGCCGATGCGCATACGCCACGAGATGCTTCACTACGGAATCGCGTAAAGCCTGCGCCGCATCCATCTTGATGAAATCGAGCCGTGCCATATCCGACACCGCCATGATCTGCCCGGCATTGGGCAGATTCCCCGCGACCTTGAACCCGTAACGCTGATAGCTCTTGGTGAGATAACCAAGAAACGTCTTGTGCGCGACGGCGGCAGCCGGCAATTCGATCACCACGCGCGACGGCGTCATGCCGAACTCCGTCAGCACGGAAGAAAAGTGCAGCCCGTGATCGTACTTCACGCTCTTCAACAGCCGCTCGTGCACGCGCAAAAACAGAAGCCCCGGCCGATGCGGCCCGAAGAAATTGAACGCGTGCACCGCGCGCGATAGCCGGTCGAGCGCGACCAGTTCGCGATCGTTTTCCAGTTGGCCGAACGGATCGTGCGGCGCATCGCCCTGAATCAACGTCAACGCCTGCACGCCGAGTTCATCGCCGAAACGCTCGGCGCTCTCCGGCGATGCGCTCAATGTCTGCGGGAAGCTATGCGTGCCGACATCGAAGATCGGCTCGTAGGCGCTCGAAATGCACAGATCGCCGTACCGCGCGATGGCCTGCCCGGCGTGCTCGTTCTCGCCGAGCGCGACATGCGCGCCGAGAAACGGATGTTCCGCGGCGCGGGCGACGAGTTCAGGCAAGGACGGGGCGATCATGGATGGAGCATTCGTATTGTGAGGCGTGCCGTACCGGGCGATTGTCGTCGGAAGGGTCGATGGTATCAGCGCGCAGCACCGCGTCCAGCACCAAATTCACATATTGATATGCCGGAGTAAGGGCGTCGATTAAGGGTATACGAGCGATTTCACTAATCGTAATTGGTTTTACCATGCGTAAAACATCGCGACAGCGTGCCGCGCTCGCCGTCGTCGCCTGACCGCCGCATTTTTTCGCCGAGGATTTCGACCATGCCAACGTTCGAGACGCACACGGACGCGAATCAGCACTATCAATCCGGCTTCGCCAACGATTTCGCCACCGAGGCGCTGCCGGGCGCGCTGCCCGTCGGCCGTAATTCGCCTCAGCGCGTGGCCTACGGCCTGTATGCCGAACAGCTTTCGGGCACGGCGTTCACGGCGCCGCGCGCCCACAATCGCCGCTCGTGGCTCTATCGCATCCGGCCGGGTGCCGTGCACAAGCCGTTCACCCGTATTCCCGCCGACACGATGCGCGCGAAGCTCGTGGGCAATTTCGGCGCGGGTTCGCCCGATGTGCCGCCGACGCCGCCCAACCAGCTTCGCTGGGACCCGCTGCCGATGCCCGCCGCGCCGACCGATTTCATCGACGGATGGGTGACGATGGCGGGCAACGGCGCCGCCGAATCGATGACCGGCTGCGCGATTCATCTCTACGCCGCGAACCGGTCGATGCAGGACCGTTTCTTCTACAACAGCGACGGCGAGCTGCTGATCGTGCCGCAGCAAGGGCGCCTCGCGATTTCGACGGAGCTCGGCAAGCTCGACGTCGAGCCGTACGAGATCGCGGTGATTCCGCGCGGCGTGCGCTTCTCGGTTGCGCTGCCCGAAGGCGCGGCGCGCGGCTATATCTGCGAGAACTTCGGCGCGCTCTTTCAGTTGCCCGATCTCGGTCCGATCGGCTCGAACGGGCTCGCGAATCCGCGCGACTTTCTCACGCCGCAGGCGGCCTATGAAGACCGCGAGGGCAAGTTCGAGCTCGTCACGAAGATGAACGGCGTGCTGTGGCGCGCGGATATCGGTCATTCGCCGCTCGATGTCGTCGCGTGGCACGGCAACTACGCGCCGTACAAGTACGACTTGCGCCATTTCAACACGATCGGCTCGATCAGCTACGACCATCCCGATCCGTCGATCTTCCTCGTGCTGCAATCGCCGAGCGACACGCCGGGCGTCGATACGATCGACTTCGTGATCTTCCCGCCGCGCTGGCTCGCGGCCGAGGATACGTTCCGGCCGCCCTGGTTCCATCGCAATGTCGCGAGCGAGTTCATGGGCCTCGTGCATGGCGTCTACGACGCGAAGGCCGAAGGCTTCGTGCCGGGCGGTGCGAGCCTGCACAACTGCATGTCGGGACACGGGCCGGATGCCGGAACGTTCGAGAAGGCATCGAACAGCGATACCTCGAAGCCCGCGAAGGTCGACGCCACGATGGCTTTCATGTTCGAGACGCGCACCCTCATCAAGCCGACGCAGTTCGCGCTCGACACCGCGCAACTGCAGGCGAACTACTACGAGTGCTGGCAAGGCCTCACGAAACACTTCAATCCGGAGCAACGATGAACGACGCGCTGAAGGCCACACTTGCGCCTGCCCTGAAGAGCTGGATCGAATCCGCGAACGATCCCGCGAGCGACTTCCCGATCCAGAACCTGCCGTTCGGTATTTTCAGCGACGCGGTGAACGCGCAACCGCGCGCGGGCGTCGCGATCGGCGAGTGGATCGTCGATCTGGCCGCGCTCGAACGGGCGGGTCTCCTCGAAGCGCAAGGCACGTTCGACAAGCCCCGCCTGAACGACTTCATCGCGCTCGGACGTGAGACATGGCGCGACGTGCGCATTGCGCTCTGCGCCTTGCTCGCGCAGGGCGACGCGACACTGCGCGACGACGAATCGCTGCGCCGCCAGGCGCTCGTGCCGCGCGCCGGCGCGACGCTGCATCTGCCCGTGGAGATTCCCGGCTACACGGACTTCTATTCGTCGAAGGAGCACGCGACCAATGTCGGCTCGATGTTCCGCGATCCGAAGAACGCGCTGCTGCCGAACTGGTCGGAGATGCCGATCGGCTATAACGGGCGCGCGTCGTCGGTGGTCGTGAGCGGCACGCCGGTGCGCCGCCCGAACGGACAGATCAAGCTGCCGAATGAAGATCGCCCGGTCTACGGCGCGTGCCGCAAGCTGGATATCGAGCTGGAGACGGGCTTCATCATCGGACGCGGCAATACGCTCGGCGAGCCGATCGCGTGTGAGGACGCCGAGGCGCACATCTTCGGCATGGTGCTGCTGAACGACTGGAGTGCGCGCGATATTCAGCAATGGGAATACGTGCCGCTCGGCCCGTTCAATTCGAAGGGCTTCGCGACGACCATCTCGCCGTGGATCGTCACGCTCGATGCGCTCGAGCCGTTCCGCACCGCGACGCCGCGGCAGGAGCCGGCGCCGCTTGCCTATCTGCGTCATGAAGGCGATCACGCGTTCGACATCGAACTGGAAGTCACGCTGCGCGCTGAAGGCGCCCGCACGGCCACGACCATTTCGCGCACCAACTTCAGGCTGATGTACTGGTCGATGGCGCAGCAGCTCGCGCATCACACGGTCGGCGGCTGCAATACGCGCGTCGGCGATCTGATGGGTTCCGGCACGATCAGCGGACGCACGCCGGAGTCGTGCGGCAGTCTGCTCGAAAGCACGTGGAATGGCCAGCGGCCGCTGCAGCTGGAAGAGGGCGGCGAGCGCGTGTTCCTGCAGGACGGCGATGAAGTCATCTTGCGGGGATGGTGTCAGGGGGAGGGGTACCGGGTTGGCTTCGGCGCTTGTGCCGGGCAGGTTCTGGCGGCGCGTGGTTGACGAACGAGCGGCCGGGGTCAGAGGTGGCTTCGAGATTTCGGACGGTTCGTCGTTGAGATGGAACCGGAGGACATCATCGAGGCCCACGAAGTTCAAGTTGATTCGGATACCGTAGAGTTGCTTATTCGCTAGCTGGCGATCCACTGCACGCGTGCAGAGATAAGCTCGCGTAAAAATGACCCTGCGGTACGAAAAAGGTGGAGCAGTTCAAGCAGCCGGAGGCGCCGGAGCGGCCGCCCGTCGATCGACATGTACGACGTTCACTCCGATACCCGCGCGGACGACGCACGCCGCTCCCACCACGCCGCCACCAGAAACGCACCCGCCGCCACCGTCAACACGCCGATCAACGCATCCGCGCCGACGCGCTGCATCAGCGTCCCCGCAATCATCGGTCCGCCGAAACTCGCCACGCTCCACGACGCGCCGACGATCGCCGTCGCCGACACGAGCGTCGGGCCGCGGAAGCGCTCGCCGCACGCGACGATCGAGAGCGTGTAGATGCTGCCCGCCGCCGCGCCGATCACGAAGAGCAGCGGCCGGCAGATCCACGGGTGCGGCATCGCCCACGGCAGCAACGGCAACAGCAGCACTACGACCACGCCCGCGCCCGCATGCACCTTCGCGCGCCCGATGCGATCGGCGAGCCAGCCGATGGGAAATTGCATCGTCGTGTCGCCGAACAGGATGGCCGAGGCGAATAGCACGCCGACTTCCTCGTTGATGCCGTGCGACATGGCGAAGAGCGGCATCAGCGAGAGCGCGAGCGTGTCGAAAAGGGCGAAAAAGCCCGTGCCGATCACGAGCGCGGGCATGCGCGGCAGCACTTGCCGCCAGTCGCCATGTTCGCCGTCGCCGGATGCGAGCGTGTGCGGCGTGCCGCGTATCGACGCGAGCGCGGGCAACGCCAGCAGAAAGTTCGCGCCGCAGATCGCGAAGCGCATCGACGGCAGACCGCCGATCACGCTGACGAGCACCGGGCCCGTCATCTGGAAGAGCGTGAAGTTGGTCGCGTAGATCGCGACGACGCGCCCGCGCGTCGAATCGTCGGCGAGTTGCGTGACCCACGCCTCGCCGATCGTGAAGAGCAGCATCAGCGCGGCGCCGCACAGCAAGCGCAGCACGGCCCACAGCCAGAGATCGACGGTGAACTGCATCGCGATGGTGGAGAGCGCCGCGACGATCACCGTGCCCACGATCGTCTCGCGCGCACCGCACCGTGCGGCGACGCGGCTCGCGAACGGCGCGACGGCGAGACCGCCGCCCGCCTGCATCGCCGTCATCAGCCCGACGATGCCGGTGCCGTAGCCCGCCTGCGTGAGCGCGAGCGCGGTCAACGGCAGCGTCGCGCCCAGCCCGAGGCCGACGACCGCGACGCTCAGGATCAGCGCGAGAAAGTCACGCGAGAGAATGCCGTTCATGCAACGTACCGCGCGCCGGAAATCAGGCGGCTTGTCCGATCGAAAGACGGCGCCCGCGCTTGTCGAGCGTCGCCGACAGCAGCGTGAGGCCGAACGCGCTCACCGCCATCAGAATGCCGACCCACGGCAGCGACGTGAGCGGCGCGCCCGCGCTGATCACGCAGCCGCCGAGCCACGCGCCCGTCGCGTTGCCGAGATTGAACGCGCCCTGATTCAGCGTCGATGCGAGATTCGGCGCATCGCTCGCGCGATTCACGATCAGCATTTGCAGCGGCGGCACGATCGCAAACGCGAGCACGCCCCAGAAGAAGATCGTGATCATCGCCGGGATAGGCTCGTGCATGGTGCCGGCGAAGATCGTCAGGATCACGACGATCGACAAAAGGAACGTCAGCAGCGAGCGCAGCAGCTTCCAGTCCGCGAGCTTCCCGCCGAGCGTGCTGCCGACCGTGAGACCGAGGCCGAAAAGCAGCAGCACGTAGGTGACCGCGTGCGGCGAAAAGCCGGTTATGTCTTCGAGGATCGGCGTGATATACGTGAACACCGAGAACAAACTGGCCGACGCGAGCACGCTGATGCCGAGGACCATCAGCACTTGCGGGTTCTTGAGCACGTCGAATTCGCGCAGGATGCTGGTGTCGCGCATCTCGATGTGCTTGGGCAGGCACACGGCGAGCGCGCCCGCCGCGGCGACGCCGATCAGCGTGACAACCCAGAAGGTCGAGCGCCAGCCGGCAGCCTGGCCGAGCGCGGTGCCGAGCGGCACGCCGAGCACGTTGGCGAGCGTGAGTCCGGTGAACATCAGCGCGATGGCCTGCGCGCGGCGGTTCGGCGCGACGAGATCGGCGGCGACGACCGAGCCGATGCCGAAGAACGCGCCGTGGCAGAAAGCGGTGACGATGCGCGCGCCCATCAGCACCCAGTAGTTCGGCGCCAGCGCGCACAGCAGGTTGCCGACGATGAACACACCGATCAGGCTCATCAGCGCCTTCTTGCGCGGCATCTTTGCGGTGACCACCGCCAGAATCGGCGCGCCGACCGTGACGCCGAGCGCGTAGCCCGACACGAGCATGCCGGCCGCCGGAATCGACACCGCGAGATCGCGCGCGACGTTGGGCAACAGTCCCATGATGACGAATTCGGTCGTGCCGATGCCGAACGCGGCAATGGCGAGAGCGAAAAGAGGCAGAGGCATGGTGGAGGCGGACGAGGTGTCACGTCTGGGCGCATCGTCGGAGTGAGCGATGCAGGCGCCGAGGCGGAGTTGAAGGCTCGAATTGTACCGAAAGGTCATTTTCGATGCTGGTATAAACCCTGATACCGACCGGCCCGAGCCACGCCTCGTCTGAACGGATATTCTTCTGCACGCGCCGGCGGCGCACGGGTCTTTCGGATGCCACGCCGCCATGCGTCAGATGTTTCCGGTAACACGCGTGCGGCCGTGCAATCCTTGCGTGTCGCAGATGCCGGAGAGTGTTGGAAAAACGCTGCAACAAGAACGCATCAACTACCGAACACGAAGATGTCACTGTCAAAAATCTATATTCGCTTCGCACTCGCATCCACGTTGCTGCTCGGCGCGCTCGCGCATGCCCAGAGCGACGCCGCCGGCCCCATCGCCACGAAGGCGGGCGCGCTGCATTTCCTGCGCGACGAATCCGGCATGGCCGCGCTCATCGACACACAGGTGTTCGATCGCTTCGATGCCAAGCGCATTGCGCATTTCGATGAAACGTCCGGCGGAAGCGCCACGGTCACGCGCATGCTCGTGCAGTCCGACACCGGCCCGGTGCTCTACGATTTCCGCCGCAATCCGCCGCTCGTGCAGCGCGTGAGTCAGCGCATGACGGTCAGGCGCGTGTTCTGGCAGGGCGAGGAAGTGGTGATGCAGTCGAATCTCGGCTGGTACGGCTTCCAGCGTGGCAAGCTCACGAAGCTGCAATCGTCGACGACGACCTATCACTGAGCGGAAACACGCGCTCGCCGGCGATCACGTACAGCGCTTCGGCGCGCACTGCGCCGTTCACCTCGAAGCCGCCCGTGAACGCGCCGAACGCGGGCAGCACGCCCGCGCGCGGTCCGAAGCGAAAGCAGGGCAGGCGCACGCTGTCGACGCGCGTCGCGAGCCGGTATACAGGATGCTCGTGTCCGGCGAGCGCGTAAGCGCCATCGACCGTCTGCGGATGATGGCAAAGCGCCCACGGCCCGAGCACGTGCGGTTCCTTTACGACATCGACGCCGAACATGGCGGGCAGCGCGCCCGCATGTTTGTCGTGATTGCCTTCGACCAGCACGAGTTCCAGCTCGCGATGCTTCGCGCGCCACGCGGCCAGCGCGTCGAGCGTCTCATCGGCGTGGGATTCGCGGGCGTGCAGCAAATCGCCGAGAAAAACGATCGATTCCGGCCGATGCGCCGCGACGAGCGCATCGAGCCGCGCCAGACTTTCGCCGGTCGTGCCGACGGGCACCGGAATGCCGCGCGCGCGGAACACCGCGTCCTTGCCGAAATGCGCGTCCGCGATGAACAGCGTGTTCAAGAGCGGATCGAAGGCCGCGCGGTCTGCCGATAAAACGAGCGCGTGGCCGTCCAGGTCGATGGTCAGGGCTTCGACTGCCATTAAATTGAGCGTGGATTGATGTTCAGATGCCGGCGTCTGCCCGCAGGACCGGCGCCCCGCGAAGCGCTTCGCCGAGTACCTTGCTTACCGATGCGCCGCATTCCCGCGCGTGATGCGTCGATGAGAAAGAGGCGTCGCCTTCGGCCCGCACTTCATACGCGGGTCCGGTCTCGATGCGCGTGCCGGAGGGTTGCCGTTCACGGCGGCGAATCGCGTGATCGACACGTCGTCGACTTCCAGCCGCCAAGTGTAGCTGACCGGGCATCCGTTCACGGACGAGCTCCCCGCCGGCAGAATAGGGATGACATGGCCTGGCCGGAAATCAAACAGCGATTGCCTCAGCGAATTGGCCGACCTGCTCAACGTGATGTCGATGAGTTGTGCCGGAACGGGCTTCAGCGCGTTCTGCATCGCCGTGCTCATTGCACTCCCTCTTTCGACGAAGTTCGAATTCGCCCCGCCGCCAGCACGAAAAGCATCAGGGACGCAGCGCCGCCTTCTCCAGATCCGCGAGCATGCGCTCGACGCGATCCGACAGCTTCTCCGTGCTCACCTTCTCGCGCAGCCGCGCGACGATCAGCGGGAACGCGAAAGGCGTCGGCTTCTTCGGACGCGTGAGCACGAGGCGGCTCGCGCTCATGCGCTGCAACGCGGCGCGGATGCGGCCCAGCTCGAGCTCCTGCAGCATCACTTCCTGATCCGCCTGCGCGAGCAGCAGATTCTCGCTGTCGTGCTTGCGGAAGACTTCGTAGAACAGTCCGCTCGACGCCTGCAACTGCCGCGCGCTTTTTTGCTGCCCCGGATGGCCTTGATAAATCAGCCCCGACACGCGCGCTATCTCGCGAAAACGCCGCGCCGACAGTTCGGAGGCGTTGAGACTCGCCAGGATGTCGTGCTCCAGATTCTGCGGCGAAAAGAGGCCTTGCGCGATGAGCGTTTCCCAGTCGAACGGCCGCGCCGACAGCAACTCGAAGCCGTAGTCGTTCATCGAAATGGAGAACGTGCCGGGCTGGTCGCGTGACGCCCGCCAGCCGAACAGCGATCCCAGACCGATATGCGCCATGCGGCCCGCGAACGGATAGCAGAAGAAGTGATGACCTTCGCGCGAGCGCACCAGTTCGACGACGAGCACGCCCGGCCCCGGCAGCGCGGACCACTTCGCCTGCAGGTCGAGCAGCGGCTTGACTGCGCGCATTTCGGGCTCGTCGTAGATGCCGTCGCTGGCGCGCGCGAGCATCACGAGCGCGGCGTCCGCGAGTTCGGACGAGAGCGGCATTTTGCTGCCGGCCCATTGCGGCATCGCGCCGCGCGACGAGCTCGCGCGTTTCACATAGGCGGTCATGTCGCGCACGCGCACGAGTTCGAGCGCGCGTCCGCCGAAGGTGAAGACGTCGCCGGGCTTCAGGCGCGAGATGAACGATTCCTCCATCGCGCCGATGCGCCCGCCCGTCATATACGCCACGTTGATGGTTGCGTTTGCAACGATCGTTCCGACGTTGTTGCGATGCCGGCGCACGAGATCCTCGCGCGGCACGCGATAGACGCCGTCATCGCCCTTCACGACGCGATGAAAGTCCGGATACGCCTTGAGCGACGTGCCGCCGCGCTCCACGAACGCGAGCGCCCAGTCGAACTCGTGCGCCTTCAGATCGCGATACGCATACGCGGTGCGGACTTCGTCGAGCATGTCGGCGGGCGTGAAGCCGCCGCCGATCGCCACCGTCACGAGATGCTGCACCAGCACGTCGAGCGGCTTCAACGGCATGTCGCGGCCTTCGATGCGATGCTCCTGAATCGCCCAGCGCGCCGCCGCTGCTTCGACGAGTTCGAGCGCATGCGTCGGCACGATCGTCACGCGCGAGACGCGGCCCGGCGCGTGGCCGGAGCGCCCCGCGCGCTGCATGAGCCGCGCGACGCCCTTCGGCGAGCCGATCTGGAACACGCGATCGACCGGCAGAAAATCGACGCCCAGATCGAGGCTCGACGTGCACACGACCGCCTTCAGTTGCCCGTTCTTCAGGCCGAGTTCCACCCAATCGCGCACCTCCTTGTCGAGCGAGCCGTGATGCAGCGCGAGCAGGCCCGCCCACTCCGGCCGCAGGTCGAGCAGCGCGCGATACCAGATCTCCGATTGCGAGCGCGTGTTGGTGAATACGAGCGAGCTCTGCGCGTGATCGATTTCATCGGCGACGGGGCGGACCTGCCGCACGCCGAGATGCCCGCCCCACGGAAAGCGCTCGATCGTCTCCGGTATCAGCGTATCGACGACGAGCGTCTTCGGCTGCGCGCCGCGCACGACGACGCGCGGCGTTTTCACGGGATGCAGCAACGCATCGTGCGCGAGCGCGAGGTTGCCGAGCGTGGCGGACAGGCCCCAGATCTGCAATTCCGGCCGCCAGCGCGCGAGCCGCGCGATCGCGAGTTGCGTCTGCGTGCCGCGTTTGTTGCCGAGCAACTCGTGCCATTCATCGACGACGATCATGCGCAGGTGCTTCAGTTCCTCCTGCGCATTGGCGCGCGTGAGCATCAGCGTGAGGCTTTCGGGCGTCGTCACGAGCGCGGAGGGCATGCGGCGATTCTGGCGCGCGCGTTCCGTCGACGACGTGTCGCCGGTGCGCAGGCCGACCGTCCACGGCACGGACAGCGCGCTCACCGCGCTTTGCAGCGCGCGGGCGCTGTCGGCGGCGAGCGCGCGCATCGGCGTGATCCAGAGGACGGTCAGCGGCGCGGGCAATGCGTTCGGCTTCGGCGGCGCGTGGGCATACGCGGCGAGCGCGCCGAGCCACACGGCCCAGGTCTTGCCCGCGCCGGTCGTCGCATGCAGCAGGCCGCTCGCGCCGCGCGCGATCTCGCGCCACGCTTCGCGCTGGAACTCGAACGGCTGCCAGCCGCGGTCGTCGAACCAATGCGCGATGCGCTCGTCGATCGGCCTGACGGCTTCGTTCTCGTCGTAGGCGAAAGGCGCGGGCGTGAAAATCTCGGCTGCCGCGTCGAGCTTCGCCTGCGCCGCACGCGTGCGCGGCACGCGGCGGGGACGCGGCGCGCTCATGCCGTCGCCTCGTTCAGGAAGCCCTTCAGCATGTCGAGCGTATCGGCGTCTTCGATCTTCTTGTCGGTGCGCCAGCGCAACATGCGCGGAAAGCGCACGGCGATGCCCGATTTGTGGCGCGGGCTCGCCTGTATTCCTTCGAAGCCGATCTCGAAGACGAGCGTCGGCGTGACGCTGCGCACCGGCCCGAATTTCTCGATTGTCGTCTTGCGCACGATCGCATCGACCTGGCGCATTTCTTCGTCGGTCAGCCCGGAATAGGCCTTCGCGAAGGGCACGAGCGTGCGCACGCCATCGGCTTCGTCCCACACGGCGAAGGTGAAATCCGTGTAGAGACTCGCGCGCCGTCCGTGGCCGCGCTGCGCGTAGAGCAGCACGGCATCGATCGAATACGGATCGATCTTCCACTTCCACCACGTGCCCGACGCCTTCGTGCGCCCGACGCCGTACATCGACGCGCGTTCCTTCAGCATCAATCCTTCTACGCCGCGCGCGCGGCTCTCGTCGCGCAATGCGGCAAGCGCGGGCCAGTCCGATGCGACCACCGTCGGCGATACGCGCAGCAAGTCGACCGCGAGCGATGTGGAGAGCGAGTGAGCGAGCGCATCCAGACGAGTGCGCCGTTCGTGCAGGGTCTCCATGCGCAGATCCCGGCCATCGGTCTCGAGGAGATCGTAGGCGAGCAGCGCGGCGGGTGAATCGGCGAGCACCTTTTTGGTGAGCGACTTGCGCGTGATGCGCGGTTGCAGGCGCGCAAAGGGCAGTGGCGCGTTCGCGCCCGGCTCCCACGCGAGAATCTCGCCGTCGATCACGGTGCCGTCGGGCAGCGCCGCACCGAGCGACGCGAGCTCGGGAAAACGCTCCGTGACGAGATCCTCGCCGCGCGACCAGATCCACACGCGGCCCGCGCGCTTCACGAGCTGCGCGCGTATACCGTCCCATTTCCATTCGACGATCCAGTCGTTGGGCGAACCGAGCGTCGCCGGGTCCGCCTGCAAAGGATGCGCGAGGAAGAACGGATAGGGCAGGCCGATATCGCTTTCGTGCGGCGTGTCGACGTCGTCGCCTTCGGCGGCCGGCGCGATCAGCCGCAGATAGCGGGCCGCGCCCGGCGCCTGCCGGGAATCGGTCCAGCCGACCATGCGTTGCGCGATGCGCTTGTGATCGACACCCGCGACCTGCGCGAGCGCGCGCACGACGAGCTGCCGCGCGACGCCCACACGAAAGCCGCCGCCGATCAGCTTCGTCAGCAGAAAGCGCTCGCTCCAGTTCAGCTCGTCCCAGTAGCTCAGAAGCCGTTCGCGCAGCTCCGGCGGATTCGCGCCGCGCAAGGTCAGCACGCGTTCCTCGATCCACTGCGCGAGCCCGAGCGACGATTCGCCCGAGGCGGGCGGCAGCACGTGCGCGATCGTTTCCGCGAGATCACCGACCGCCTGATAGGACTCCTCGAAAAGCCACTCCGGCAAGCCCGCGCGTTCGCGCGCGAACTCGGTGAGAAGGCGCGTCGGCACCGACTGGCGCGGCTTGCCGCCCGCGAGAAAGTACGACGCCCACGCCGCGTCTTCCGGCTCCGCGCCCGAGAAATACGCAATCAGCGCTTCGAGCTTTTCGTTGGTCGATGTCGTCGCGTCGAGCGCGGCGTAGAGCGTCGCGAAGCGCTTCATGAGGCGGCGCTCTCGGGCTCTGCCGTATCGGCTTCGATGGCATCGTCGCCGTATTCGGTCTTGAAGGCGCCCGCGTCCAGCCCTTGTTCGCAGAGCCAGCGCACCATCGGCTCGATCTGGCCATGCGTGACGATCACGCGTTGCGCGCCCGTCGCGCCGATCGCGAGTTGCAGGCCGGGCCAGTCGGCGTGATCCGAGAGCACGAAGCCGCGATCGACGCCCTTGCGCCGCCGCGTGCCGCGCAGGCGCATCCAGCCGGATGCGAAGGCATCGCTGTAATCGCCGAAGCGGCGCATCCACGTGCTGCCTTGCGCGGACGGCGGCGCGACGATCAGCGCGCCCTTGAAGGCAGCCTTGTCCTTCGCGGCGATTTCGCTGACGAGGCGCGTCTGCGGCAGCGCGACGCCCGCTTGCGCGTATGCGCGATTGAGCGGCTCGACCGCGCCGTGGCAGAAGATCGGGCCGATGGCCGCATCGACGCCCGCGAGCACGCGCTGCGCCTTGCCGAACGAATAGCAGAAGAGCACCGATGCGCGCCCTTGTGCCGCGTTGTGCCGCCACCATGAATCGATGCCGTCGAAGATCTCGTGCGCGCTGTCCCATCGGTAAATGGGCAGGCCGAACGTCGATTCGGTGATGAACGTATCGCAGCGCACGGGCTCGAAAGGCGCGCAGGTCGGATCGGGCTCGACCTTGTAGTCGCCGGACGCAACCCACACGCGCCCCTTGTATTCGACGCGCACCTGCGCCGAGCCGAGCACGTGCCCCGCGGGATGCAGCGACACGCGCACACCGTTCACGACGACCGCTTCGCCATAGGCGAGCCCTTGCACGTCGATGCCCGGCAGCCTCGACAACAACACGCCGACGCCCGGTTGCGCAGCCAGATAATGCGCATGGCCGAAGCGCGCGTGATCGGCGTGCGCATGCGTGATGACCGCGCGTTCGACAGGCCGCCAAGGGTCGATATGGAAGTTGCCCGGCACACAGAAGAGACCTTCGGGCCGCGCGACGATGAGATCGGAAGAAGTGTTCACTGATCGTTGAGGGATGCGTGCCGACAGCCGCTTGCCGCGCGTGTTGTCAGGCTACGTGGATGTGTTCGATTCTGGCAACAAAAGCACGCCACGTGCCCGTCATGCCGCTTTCATGAATCGCGTCTAGGGTGTAAAAGTTTATTTGGCTCGCGCGGCATGTTTAGTGGCTTGCGCTCGGGCCGCATGCCAGCGAAACACGCGCGCACGGGGCGCGCGCGCCGCGGTCTCCTTCATATGCCGAACATGGACACGATGGTTGCGCCGACCGCCGCAGAAGCGGTCTGGATCGTCAGGCTCCAGGGCCATCCGCAGTACGACTTCGTGCGCCTGAAACGGGTGTTCAACGACTTCGGCTCGCGCCATCAGGTCGTGCTCGTCGACGTCCGAAGACTCCTCGAGTGCGCCGATCGCGACGACACCGATTACGTGCTCAAGGCCGTCGATGACTGGCACGCGGGCAAGGTGCGCGGCATCCGCGAGTTCCTGGACCCGGACAATCCGCGCGTACCCGAAATGCCCTACGTTACTATCAGCGTGCGCCGCTCGCCGGGCTTGCTCGGACTGCTGGGCGTGCATCGGGAAGGGGTCGTTGCGTTTCGCAACGGGCAGCATCGCGCGCGCTATCTCGCTCACGCCGGCGCCTTGTGCATGCCGGTGGAGGTGCACGAGCGCGAGGCGGCATTGCTGCGCGAGATGTGCGCGGCGCCGGATGCGTCAAGTGCGGAGTACGGGGAGACTTGAGCGCTGCGCGAACCGGGCGATGATGTTCGGTTCGCGGCGCCAATGGGCGGACGGCTCAGACGCCATCCGGCCCTTTTGTTCGAGAGGTCTTCAGTTCGCGGTCGCCGAGGCGCCCCGCATCGTTTGCAAGGGCATGACCGACTGCATTGGCGGGCGCAGGGTCTCCTCGGAACGCATGCCTCTGGCGGCGAATTCCCGGCCCAGATAGTCGAGCGCGTAGTCGATGAAAAAGCGCGTTTTCGCCGGCAGATACTGCCTTCCCGGATACACGATCGATATCTTCATGTCGGGGTCGTCGATCGAATAGCCGTCCAGCAGGCGAACGAGCGTGCCTTCTTCGAGATCCGCGCGCACGATGCCTTCGGGAAGGATCGAGAAGCCCATGCTCTTGAGCGTGGCGAGACGCACCATCAGCCCATTGTTGACCGTGTACACGGGCGCGAGCGTGATCTGATCCGCGTCGCCGAGACGATGCCGGAAGTGCCACGTCTGGCTGCGCATCTCGTTCGGCAGTCCCACGGACGGCAGTGCATGCAAGTCGGTGGGCGAGGTGGGCATGCCATGCTCGGCGACGAATGCCGGCGTCGCGACCGGCACGAGCGAGTTGGTGCCGACGGGCCGCTCGATGAGCGCCGTGCTCGACACCATGAAAGCCGTGACAATGCCGACGTCGTATCCGTCCTCGACAAGATCGACGTGCCGCTCGGCGAGAGTCAGGCGCACATTGACCTTGGGATAGACCTTTCGAAAGCCGTCGATGAGCGGCGTGAGCGTGAGCAGCGAGAGCGCGCTAGAGGCGACGACGCGCAGCGTGCCGCTCGGCTCGCCCTCCGTGTGGGTGACGGTCGATTCCAGATGGTCCAGTTCTTCGAGCAACGCGCGGCAGCCTTCCAGGTAACGTGTGCCGGCTTCGGTGAGGGAAAGATTGCGGGTCGTGCGGTTAATTAGGCGGGTCCTCAAATGCGCTTCGAGCATGGCAATAGCCCGAGTGACCAGCGCGTTCGAGACGTCTAGTTGTTGCGCGGCGCGGCGAAAACTTTCTGTGTCCGCCACGCGCACGAAGACGCGCATTGCATGAATCTGGTTCATCGTGAGTGCCTCGCGGTTGTACTACGTGGAGCCGGATCTACGCGCATATCACATGCGCGTGTCCAGCGATTGACGGCCTATGAATCTGATAATATTGACAGGCAGACAAGATTGCAATATTAATCAGAAAGTTTTGCAGGGAAAAGAGATTTTTTTACGAGCGGCCGACTTAGTTTTGGGAAGCGGTTATCGAACCCGGGGCGTCGTTCTTTAATCTGGAACGATCCTTTCCAGAGCCGTTATATATAAGGCTTTTCGGCAGATCGGATTCACTTTTCGCAGAATTTTTTATGATATATGTGGTGTTTTCTTAAATCATCGAATTTCCTGCTGGCACAACTGCGAACGGGGGATTGATATATCAGAAAGCCCCGTTGAAAGATTTTGGTTATTGATTTTGTATTTTGATAAAGAGTCTTACTGAAAGATTACACCGAAAGCCTATTCGATTCACTTAACGAGAAGTGCGCCATTCTGATCAAAAAATATTGAAGCTGCCGTGATATGGAACCCGCTTGCCGCACAATTTTTCTGTTTTGAAGTCTCGCAATCGGCTATCTCATCGGCTTCGTGAAGTTGGGCCATTCAACTCGCGGCGTCTGCGGCATGCTCAGCGTTGCGTCGATTTCTCGGTCAAACCGGCGCGTGTTATTCGCGAATCTCAAGAACATCGTATTTGCGCTATTCATTTTTACGCCCGGTTTCACGGGCGGCCTGCGGTTCTTCGCGAACATCGGGCGCGGCTGTCGATTACGACGCGCGCCGTTGATCGTCGACATCGTCGTCGTGGTCGCGCTCGTGCTGGGCGCTGTCATTGTCCTGAAGCTGGATGCGGGCCTGCTCGCGGGCGGCGCAACGGAGTCCGCCGCGATCGGCACGGCACCGGAGGCCATCAACCGGCCTGCCTGCCGCCGACACCGCGCGGCTGCAGGTGACTATGCTGCGCGACGAAGCGCGGCGCGTGTGGCCCAGGCTCGGCGAGCGGCGGCCGCGCGTTCAGAGTGACGGCCGCGGCGGTTTCCATCGGCGAACTGGAGAAGCGCGTCGAGGACAATTCCAGCGTGCGCCGCCTGCGGCGTGACCGCTCGCTCATCGCGCTCCAGCCGCTCGTGTCGGACTCGTGTGACATGACGGGCGTGCTCCTTGCGCCATAATCGGCAGACACACAAGGAGGCTTTTTCATGGCTCAATCCAGTCCGTCGACAGTCACGCTTCCAACGGGCGAAGCGATCCCGAAGCTCGGTCAGGGCACCTGGGAAATGGGCGAGCGCGCGAACGCGCGCAAGAGCGAGATCGCCGCGCTGCGCGAAGGCGTCGAACTCGGCATGACGCTCATCGATACCGCCGAAATGTACGGCGACGGCGAAAGCGAGAAGCTCGTCGCGGAGGCGCTCGGCGACCGGCGCGACGAGCTGTTCATCGTCAGCAAGGTATATCCGCATAACGGCAGCGAGCGCGGCGTGCAGGTCGCATGTGAACGCAGCCTGAAGCGTCTGAAGACCGATCGCATCGATCTGTATCTGTTGCACTGGCGCGGCGGCGAGGATCTGGAAGGCGTGGTCGCAGGCTTCGAGAAACTGAAGCGCGACGGCAAGATTCGGCATTGGGGCGTGAGCAACTTCGACACCGACGACCTCGAAGAGCTCTTTTCGATCGACGACGGCGACGCCTGCGCAACCGATCAGATCCTGTACAACGTCGCGCGGCGCGGGCCGGAATTCGACCTGCTGCCGTGGCTGCGCGAGCGCCGCATGCCCGCGATGGCATATAGCCCGGTCGATCACGCGCGCCTGCCGCGTGGCGGCGCGCTCGAAAATATCGCGGCGGCGCGCGGCGTGTCGGCGTTTCAGGTCGCGCTCGCGTGGGTGCTGCAACAGCCGCAGGTGTTTGCGATTCCAAAGGCGGCGGACCTCGCGCACGTCCGGGAGAATCGCGCCGCGCTCGACCTTCATTTGTCCGCCGACGAACTCGCCGACATCGATCAGCAGTTCAAGCCGCCGAAGTCGAAGCGCTCGCTGGAAATGCTCTGATGCCGCGCGCGATCAGGTGCACGCATGATGCGCGTGCACCGAGCCGAGCACGGCGACTTCGGCGGGCGTTCGCCGGAGATCCGCTTCGTTGACCTGCTTCGCGTCCGAGATGAAGTCATCGACGATCGACGACACCGTCGTATCCGTCAGGCACAGCGAGATGCGCTGCGTCTCGCTGACCGGCAGCGAAGCGCGCTGCGACAGGAACAGCACGCCATATTGATAACCGCGCACGATGCCGCGCACCGCGCCCACGCATTGGCCCTGCGCCGTGTTGTCGGCTTTCGCGGCGCACTGCTGAACGAGCGCGTAGGCGGAGAAGCTCGGATCGGCGGCGCCGGGTGTCGGTGCCTGCGGCGCGGTCTGCGCCTGTGCGGCCATCGCGACGCCGAAGGTGAGCGCACAGAGCGCGGCGGAAAGGGCGGGTTTCATCGGTTGAATCCTCGTTATCGTTGAACATCGAACCGATGAGAGACGCGCGAAGCCGCTTTGGTTCCGACGAATGAGCGCTTTGCCGCGCTTATCGCTCTTGACGCTGCAGGATTCGCAATTCGTCGACGGGAATGTGGCAATGGATCGCGTGCCCGTCGTCCGCATCGCGGCACGGCGGCGTTTCTGTCTCGCAGATCGCGCCGATCTTGCGCGGGCAGCGCGTATGAAACACGCAGCCCGAAGGCGGATTCGCCGCGCTCGGCAACTCGCCCGACAGCCGGATGCGCTTCGCGTGCGTCCCGTCGATCGACGGCATCGACGACAGCAATGCTTCGGTGTACGGATGCTGCGGTCCGTCGAAGACCGCGGCCGCGCGCCCGATCTCCATGATGCGCCCGAGATACAGCACCGCGATGCGGTCCGACAGATAACGCACGACATGCAGATCGTGCGAGATGAATACGTAGCTCACGCGCCGCTCGCGCTGCAGGTCCGCGAGCAGATTGAGGATCGCGGCCTGCACGGAGACGTCCAGCGCGGACGTCGGCTCGTCGCAGACCACGACGCGCGGATCGCCCGCGAACGCGCGCGCGATCGCGACGCGCTGCTTCAGTCCGCCCGACAATTGCCGCGTGCGTGAGCCGAGATAGCGCGCCGGCAGGCGCACGGCTTCCGTCAGCGTATGCAGGCGCTGTTCCTTTGCCTCGCCGTGCAGCGACGCGAGCTTCGACAGCGAACGCGCGATCAGCCGCCGCACCGAATGCGCGCGGTTCAGCGCGGAATCCGGATTCTGGAAAACGATCTGCAGGGACTTCACCTGCGCGTCGCTGCGCTTGGTCACGCGCTCGGGCAGGAACGCGCCCTCGAGTTCGAGCGACGCGCCTTTATCCGGCGACACGAGTCCGAGCAGGAGCTTCGCGAGCGTCGTCTTGCCGCTGCCCGATTCGCCGACGAGTCCGAGCGTCTCCCCTTGCACGAGATCGAGCGAGACGTCGTGCACGGCGCGCACTTCTTCATCGCCGACACGGAAGGTCTTCGAGAGATTGCGCGCGGACAGCGCGAGCGGCTGATCCTCGCCGTTTGCGACATACGCCGGCGCTTCCTCGGTCGAGCGCGGCAGCATGTGCGCGCGTTCGTGATAGTGGCAGCGCGCCATCTGATCGCCGTGCGCCGACGCGATGCGATAGGGCGGCGGCGCGTCCCTGAGACAGCGCTCGTCGGCGAGCTTGCAGCGCGGCGCGAAGATGCAGCCCTGCGCGATCGATCCCGGCAACGGCAGCGAGCCGGGAATCGTATCGAGCCGCCCGCTTGCCTTGGCGAGCGCCTCACGCGGCAGGCAGCGCAGCAGGCCGACGGTGTATGGATGCCGGGGCTTCGCGAACACGTCGGCGGTCGTGCCTTCCTCGACGAGCTTGCCCGCATACAACACGCCGACGCGATCGCACATGCGCCCGATCACCGCGAGGTTGTGGCTGATGAAGAGCACGGCCGTGCCGAGCTCCGCGCGCAACTGCGCGATGAGATCGAGCACTTCGGCTTCGACGGTGGCATCGAGCCCGGTCGTCGGCTCGTCGAGAATCAGCAGCTCGGGGTTGCACGCGAGCGCCATCGCGATGACCACGCGCTGCTGCATCCCGCCCGACAACTGATGCGGATAACTCTCCATCACGCGCTCGGGCGAGGCGATGCGCACGCGCCTCAGCATCTCGGCGGTGCGCGACAGCGCTTCGTCGGCGGATGCGCCCGTGACTTCGAACGCCTCGGAGACTTGCCGCGCGATCGTGAGCGACGGATTCAGCGCGCGCCCCGGATCCTGATAGACCATCGACACGGCATTGGCGCGCATGCCGCGCAGCGCGTCCGCGTTCAGCGATGCGACGTCGCGCCCCGCGATCGATATGCGGCCCGCCTTCACGCGCCCGTTGCGCGGCAGGTAGCGCAGCACCGCGAGCGCGGCGGTCGACTTGCCGCAGCCCGATTCGCCGACGAGCCCATACGCCTCGCCGCGCTTCACGCGCAATGTCACGTCCTGCAGGACCTCGCGCTCGCGGCCGCGCGAACGATACGCGACGGTGAGGCCGACGATCGTGAGCGCGTCGGCCTGGTCGCCTTTCGCGGCGCCGAAGGTTGGGAAAGCCGATGGCGGCGGTCCGTTCATCGGTCCAGCACTCCTTGCACGGCATCGGCGACGAGATTGACCGCGATCACGAGCGAGGCGATCGCGGCGGCGTCGAAAACGACGGTCCACCACGCGCCGCCCGCCATCAGCGTGTAGCTTTCGGACAGCGCGAGGCCCCAGTCGGCCGAGGGCGGCTGGATGCCGAAACCCAGGAACGAGAGCGTGGCGACGGCGAAGATCGCGTAGCCGAGTCGCACGGTCGCCTCGACGATGATCGGCGGCAGCACATTCGGCAGGATCTCCGCGAACATGATGTAGAGCGCGTTCTCGCCACGCAGTTGCGCCGCGAGCACGTAGTCCAGATGGCGCTCGCTCAGGACCGCTGCGCGCACGGTGCGCGCGGTGATCGGCGCGAACGTCAGGCCGATGACGAGAATCACCGTCGTGTTGCTCGCGCCGACGGCGGCCAGCGCGAGCAGCGCGACGATCACGAGCGGCAGCGCCAGCAGCGCATCGATCACGCGGCCGACGACGGCATCGACCCAGCCGTCGAAATAGCCGACGACGAGCCCGATCGCCGTGCCCGCCGCGGTGCCGAGCAAGGTGGCGAGCGGCGCGATGGTCAGGATGTCGCGCGAGCCGACGATCACGCGCGCGAACACGTCGCGGCCGAGCTGATCCGTGCCGAACCAGTGATCGCCGGAAGGGGCGACGAGCGAGTTGAGCGGGTCGGATGCGTAGGGATCGTGCGGCACGAGCCAATGGCCGAAGAGCGCGCACAGCACCCAGAAGAGCAGGATCAGCACGCCGATATCGAAGGTGGCCGAGCGCATCAGCGCGCCGAGCGCTTCGAAGCGGCGCGGCCTGACTGGCGTTTGCGGCGCGACGGTCGTGCTCATCGGGCGTCTCCGCTCGAATCGGCGTTACGCAGACGCGGGTTGAGCACGATGTAGAGGGCGTCCGCGATCAGATTCGCCGCCGTATAGATCACGCCGATGGTCAGCACGCCCGCTTCGAGCATCGGAAAGTCCTTGCCTCGCGCGGCGGTATAGATCAGCGAGCCGATGCCCTGATAGTGGAACAGCGTCTCCACGACGACGAGGCCGCCGATCATGTAGCCGAGCTGCGTCGCGGCGACGGTCACGGTCGGCAGGAGCGCATTGCGCAGCACGTGGCGAAGAATCACGACGCGCTGCGGCAGGCCTTTGAGAATCGCGGTGCGCGTGTAATCGGCGTCGAGCGCCTCGACGGTGCCCGCGCGCGCCATACGCGCGATATAGCCGAAGAACACGAAGACGAGCGGCAGCACCGGCAGGACCAGATGCGCCAGTTGCGTGAAAACGCCGGCGTCGGCGGGCGCGGTCGCTTCGATCGGCAGCCATTGCAGCCACACGCCGAAGATCAGGATCAGCACGATCGACGAGACGAACTCCGGCACGACCGTCGCCGTCAGTCCGCCGATGCTGATGACTCTGTCGATCCAGCGCCCCGCGTGCAACGCCGCGTAGACGCCGCCCGCGATGCCGAGCGGCACCACGACGACGAACGCGAGCGCGCCGAGCTTCGCCGAGTTCCACAGCGCATTGCCGATGAACGGCGCGACCGGCGCGCGAAACGCATATGACTCGCCCATGTCGCCGCGCAGGAAGTGGCCGATCCAGCTCGAATACTGCGTGAACAGCGGCCGGTCGACGCCCAGTTGATGATTAAGCGCCGCGACGGCGCGCGCATCGGCGAGCGGGCCGAGGATCGCGCGGCCGACATCGCCCGGCAGGAGCTGACCGCCGGCGAAGACGATCATCGACAAAAGCCAGAGCGTGACGAGCGCGAGCAGCAGCCGCACGCCGATGAAGCGCACGATGCGTTTCATTTTGGCGAAGTCGGCTACGTGCGCCGTCGGCGTGATCGTGCTCATTTACGCGGATACCGTCGCGCGGTCGAACCACATCTGCGAGATCGCGTTGAAGCGCACGCCCGAGACGTTGGCGCGCGTGACGATCAGCTGGTCGTAGAAGTAGGGGATCACGACCGGCGTTTCATCGAGCAGCAGGCGCTGGATCTCGCCGGACAACTTCTTCTGCGACGCGACATCGAGCGCCGCGACGAACTGCGCGACGAGCTGGTCGTATTGCGGATTCCTGAAGTGCGCGGCGTTCCAGGTGCCGCCGCTCGTCAACGGCGCGTTGAGGAAGACGTTCGGCACGCCGCGATGCCCGTAATCGGTGATGCCGAGCGGCGAATCCAGCCAGTCCGACTTGCCGAACGAGCCCGAGCCGTAATACAGGTCCTGGCTCTCCACCTTCAGCTGGATGCGAATGCCGATCGCCTTCGCCGCGTTCTGCACGACGACCGCGAGATCGGGAATCTCCATGTACTTCTCGGTCGTGAGCGTGACGTCGAAGCCGTTCGCGACGCCGGCTTCGCTCATCAGTTTCTTCGCTTGAGCGATGTCGATCCTGCGCTGCGGCACCGCGAGATCGCTCGACGGAAAGACCGGCGCGAAGGGGCTGTCGTTGCCGACGGTCGCGCGGCCGCGAAAGAGCCCCCTCACGATGATCTCGCGGTCGATCGCGAGCGCGAGCGCCTGACGCACGCGCTTGTCCTTGAACGGCGACATGTCGCAGCGCATGTGAATCTGGCGATGCGAACTCGACTTCGTGCCGAGCACCTTGAACTGCGGATTCGTCAGAATCGAGACGCCGCCCTGCACGGTGAAGTCGCCCATCACGTCGGCCTGGCGGCCTTGCATCGCGAGGAGTTGCGCCTGCTGGTCGGCGTAGAAGGAGAAGGTCACGCGATCGGGCAGCGATTTCTCGCCCCAGTAGTCGGGATTGCGCACGAAAGACGCACCGACCTTCGGCGTGTATTTCTCGAGCTTCAGCGCGCCTGTGCCCATGAAGGTCTTCTCGTAGGGCCCGGTGAAATTGGCCGGCAGGATCACCGCGTTATACGTATCCGAGGAAACGTAATACGGGAAATTGCCGTTGGGCGCATCGAGATGGAATTCGACGGTGTGATCGTCGATGGCCTTCGCCGAATCCTTCGACAGCACGCCCTTCAACACCGACAGCGCCGCCGAGCCCGCGCCCGGATCGGACAGGCGATTGAACGTGGCGACGACGTCCTTCGCGGTCATCGGCTGGCCGTCGTGGAACTTCACGTTCTGGCGCAGCTTGAAGGTCCATACGTCGCCTTTCGCATTCGACGACCACGACAGCGCGAGCGCGGGCTTGAGCGTCAGATGTTCGCTGTCGTCGTCGATCAGGAATTCGCCCGTCTGATTGATGAGCGCGAGACCGGCGGCGTCGGTCACGGTGAGCGGATCGACGGCGCCCGCGGGCATCAGATGCGCGACGCGGATCGTGCCGCCGGGCTTGCCCGCGCCTTGCGCACGCGCGCCCGGCATGCCGAGGAGGCCGCCCGCCGACAGCGCGATGCCGAGCATGCTCGCATGACGCAGCAGCTCGCGGCGCGTGAGGCGCCCGGCCATGAACTCGTCGATCGCGTGATTGCCCAGTTCGCCCGCATGCGGGCGGGCGAGGTCGAGGAAATGCGCGTCGGTCGAAGGTTTTTTCATCGTGTGCGGATGTTGTCGTTGTCGCGCTCGCCCGGGCTGCGCCGCGCAAGCGATCAGGTTAGCCGCGCCGAAAAGCGCCGCCGCGTCTTCGCGAGGTAGCAAGGCGCGCGCCGAGGCTGCATCGCGCGTCTCTGCGCCCGCTTCAGTGATCGTGTGGATGCTTGTGAATCGGATCGACCCAATAGACTTCCTCGGGCTTTTCCACGGCATCGATGTTGAGATTCACCACCACCGCTTCATTGTCGCTGCGCACGAGCACGCATTCGAGCGGATCGTCGGTGCTGGCGTTGATTTCCTGATGCGGCACGTAGGGCGGCACGAAAATGAAATCGCCGGGACCGGCCTCGGCGGTGAATTCGAGATGCTCGCCCCAGCGCATGCGCGCCTGGCCGCGCACGACATAAATGACGCTCTCGAGCGCGCCATGGTGATGCGCGCCGGTCTTCGCATTCGGATGGATCGTGACCGTGCCGGCCCAGATCTTCTGCGCGCCGACGCGCGCCGCGTTGATGGCAGCCGCGCGGTTCATGCCCGGCGTCTGCGGAGTGTTGGTGTCGAGTTGATCGCCCTTGATGACCTTGACGCCGTGTTCGCGCCAATCGATGTGCTGATGTGCGTCGCTCATGTCGGTACGGTTTATCGTCTGCGGATAAGGAAAAGTCCGTTGCCGCCACCAACAGAGCGAGCAACGGACTTCCGATACTACACGGTTCGATCGCGATTATTTCGCTTTCGCGTTGATGATGGCCTCCGACACGTTCGACGGCGTCTCCGCGTAGTGCTTGAACTCCATCGTATAGGTCGCGCGGCCTTGCGTCAGCGAACGCAGCGACGTCGAGTAGCCGAACATCTCGGCAAGCGGCACTTCCGCGCGCACCAGCTTGCCGCCGCCGCCCGCGATGTCTTCCATGCCCTGCACCATCCCGCGCCGGCCGGAGAGATCGCCCATCACGTTGCCCATGAACTCTTCGGGCGTTTCCACTTCGACGGCCATCATCGGTTCGAGCAGCACGGGCTTGGCGCGGCGCATTGCTTCCTTGAAGGCCATCGAGCCGGCCATGCGGAACGCGTTTTCGTTCGAATCGACGTCGTGGTACGAACCGAAGGTCAGCCGCACCTTCACGTCGACCACCGGATAGCCCGCGAGCACGCCCGCCTTGAGCGTCTCCTGAATGCCCTTGTCCACTGCCGGAATGAACTCGCGCGGAATCACGCCGCCCTTGATCTGGTCGACGAACTCGTAGCCCTTGCCCGGGTCCGGCTCCAGCGCGATCACCGCGTGACCGTACTGGCCGCGCCCGCCCGACTGCTTGACGAACTTGCCCTCGACGTCCTCGACCTTGTTGCGCACCGTCTCGCGATACGCGACCTGCGGCTTGCCGACGGTCGCCTCGACGCCGAATTCGCGCTTCATCCGGTCGACGAGAATTTCGAGGTGCAGCTCGCCCATGCCGGAGATGATCGTCTGGCCGGATTCCTCGTCGCTCGTCACGCGGAACGACGGATCTTCCTGTGCGAGACGATTCAGCGCGATGCCCATCTTCTCCTGATCGACCTTGGTCTTCGGCTCGACGGCCTGCGAGATCACCGGTTCGGGGAAGATCATGCGTTCCAGGATGATGATGTGATTCGGATCGCACAGCGTATCGCCGGTCGTCGCTTCCTTGAGACCGACCGCCGCCGCGATGTCGCCCGCGCGCACTTCCTTGATTTCCTTGCGCTCGTTCGCGTGCATCTGCAGGATGCGGCCGAGGCGCTCCTTCTTTTCCTTCACCGGGTTGTAGACGGTGTCGCCCGAATTCACGACGCCCGAGTAGGTGCGGAAGAAGATCAACTGGCCGACGAACGGGTCCGTCATGATCTTGAACGCAAGCGCGGAGAACGGCTCGTCATCGCTCGGATGGCGTTCCGCTTCCTTGTCGTCTTCCGTGTGGCCGAGAATCGCGGGGACATCGACGGGCGAGGGCAGGTAGTCGATCACCGCGTCGAGCATCGCCTGCACGCCCTTGTTCTTGAACGCGCTGCCGCACAGCATCGGCACGATTTCGTTCGCGATGGTGCGCTTGCGTAGCGCCGCCTTGATTTCTTCCTCGGTCAGGCTCTCGTGGTCGTCGAGATACTTTTCGAGCAGCTCCTCGCTCGACTCGGCGGCCGCCTCGACCATCTTTCCGCGCCATTCGTGCGCGAGTTCCTTGAGGTTGTCGGGAATCTCCTCGTAGGTGAACTTGATGCCCTGGCTATCGTCGTCCCAGACGATCGCCTTCATCTTCACCAGATCGACGACACCCTGAAAATGCTCTTCCGCGCCGATCGGAATCTGGATCGGCACCGCGACCCCTTTGAGGCGCTCGCCGATCTGCCGCTGCACGCGGAAGAAGTCCGCGCCGACGCGGTCCATCTTGTTCACGAACGCGATGCGCGGGACCTTGTACTTGTTCGCCTGACGCCACACGGTTTCCGACTGCGGCTGCACGCCGCCGACCGAGTCGTAGACCATGCACGCGCCGTCGAGCACGCGCATCGAACGCTCGACCTCGATCGTGAAATCGACGTGTCCCGGTGTGTCGATAATGTTGATCCGGTGTTCCGGGTAATTGCCGGCCATGCCTTTCCAGAAGGCCGTCGTCGCTGCGGAGGTAATCGTGATGCCGCGTTCCTGCTCCTGCTCCATCCAGTCCATCGTGGCCGCGCCGTCGTGAACCTCGCCGATCTTGTGCGTCACGCCGGTGTAGAAAAGGATGCGCTCGGTAGTCGTCGTCTTGCCGGCATCGATGTGAGCGCTAATGCCTATGTTCCGATAGCGCTCGATGGGAGTCTTGCGGGGCACGTGAACCTCCTGTGGATGTGTCGACCCTGGTCGCCGTGCGGCGACCTTCGGCGCGACCTGAAGTGGTGAGATGCGTCGCGCTGAATCTTTTTAGGATAGCGCGTCGGCAAGCTCTTTGCAGGAATCCTGCCAGCTCGGCGGAGGGGACTTTCCGGACGCAAAAAAACCGGCGTGTCGTGCGACGACGCCGGTTCCCTGGTCGGGCGGAAAGGGCTTGTTGCGGACTTATTGCGGGCTTACTGCGCGCGCGGCAGGCCCTTGAGCTGCATGCCGGGCTTGATGCCCTTCGCGGCGAACCAGCCTTTGGGCATTTCGAGCGCATACACGCCGTTATTGCGCGGGCAGTGATTGTTCTCGGTCTCGGCCTGCATTTCGTCGATGTCGGTGATCGTGCCGTCCGCGCGAATGAACGCGATCGACAGCGGAATCAGCGTGTTCTTCATCCAGAAGCAATGCACGGCGTTTTCATTGAAAACGAAGAGCATCCCTTCGTTCGGTGCGAGCTTCGTGCGATACATGAGGCCTTGCTCGCGATCGGCATCGTTCGCGGCGACGGCGGCATCGATCACGTACATGCCCGCGGTGAGCTTCGCGCGCGCAAAGTCGGACGGCTGCTTGGCGCCGGGGGGCATTGTCTGTGCCTGCGCGAGCGGGACGGCTGCGAATGGCAGCATCAATGCGATCACGCATGCTCGAATCGTGGCGGCGATGCGCGCGCGCCGGGCCGAAGCCGTCGAACTGAATGGTGACACCAAGGCACGCAACAACAGATTCACGACGATGCTCCTTTCAAGACAAACGTTGTGCCGGAAAGCCGGCGGCCCCGCGCATGTTACTCGATGCGCAGGCACAAAACAAAAGGGCAGACGCCTTGCGGCCATCTGCCCTTCAACGCCGTAAAGACGACGGTAATGCTCGTTTTTGACTTCGCTATACCGCCGTTTTACAACGAACTTACTGAGCTGCCGAAGCGGCTTCCGGCGCCGAAGCGGCTGCCTTCTTGTGCGACTTGTGCGACGACTTGTGCGACTTCTTGTGCGACGACTTGTGAGCCGACGAAGCAGCAGCTGCCGGAGCAGCAGCGGCCGGTGCCGAAGCTTCTTGTGCGAATGCAGCGGTTGCGAACAGGCCAGCGACGAGAGCAGCGATCAGTTTGTTCATCTGTGAATCCTCAGCTTGAGTTAATTAACCAAACGACCCGGTCATTGAGTCATGTCGGTAAACGAGCCACCTACCTTTCGGTTGACAGTCGAGTCGATAAATTAATCTCGATACGACTGTGAACGCTTGAACCTTTCAAACTCCCTGGAGCACACAGGTTGTTGTAATCAGTTTTCGCTCATGCCGGATAGCTTTCTGCGGCATCTGACGCCCTTAACGCGTCGCGCGCGGAGTCGGTTGACGCGATTTACGGAGAAATGCGCAGCAGAACAAAAAATATTCGTTTCGAGATTTGCGCTACTCGATCTTCATGACACTGCGTTTAAGCGCATCGCACTGAACGATGCAAAGGCGCTTATTTGCGAGATAGTTGAATGCGATTCAACGAACGCGTTGCCACGGCGCGTCTGGCGCAACGTCCGCGGTCTCGCCGGGGGCGATGCCCAGCGCGAAGACATCGAGCGCGCCGATCGCCACGCGCACGAGCCGCAAGGTCGGATAACCGGCCGCCGCCGTCATGCGTCTGACCTGCCGGTTCTTGCCTTCGGTGATGGCCAGCTCGATCCACGTCGTCGGGATGGCGGCGCGAAAGCGGATCGGCGGCGTGCGCGGCCAGAGTGCGTCGATGTCGTGTGCATCGACGAATGCGGTGCGGCAGGGACGCGTCACATAGTCGCCGAGATCGACGCCTTTCGCGAGACGCGCGAGCGCGGCTGCGTCGGGTGCGCCTTCGACCTGCGCCCAATAGCGCTTCACGAGCTTGTGACGCGGTTCTGCGATGCGGGCTTGCAGTGCGCCGTCATCGGTGAGCAGGAGCAGCCCTTCGCTGTCCGCGTCGAGTCTGCCCGCGGGATACACGCCCGGCGTCTTGACCCAGTCGCCGAGCGATGCGCGCGTTTCGTGCGCGGAAAACTGGCAGATGGTGCCGAAGGGCTTGTTCAGGGCGATGAGTGACATGCAAGGCGGCGCGCGGGGTGATCGGATGCGGCATCTTAATGCATGCGCCAGGCCCCGTCGGGCGCGCCGGGGCGGGCCAGCATGGTTAGAATGATGTAATGACGAACATTGGGGGCTGTGCGTCGCCCCCGCATGCTGCATCGCATCGTTCTCTTTCCAGTTTGTTTGCTTCCACTCAAGTCCGGCCTTATTTGGAGTCGACCATGCCGTATCAGCACATCAAGGTTCCGGCGGACGGTGACAAGATCACCGTCAACGCGGATTTCTCGCTCAACGTCCCCGATCAGCCGATCATCCCGTACATCGAGGGCGACGGCACGGGCGTCGACATCACGCCGGTGATGATCAAGGTCGTCGATGCGGCGGTGGAAAAGGCCTACGGCGGCAAGCGCAAGATTCAATGGATGGAAATCTTCGCGGGCGAAAAGGCGACGCGCGTCTACGGCCCCGATGTGTGGCTGCCCGACGAGACCCTCGATGTGGTGAAGGACTACATCGTGTCGATCAAAGGGCCGCTCACGACGCCCGTCGGCGGCGGCATCCGTTCACTGAACGTTGCGCTTCGTCAACAGCTCGATCTGTATGTGTGTCTGCGGCCGGTGCGCTATTTCAAGGGCGTGCCCTCGCCGGTGCGCGAGCCGGAGAAGATCGACATGGTGATCTTCCGCGAGAATTCCGAGGACATCTACGCGGGTATCGAATGGCCGGCGGATTCGGCCGAGGCGAAGAAGGTCATCAAGTTCCTGCGCGAGGAAATGGGCGTGACGAAGATCCGTTTCCCGGATTCGTCGGGGCTCGGCATCAAGCCGGTGTCGCGCGAGGGCACGGAGCGGCTCGTGCGCAAGGCGATTCAATACGCGATCGACAACGACCGTCGCTCGGTGACGCTGGTGCACAAGGGCAATATCATGAAGTTCACCGAAGGCGCGTTCCGCGACTACGGTTATGCGCTCGCGCAGAAGGAGTTCAACGCGGAACTGATCGACGGCGGTCCGTGGATGAAGGTGAAGAATCCGAAATCGGGCAATGACATCGTCGTGAAGGACGTGATCGCCGATGCGTTCCTGCAGCAAATCCTGCTGCGTCCGGCCGAATACGACGTGATCGCGACGCTCAACCTGAACGGCGATTACGTCTCGGACGCGCTCGCGGCGCAGGTGGGCGGCATCGGCATCGCGCCGGGCGCGAACATGTCCGATTCCGTCGCAATGTTCGAAGCGACGCACGGCACGGCGCCGAAGTACGCGGGCAAGGACTATGTGAATCCAGGTTCGGAAATTCTCTCGGCTGAAATGATGCTGCGCCACCTCGGCTGGTTCGAGGCCGCGGACCGCATCATTTCGTCGATGGAGCAATCGATTCTTTCGAAGCGCGTCACGTACGACTTCGCGCGCCTGATGGAAGGTGCGACGCAGGTATCGTGTTCAGGCTTCGGACAGGTGATGATCGAGAATATGTGAGGACTCACCTCAGTTCGATGTGTTAAGTAAAACCCCGGAAGGCTTGCGCCTTGCGCGGTTTTTGACTGTGGCGCCAGCGCTTCATATATTTGAGAAGCGCCGAACGAAAAAAAACCCGGCTCGGAGGCCGGGTTTCACGAGGCAAAGTTCGATCGAACGGTCAGGCAGCGTCCTGGATGTTCGAAGCCTGCTTGCCCTTCGGTCCCTGGACGATCTCGAAGCTGACCTTCTGGCCTTCTTTGAGCGTCTTGAAACCGTTCATTTGAATCGCCGAGAAATGTGCAAACAGATCCTCGCCGCCTTCATCGGGCGTGATGAATCCGTAGCCTTTCGCGTCGTTGAACCACTTGACCGTACCAGTAGACATTCGTACTTCCCCTCTAACTCTTGTCGCACCCAGAGCACGCTCGAAAAGCTCGACGGCCACCCCACATTGTGAACCGCCCCCTCCTCACAAGCTCACCTCGGCCTCTTTTTTCGTCCGTGGTTGGCCCCCGGAAAAAAGTGCCAGTTTGATTGTTAAATCTCTTAAATCGGGTGTCAAGGAATTTTTGGGATGGCCGTTAAGCTCGTTGCAAAGAGCACATTCGTAGGGTAATTCCTGCTTTGCGTGTGTGCTGCCGTCCAAGCACGCCATCTTGAAAAGTCGCATAATCGACTCACGTGTGTGTTACCCGGCGGCCCGCGGCGCCTGCTCGGTTTGTTTTTTTTGAAGCTGTGCGATACTCGTTTCGACGAGGGGCAAGCGGGCCGCGCCGAAGCGTTGGGCAGCGGCAGGATTGAATGGACGATAGCTGTGCGAATGCAGTTTTCAGCGTTGCATTCCGACCGGGCGGTCGGTGCTGGAGCGGCAATTGCAAGGACGTCCGTGTTGTTTAGAATGGGTGTATGGCGATCAATCCCAACAAGCAGGATGGCACGGTACTGGAGCGGCAGGAGCAGAAGCTCAAGAAGCCGGCCATGTACAAGGTGGTGCTGCTGAATGACGACTTCACGCCGATGGAATTCGTCGTGATGATCGTGCAGGAATACTTCAATAAAGATCGTGAGACTGCGACGCAGATCATGCTGAAGGTTCATCGCGAAGGCAGGGGAGTTTGTGGGGTCTACACGCGGGATATCGCGTCGACCAAAGTTGAGCAAGTCGTTAGCCATGCACGGCAAGCGGGACACCCGCTGCAGTGCGTGATGGAGGAAGCATGATTGCCCAGGAACTGGAAGTCAGTCTGCACATGGCGTTTATGGAAGCACGTCAGGCGCGGCACGAGTTCATAACGGTCGAGCATCTGCTGCTCGCCCTGTTGGACAATCCGACCGCGGCTGAAGTGTTGCGCGCCTGCGCAGCCAACATTGAAGATTTGCGTCAGAACCTGCGCAATTTCATTCATGACAACACGCCGACCGTGCCGGGGACGGACGACGTCGATACTCAGCCGACGCTTGGTTTCCAGCGCGTGATCCAGCGCGCGATCATGCACGTGCAATCGACCTCGAACGGCAAGAAGGAAGTGACCGGCGCGAACGTGCTGGTGGCGATCTTCGGCGAGAAGGACTCGCACGCGGTGTACTACCTGCAGCAGCAGGGCGTCACGCGTCTCGATGTCGTGAATTTCATTTCGCACGGCATCGCGAAGACGAACAGCGGCGACGCCGCGAAGACGAACAGCGAAGCCAATCCGGAGTCGGAAGACGCCGCTGCGCAAAAGGAAACGCCGCTTGCGCAGTTCACGCAAAACCTCAATCAGCTCGCGAAGGATGGCAAGATCGATCCGCTGATCGGCCGCGAACTGGAAGTCGAGCGCGTGGTGCAGGTGTTGTGCCGCCGTCGCAAGAACAATCCGCTGCTCGTGGGTGAAGCCGGCGTGGGCAAAACTGCGATCGCAGAAGGGCTCGCCTGGCGCATCACGCGCGGCGAAGTGCCGGACATCCTCGCTGACGCGCAGGTGTATTCACTCGACATGGGTGCGCTGCTCGCGGGCACGAAGTATCGCGGCGATTTCGAGCAACGTCTGAAGACGGTGCTCAAGGAACTGAAGGAGCGTCCGCACGCCATTCTGTTCATCGACGAAATTCATACGCTGATCGGCGCGGGCGCGGCTTCGGGCGGCACGCTCGATGCGTCGAACCTGCTGAAGCCGGCGTTGTCGTCGGGTCAGTTGAAGTGCATCGGTGCAACTACGTTTACGGAATATCGCGGCATCTTCGAGAAGGACGCGGCGTTGTCGCGTCGTTTCCAGAAGGTGGATGTCACCGAGCCGACCGTCGAGCAGACCGTGGCAATTCTGCGCGGCCTCAAGACGCGTTTCGAAGAGCATCACGGCGTGAAGTATTCGTCGGGTGCTTTGTCCGCGGCGGCGGAGCTGTCGGCGCGCTTCATCACGGATCGTCATCTGCCGGACAAGGCCATCGACGTGATCGACGAAGCGGGCGCGGCGCAACGCATCCTGCCGAAGTCGAAGCAGAAGAAGACCATCGGCAAGAGCGAGATCGAAGAGATCATCTCGAAGATCGCGCGCGTGCCGGCGCAGAGCGTTTCGCAGGACGATCGCAGCAAGCTCCAGACGCTCGATCGCGATCTGAAGGCCGTCGTGTTCGGCCAGGATCCGGCCATCGATGCGCTGTCGGCATCGATCAAGATGGCGCGCGCGGGACTCGGCAAAACGGACAAGCCGATCGGCGCGTTCCTTTTCTCCGGGCCGACGGGCGTCGGCAAGACCGAGGTCGCGAAGCAGCTGGCGTTCACGCTCGGCATCGAGCTGCTGCGCTTCGACATGTCGGAATATATGGAGCGCCATGCGGTCAGCCGTCTGATCGGTGCGCCGCCGGGCTATGTCGGGTTCGATCAGGGTGGTCTTCTGACCGAAGCCGTCACGAAGAAGCCGCACTGCGTGCTGCTGCTCGACGAAATCGAGAAGGCGCATCCGGATATCTACAACGTGCTGCTGCAGGTGATGGATCACGGCACGCTGACGGATAACAACGGCCGCAAGGCGGACTTCCGCAACGTCATCATCATCATGACGACGAACGCGGGTGCCGAGACGATGGGCAAGTCGGTGATCGGTTTCACGTCGCGCCGCGAATCGGGCGACGAAATGGCCGACATCAAGCGCATGTTCACGCCGGAGTTCCGTAACCGTCTGGACGCGATCATCAGCTTCCGCTCGCTGGACGAGGAAATCATCCTGCGTGTGGTCGACAAGTTCCTCATGCAACTGGAAGATCAATTGCACGAGAAGAAGGTCGATGCGGTCTTTACCGATGCATTGCGCAAGCATCTCGCGAAGCACGGTTTCGATCCGCTGATGGGCGCTCGCCCGATGCAGCGTCTGATTCAGGACACGATCCGTCGTGCACTGGCCGACGAACTGCTGTTCGGCAAGCTGCTCAACGGTGGCCGCGTGACGGTGGATGTCGATGCGGACGACAAGGTACAGCTCACGTTCGACGAAAACTCGGCGCCGCCGCGCAATCCGAATCCGGAAGCAATCGAAGTGGATTGATCGAAGGGGTCTTTGGAAGTAAAAACGGCGCGGGTTCGACCGCGCCGTTTTTTTTGAGCTGGGAAAGCTCAATGCTTGCCCGTGCTCCCGAAACCGCCCGCGCCGCGCTCGCTCTCCTCGAAGTCCTCGACGATATTGAACGCCGCCTGCACGACGGGCACGATCACCATCTGCGCAAGACGCTCCATCGGGTTGAGCGTGAACGCGGTGTCGCCGCGATTCCATGTCGAGACCATCAGTTGGCCTTGATAATCGGAATCGATGAGCCCGACGAGATTGCCGAGCACGATGCCATGCTTGTGGCCGAGGCCCGAGCGCGGCAGGATCATCGCGGCGTAGCCGGGATCGGCGAGATGAATGGCGAGGCCGGTCGGCACGAGCACGGTCTGGTGCGGCTCGATGACGAGCGGCGCATCGAGACACGCGCGCAGATCGAGACCCGCGCTGCCGGGCGTGGCGTAGGCGGGCATGAAGTCGCGCATGCGCGCGTCGAGAATCTTGACGTCGAGTTTCATGGATCGAGGCTTCAGCGGCCGAGCTCGAAGGCGTCGGCCAAAAGTTGATAGGACCGCGTGCGTGCGGCGTAGCTGCCGGAGACCGTCAGAACGATCAATTCGTCGGCGTTGAATTGTTCCTGCAGCGCGCGCAGTTTTTCCGTCACACGTTCCGGCGTGCCGATGATGCTGCGCGCTTTCTCATGCGCGATCACCGCGAGCTCGCGCTCTCCGTAGACCTGCGAGATGCCTTGTGCGATCGATGGAATCGGCTGATTGAGCCCGTACGCCATCTGCACCCGGCGCAGGTCGACCGCGCGCTCGAGCGCTTCGGCTTCGCGATCCGTATCGGCGCAAATCACGAACACGGCGGCGGCGAGATAAGGCTTCTCCTCGTGACCCGGCGTGAAGCGCTCGCGATACGCCTGCGCCACGCGATCGCCATATTGCGCGTTGATGAAATGCGCGAACGCGAACCGAACGCCGAGCTGCGCGGCAAGCAAGCCGCCGAAATCGCTCGAGCCGAGCATCCACAGTTCGGGACGCGTGTCGATCTGCGGTTGCAGCAGGACGCCTTTGGCGAGCGAATCGTCGGGAATCTTGCCGCTGAAGAGCGCGATCAGTTCGGCGACTTGCTGCGGAAAAATATCGCCGCGATTGTACGAACCCGCCGCGACCGCCTGCGCCGTTCGCATGTCGCCGCCGGGTGCGCGACCGACGCCGAGATCCACGCGATTCGGGAACAGCGCTTCGAGCATCAGGAATTGCTCGGCGATCTTGAACGACGAGTAATACGGCAGCATCACGCCGCCCGAACCAATGCGGATGCGCTTCGTGAGACTACCGATGCGCGCGAGCATCACTTCGGGACACGGATTCGACACGCCGTGCAGGCCGTGATGCTCCGCGCACCAGTAGCGCGTGTAGCCGAGATCGTCGGCGAGCTGCGCGAGATCGAGCGTCGCCGCGATGGCGTCGGCGGCGCTGTGGCCGTGGATGACCGGCGTCTGATCGAGAACGGAGAGCTTTGTCATCGTGTCAGGACAGCAGCTGGCCGCCGGTTTTCGGCGCGCGCTTCGCGATTTCCGCGATCAGCGTGCGCGCGAGTGCCTGCTTGCCGGCGCGCGGCAGCGGCGTCGTGCCGCGCTCTTCGAAAAGAACGACTTCGTTGTCGTCCTGACCGAACGTCAGCTGTCCGATATTTCCAATGAGCAGCGGCACGCCCTTGCGCTCGCGCTTCTGGGCGCCGTGGACCTCGAGATCGCCGCTTTCGGCCGCGAAGCCGACGCAGTAGGGCGGATTCGGCTGCTTTGCCACCGTCGCGAGAATGTCCGGATTCTCGACGAAGTTGAACGAGGGCATCGCGTCCGCAGTTTTCTTGATCTTTTGCTCGCTGACATGATCCACGCGCCAGTCCGCGACTGCCGCCACCGCGATGAAGATGTCCGCGTCAGGCGTCGCGGCCATGACGGCGTCGTGCATCTGTTGCGCGGTCTGGACGTCCTCGCGATACACGCCCCACGGCGTCGGCAACGACACCGGACCGGCGACGAGATGCACGTCCGCGCCTGCCTGCGCTGCCGCGCGCGCGAGCGCGAAGCCCATCTTGCCCGACGAACGATTGGTGATGCCGCGCACCGGATCGAGCGGCTCGAAAGTCGGGCCCGCCGTGATGAGCACGCGCTGGCCGCGCAGAATTTTCGGCTGGAAGAACGCGCAGATCGCTTCGAACGCGGCTTCCGGCTCGATCATGCGGCCGTCGCCGACTTCGCCGCACGCCTGCGAACCCGAATCCGGTCCGAGAACTTCGACGCCGTCAGCGCGAAGCTGCGCGACGTTGCGTTGGGTCGCCGGGTTCTGCCACATTTGCCGGTTCATCGCCGGAACCACGAGCAGTGGACAGTCGCGCGCGATGCATAGCGTCGAGAGCAGGTCGTCGCACATGCCGTGCGCGAGTTTTGCGAGAAAGTCGGTGGAGGCGGGCGCGATGACGATGGCATCCGCCTCGCGCGAGAGATCGATATGCGGCATGTTGTTCGGCATGCGCGCATCCCACTGCGACGTGTAGACGGGACGGCCCGAAAGCGCCTGCATCGTGACGGGTGTGATGAACTGCGTGGCCGCTTCCGTCATCACGATCTGCACGGTCGCGCCGGCCTTGATGAGCAAGCGCGTAAGTTCGGCGATCTTGTAACAGGCGATGCCGCCGGTCAGACCTAGAACGAGATGTTTGCCCGCGAGTTCCAATTTGCCTCCATCGCAAAAGAACACGGCTCCGAGGAAGGAGCCGCACGTGAACATCAACGCGAACCGCGCACGCGCCGCAGTTCGTCGAACACCAGCAACACCGCGCCGATGGTAATGGCGCTATCGGCGAGATTGAACGCCGGCCAGTGCCACGCTTTCACGTGAAAATCCAGAAAGTCGATGACGTGCCCGTACGCGATCCGGTCGATCACGTTGCCGATCGCGCCGCCCATGATGAGCGCGAGCGCCGTGCAGAAGAGCCGCTGCCCCGAATGCCTCTTGAGCAGATAGCAAATCACGATTGCCGCGACGACGCCCAGCGCCGTGAACGCCCAGCGCTGCCAGCCGCCCGCCATCGCGAGGAAGCTGAACGCCGCGCCGCGGTTGTAGACGAGCAGCAGGTTGAAGAAAGGCGTGAGCGCGTGAGGTTCGCCGTAGGCGAACACGCGCTGCACGGCGATCTTCGTCAACTGGTCGAACAGGATCACGATGAGCGCGACGCCGAGCCACGGCGCAAGCGATCCACTGCTGGAAGTTTGTTTCGCCATCGTTCGAGCCATTATGCTGCGCCTCGCGTTTCACCGGCGCCGAAGAGATTGGAGAAGCAGCGGCCGCACAGACCCGGATGGTCCGCGTGCGAGCCGACGTCCGCGCAGTAGTGCCAGCACCGCTCGCACTTCATGTAGCTCGATGCCGTGACATCGACGCCTTCTTCCGCTTCGCCCGCGACCTTTTCCAGTCGAGCCGATGACGTGATGAGCACGAAGCGCAGCGCATCGCCGAGGCTTGCAAGTGCGTCGTAACGCGCGCCGCTCGCGCGGACCGTCACTTCGGCTTGCAGCGACGAGCCGATCTGGTTCGCCGTGCGCGCTTCTTCCAGCGCCTTCGTCACGTCGCCGCGCGCATGGCGGATGAGCGTCCACTTGTCGAGCAGTTCGCCGCCGTTCGCGATGTCCGGATACGTCGCGAAGACTTCATTGAAGATCGTGTCCTGACCGGGCTTGAGCACCTTGTACGCTTCTTCCGCCGTGAACGAAAGATACGGCGCGACCAGGCGCAGCAGGCCATGCGCGACGTAATACAACGCCGTCTGCGCACTGCGGCGCTCGCGCGAATCGGCCTTCGTCGTGTAGAGACGGTCCTTCAACACGTCGAGATAGAAGCCGCCGAGGTCTTCCGAGCAGAACGTAGCGATCTTCGCGACGACTGGATGAAACTCGTACTTCTCGTAATGCGAGAGCGCGTCGTCCTGAAGGTTGTGCGTGAGTGCGACCGCATAGCGATCGATTTCGAGCCAGTTTTCCACCGGCACCGCGTCTTTCGCGAAGTCGAAGTCCGACAGGTTTGCGAGCAGGAAGCGCAACGTGTTGCGGATACGGCGATACGTTTCCGTTACGCGCTTCAGGATCTCTTCGGAGATCGCGAGTTCGCCGGAATAGTCCGTCGACGCGATCCACAAGCGGATGATTTCCGCGCCGAGGCGATTGGACACCTCATGCGGATCGATGCCGTTGCCGAGCGACTTCGACATCTTGCGGCCTTCGCCATCGACGGTGAAGCCGTGCGTGAGCAGCGCGTCGTAGGGCGGACGGCCGTCGAGCATCGAAGCCGTGAGCAGCGACGAATGGAACCAGCCGCGATGCTGATCCGAGCCTTCGAGATAGAGGTCGGCCGGGAATTGCAGCGAATCCTTATGCGAACCGCGCAGCACGTGCCAGTGCGTCGTGCCGGAGTCGAACCACACGTCGAGCGTGTCGCGGTTCTTCTCGTACATGTTGGCGTCGTCGCCGATCAGTTCTCGCGGATCGAGCGATTGCCACGTCTCGATGCCGCCTTCCTCGACGCGCTTCGCCACTTCCTCGAGTAGCTCCAGCGTGCGCGGATGCAGCTCGCCTGTCTCCTTGTGCACGAAGAACGCCATCGGCACGCCCCATTGGCGCTGGCGCGAGAGCGTCCAGTCCGGACGGTTCGCGATCATGCTGTACAGACGCTGCTTACCCCACGACGGGTAGAACGCGGTGTTCTCGACGCCTTCGAGCGCGGTCTCGCGCAGCGTCTTGCCGCCGTCCTTGGGCGTGACATCCATGCCCGCGAACCATTGCGATGTAGCGCGATAGATGATCGGCGTCTTGTGACGCCAGCAGTGCATGTAGCTGTGCGTGTACTTCTCGCTCTTGAGCAGCGAGCCCGCGCCTTGGAGCGCTTCGACGATCTGCGGATTCGCTTTCCAGATCGACAGCCCGCCGAAAAGCGGCAGCGATTCGATATAGCGGCCATCGCCCATCACCGGGTTGATGATGTCGGCATCCGCCATGCCGTGCGCCTTGCACGACACGAAGTCTTCGACGCCATACGCCGGCGACGAGTGCACGATGCCCGTACCGCTTTCGGTCGTCACGTAGTCGCCGAGATAGACGGGCGCGGTGCGCTTGTAACCCGGGTGCGCGGCCGCGAGCGGATGATGGAAGCGCAGGTTGGCGAGCTGTTCGCCGGTCGCCGTCGCGATGATTTCGCCCGTCAGGCCGTAGTTCTCCAGGCACGCTTCGACGCGTTCTTGCGCGAGGATCAGCAAGCCGCGCGACGTATCGACGAGCGCGTAGACAATCTCCGGATGCACGTTCAACGCCTGGTTGGCGGGAATGGTCCAGGGCGTCGTCGTCCAGATGACGATGCCGCCTTCCGCTTTCGGCAGCGCGTTCAGGCCGAACGCCTGCGCGGTCTTCTCCGGCTCGGCGAAGGCGAACATGACGTCGATGGTCGGATCGGTCTTGTCCTTGTATTCGACTTCCGCCTCGGCGAGCGCGGAGCCGCAATCGAAGCACCAGTTCACCGGCTTCAGGCCGCGGAACACGAAGCCTTTCTCCATGATCTTGCCGAGCGCGCGGATTTCGCCCGCCTCGTTGGCGAAGTTCATCGTCTTGTACGGATTGTCCCAGTCGCCCAGAACGCCGAGACGCCGGAAGCCGGCCTTCTGCTTCTCGATCTGCTCGCCCGCATAGGCGCGCGCCTTTTGCATCACTTCAGCGGCGGGCAGCGACTTGCCGAACTGCTTTTCGATCTGGATTTCGATCGGCATGCCATGGCAATCCCAGCCCGGCACGTAGACCGCATCGAAGCCGGCGAGATTGCGCGCCTTGACGATCATGTCCTTCAGGATCTTGTTGACCGCGTGCCCAAGGTGGATGTCGCCGTTCGCGTACGGCGGGCCGTCGTGCAGGATGAACTTCTTGCGGCCCTTGGAGGCGGCGCGGATCTTCTCGTAGATCTTGTTGTCCTGCCATTCCTTGACCCACGCGGGTTCGCGCTTGGGCAGGTCGCCGCGCATCGGGAAGGGCGTGTCGAGCAGGTTGACGGGATACTTCGAAGAGGCTTTCTCTTTCTTGTCGCTCATGAATGACTCGGTGAATTCGGTGAGACGGCGCTTGTCTTGGCGCGCGATGATTCGGAGGCGGGGCAGCGGGCGGCGCATGATGCGCCGCGCGCTCACCTAATTCGGTCGGTCGCCGAAATGGCAAAGCCCGTGGCACGGCTGCCGGCGTTGCTTGCGGGCGGAAGGCCGAAGTACGCGCGCGCGTTGTCGACATCCTTCGCGATCGCGGCGGACAGCTTCTCTAGGTCGACGTATTTCTCTTCGTCGCGCAGCTTCTTCAGGAATTCGACCCGCACGAGCTTGCCGTACGCGTCGCCGTGCCAGTCGAGCACGAAGACTTCGAGCAGCACGCGGCCGGAGTCGTCGACGGTCGGACGCAGGCCGAGGCTCGCGACCGCGGGCAGCGGTTCATCGGCGAGGCCGTGCACGCGCACCACGAAAATGCCCGCGAGCGCCGGCCGTTTGTGCGCGATCGGCAGGTTCAGCGTCGGAAAGCCGAGATCGCGGCCGAGCTTCGCGCCGTGCACGACGTGCCCGCTGATGATGTACGGCCGCCCGAGGGCGACCTGCGCGGCGTCGAGATCGCCCGCGACGAGCGACGTGCGCACCGACGACGATGAAATGCGCGCGCCGTTCGGATGCGCGACCGTGGCCATCTGCTCGACTTCGAAGCCGTACTTGTCGCCGGCGGCTTTGAGTGAATCGAAATTGCCCGCGCGTTTGGCGCCGTAGCAGAAGTCGTCGCCGACCATGACCCAGCGCGCATGCAGGCCATCGACGATGACATTCTTCACGAACGTATCAGGCGATTGTCCGGCGAACGTCTTGTTGAAATGCTCGACCACCACGCGGTCGACGCCGTTGGTGCGCAATGCTTCGAGCTTGTCGCGCAGCATCGCGATGCGCGGCGGCGCGCCCGCCGGATTGAAGAACTCGCGCGGATGCGGCTCGAAGGTCATCACGCACACCGGCAGGCCGCGCGCATCGGCGGCCGCCCGCACGTGCGCGAGCAGCGCCTGGTGACCGCGATGGACACCGTCGAAATTGCCGATGGTCAGTGCGCAGGGCGCCCGGCTTTCGGCATTGGGGAGGCCGCGAAAGACTCTCACGATAGGCGATGGTCGATGGGAGGGGCTGATGCTGCAAAGCGTTAGATTATAAACGCTCGCACGGGACGACGGGCGCGAGCGGCCCGGCTCGACGCCTGACCGACCCAGTTTGGCACGATTCTCGCACCGTCCGAATGATAAAATCCGCGGATGAAAAAAATCGTCATTCTGATCTCCGGACGCGGGAGCAACATGGAGGCCGTCGTGCGTGCGTGCGCGCGCGAAGGCTGGCCGGCCCGCATCTGCGCGGTCATTTCCAACCGGCCCGATGCCGCCGGATTAGGCTTTGCGGCCGCGAACGGCATCGAAACAAAGGTGGTGGATCATCGTCGGTTCGACGCTCGCGAATCGTTCGATGCCGCGCTTGCGCATGAGATCGATCGCTTCGAGCCCGATCTCGTCGTGCTGGCGGGCTTCATGCGCGTGCTGACCGACGCCTTCGTCGCGAAATACGCGGGGCGCATGCTCAACATCCATCCATCGCTCCTGCCGAGTTTTCCGGGCTTGCGCACGCATCAGCAGGCGCTCGACGCCGGCGTGCGCGTGCACGGCGCGAGCGTGCATTTCGTGACGCCGACGCTCGATCACGGGCCGATCGTCGCGCAGGCGGCGGTGCCCGTCGTCGCCGGCGACGATGCCGCGGCGCTCGCCGCGCGCGTGCTGAAGGTCGAGCACGACATCTATCCGCGCGCGGTGCGCTGGTTTATCGAAGGGCGTCTTTCTATCGAAGGGGAGCGCCAGGATGGGCGTGTGGTGCTCACGCCGTCTGAGCCGCAATGGCTCTTTGCCGACATTGCCGGGGAGGGCGTATGAGGCTGCATGGATTTCTGATTGGTCAAACCGAAACGCTGCTCGCGGATGTGCTGCGCTTTTCCGGCCCCGCCGATGCCGCGACGAGCCGCTTCTTTCGCGCCCATCCGAAGCTCGGACACGGCGAGCGCGGCGTGATCGCCGAAGCTGTCTTCGCCGTGCTGCGCCGGAAGATGGAGTTTTCTCACCTGGCGGAAAGCGGCAGCGGCAACCAGGCGCGCCGCCTCGCGCTGCTCGGGCTGATGCAAACCGCCGGCCTGAATGCGCTGAAGCCGTTCGTATCGGCGGACGAGTATCAATGGCTCGCGCAAGTCTCGAAGATCGATCCGGCGAGCCTGCCGGTGCGCGTGCGCACGAACCTGCCGCAGTGGATCTACGACGCGATGGCCAAGCGCTTCGCGCCCGAGGAACTCGCGCAGCTTGCCGCCGCGCTGAACTATCCCGCCCCGCTCGATCTGCGCGTGAATCCGATCAAGGCGAGCCGCGAAATCGCGCTGAAGGCGCTGACCGAGGCGGGCATCGACGCGGGCGAAATGCCATTCGCGCCGTTCGGCATCCGCGTGGACGGCAAGCCCGCGCTCACGCGTCTCGCACCGTTCCAGGAAGGCTGGATCGAGGTGCAGGACGAAGGCAGCCAGTTGCTCTGCTCGCTGATGGCCCCGCGCCGTGGCGAGATGATCGTCGACTTTTGCGCGGGCGCGGGCGGCAAGACGCTCGCGCTCGGGGCGATGATGCGTTCGACCGGCCGTCTCTACGCCTTTGACGTGTCCGATCGCCGGCTCGCCAAGCTTAAGCCGCGTCTCGCGCGCAGCGGTCTGTCGAACGTCAATCCGGTGTTGATCGACAGCGAGCATGACGCGAAGATCAAGCGTCTCGCGGGCAAGATCGATCGCGTGCTCGTCGATGCGCCGTGCTCCGGCCTCGGCACCTTGCGTCGCAATCCCGACCTGAAGTGGCGCCAGTCGCCCGCGACCGTCGCCGAGCTCATGCCCAAACAGCTCTCGATCCTGACGAGCGCGGCGCGCCTCGTGAAGACCGGCGGCCGTCTCGTCTACGCGACGTGCTCGATGCTCGAAGCTGAAAACGAAAGCGTCGTGAAGCAGTTCCTCGAAGCGCATCCGAACTTCCGCGTCGTGCCGGCGCGCGACGTGCTGGCGGAACAGCGCATCGATCTGGATACCGGCGAGTATTTGTCGCTCTGGCCGCACAAGCATGGCACGGACGGCTTCTTCGCGGCCGTGCTGGAGCGCGTGCCCGACGCCGCGAAGGCGCCGAAGGCGGCTGAAGAAACTGCCTAAGCAATGCAGAACCACTTCCTGAGCGAACTCTCCGCGCGGCTCTTCCGCGATTTCGGCGAGCCGGAAGTGATCTGGCAGGTGGCGGTTCTGCTCGGTCTGCTCGTAGTCGCCTGGTGGTGCGCGCGTCTGCTTCGCAAGAAGCTGGATGCGCGCCGCCAGTCGCGATTCGAAGCCGTTCGTTTCGGCGCGGAAAGTCTCAACAAGGCGCTGTTCCCGTTGCTTGGCACGGTTTTCGTGTCGATCGCCCAGGTCGTGCTGGCGCCGTTCATCCATACGTCGTTCCTGCGTCTCTCGCTCGTGCCGCTATGCGGCATCACCGTCATCTATACGATGTTCTATGTCGCGCGGCGCGTGTCCAGCCGCGGCCAGACGGAGCACGAGGCGAACGCGCTGCTCTATCTGTTCGAGAAGCTCGTGACGGTGATCGTCTGGATAGCGATGGTGCTCACCGTGATGGGCATACAGGACGATGTCGTGCACTGGATGGCGAGCGTGCGCTTCAATTTCGCGAACGCGCACATGACGCTGCTCTCGCTCGCCTCCGGCGTGCTGTGGGTGTGCGTGACGCTGATCGTCGCGATGTGGGCGGGCGCGCTGCTCGACGATCGCCTGATGCGCGCGCGCTCGCTCGACGCGAATCTCAAAGTGGTGCTCGCGCGCGTCGGCCGGGCGCTGATGATTCTCGCTGCGATTCTGGTGAGCCTGTCCATCGTCGGAATCGACATCACGGTGCTCGGCGTGTTCGGCGGGGCGCTCGGCGTCGGGCTCGGTTTCGGCTTGCAGAAAATCGCGAGCAATTATGTGTCGGGCTTCATCATTCTGCTGGACCGTTCCTTGCGGCTAGGTGACATGATCAATGTGAGCGGAAATCAGGGCACGGTCACGCAGATTCGCACGCGCTACACAGTCGTGCGTGGGCTGGACGGCATCGAAACATTGATTCCGAACGAAAAGCTCATCACCGACGTGGTTCAGAACCATTCGTCGTTCCTTACACGCGGCAACGCGAAGATTGCGGTGCAGGTGAGCTACCGGTGCGATGTCGAGCGCGCGATGCAACTGCTCGTCGAGGCGACGCAGGGCGTGGAGCGCGTGCTGCAAGACCCGGCGCCCGCTGCGCTGCTGTCGAGTTTTGGCGCGGACGGGATTAATCTCGAACTGAGTTTCTGGATCGAGGAGGCCGCGAAGGGCACGGGCGGCGTCAAGTCGCAGGTCAATCGCGCTGTTTGGCGGTTATTCTGCGAGCATGGCATTGAAATCCCTTACGCGCAGCGCGACATAAGAATTCTCGGCGATGCCGGTACGGTGAGCAGCAGATCGGTATTAAATGCCGAACGAGGCGACCAAGGCGCTGCACCTGTCGCCTGAATGCCGATCGGCAGAGTTGCGATCCCTCGATTTGCCCGATGAATCAACACCAATTCGGGGCGTGAGTTTTCCCTTGTTTCGGTACGATTCAAAAAATTTCACCTTTAGGACAAAGACTTGGAACGCATGCAGTAAAATGCGATCGAGCCTGCGCACGTTCCTTTCACGTGCACAACAAGTTGCTCGAAGTCAGTTTTGACTGGCCATTTTTCCCGAATTTCACAGCTATACAGGTAAACCGCCTTGCTGAATTCTTCTCTCGAATTTCTCGCCAACGGATTGCTGGACTTTTCCTGGTGGCAGATTCTGCTGTTCACGCTTGCGATGACGCACGTCACGATCGCCGGCGTCACGATCTATCTGCACCGTTGCCAGGCGCACCGCGCGCTGGATCTGCATCCCGTTGCGAGCCACTTCTTCCGCTTCTGGCTGTGGATGACCACGGGCATGCTGACCGGCCAGTGGGCGGCGATCCACCGCAAGCATCACGCGAAATGCGAGACCGAGGAAGATCCGCACAGCCCGCAGACGCGCGGCATCTGGAAGGTGCTGCTCGAGGGCGCGGAGCTCTATCGCACCGAAGCGAAGAATGAAGAAACCATGCGCAAGTTCAGTCACGGCACGCCGAACGACTGGATCGAACGCAACGTCTACACGCGTTATCCGATTCTCGGCATCAGCATCATGATGGTCATCGACGTCGCGCTGTTCGGCATCGTCGGTCTGTCGGTGTGGGCCGTGCAGATGATCTGGATTCCGTTCTGGGCGGCCGGCGTCGTCAACGGTCTCGCTCACTTCTGGGGCTATCGCAACTTCAACTCGGCGGATGCGTCGACGAACATCTTCCCGCTCGGCATTTTGATTGGCGGCGAAGAGCTGCATAACAATCACCACACGTTCGCGACCTCCGCGAAGCTGTCGAGCAAGTGGTACGAGTTCGACATCGGCTGGATGTATATCCGCCTGATGTCCATGGTCGGCCTCGCGAAGGTGAAGAAGGTCGCGCCCACCCCGAAGCTCGCGGCGAGCAAGGCAGTCGTTGATCAGGACACATTGCAGGCCGTGCTGTCGAACCGTTATGAAGTGATGGCGCGTTACGGCAAGGCGCTCAAGCGCGCCTACGCGCAAGAACTGGCGAAGCTGAAGGAAGCCGGCGCGCGCGAGAAGTATCAGTTGATGCGCGGCGCGCGCAAGTGGTTCCACAAGGAAGAGGACGGCTTGGACGAGCCGCAGCTCAAGCAACTTCCGGAACTGACGTCGGATAACCAGAAACTGCGCACGTTCATCGAACTGCGCAAGGACTTGTCGGCCATGTGGGATCGCTCCAATGCGTCGCGCGAGCAACTGGTGACGCAGTTGCAGGACTGGTGCCATCGCGCGGAAGAGAGCGGCATCAAGGCGCTGCAGGACTTCGCTTTGCGTCTGCGCCGCTACGCCTGAGGCGCGATATCCGTTAAAATTTATGAACGTCACAAGACCCCGCTCTGGCGGGGTCTTTGTTTTTGGGCGGCCGATTTTCGCATTTCGTTTTGCTTGAGTTGCAAGTGGGGACAGGAGACATGGAAGCGATCAGAAGCGTCGAGTACGACCGGCCGCAAGGCCTGACGTGTGGGGTGGGCGAGGCGTGGGCGCGAGTGCCGGACGCACCATCGGCCGAAAAGCGGCGCGAGCTGAAGGAACGCATTCGCGCGCTGCTGCGGCGGGAAGAGGCGGTTCTGGTCGCGCATTATTATGTCGATGCCGAACTGCAGGAACTCGCCGACGAAACCGGCGGCTGCGTCGCCGATTCGCTCGAAATGGCGCGCTTCGGGCGTGACCATGCAGCGAAGACGCTGGTCGTCGCGGGAGTGCGCTTCATGGGCGAGACCGCCAAGATCCTCAGCCCGGGCAAACGCGTGCTGATGCCCGATCTCGACGCGACTTGCTCGCTCGATCTCGGCTGCCCCGCCGACGAGTTTTCCGCCCTCTGCGACGCGCATCCCGATCGAACGGTCGTTGTGTATGCGAACACGAGTGCGGCCGTGAAGGCGCGTGCGGACTGGATGGTGACGTCGTCGATCGGGCTCGAAATCGTCGGCGATCTTCACGCGCGCGGCCAAAAAATCCTGTGGGCGCCAGACCGTCACCTCGGCAGTTACATCCAGAAGAAGACCGGCGCGGACATGCTGTTGTGGCAAGGCTCGTGTCTCGTCCATGACGAGTTCAAAGGTATCGAGCTCGACCTGCTGCGTAATGAATACCCCGACGCGAAGATCCTCGTGCATCCGGAATCGCCGGAAGGCGTCGTGGCGCTTGCGGATGTCGTCGGCTCGACCACGCAATTGATCGACGCCGCCGTGAAGCTCGACGCGAAGCGCTTCATCGTCGCGACGGATCTCGGCATCCTGCACAAGATGCGGCTGGCCGCGCCGGGCAAGACGTTCATCGAAGCGCCGACCGCCGGCAACAGCGCGACCTGCAAGAGCTGCGCGCACTGCCCGTGGATGGCGATGAACGGCCTGGCAAACCTCGCCGATGTCCTGGAACGCGGTCACAACGAGATCCACGTCGATCCGGCTATCGGATTGCGCGCGCGCGTGCCGATCGACCGCATGCTCGACTTCGCCGCGCGTCATAAGCAGCGCGTGCAAGCGAGCGGCGATCTGGCGAAAGATACGTCCCTGTTCACGAATGTGGGAGCGGCGTGATGGCTTTTTCGCCCGTTTTTGACGAAGTCCGCGCCCAATACGGCGAAGCGTTTGACACGGCGCTCGCGCGCAATGTCGTCGATGCGCTCGACGAAGACGTCGGCGCCGGCGATCACACCGGCCGTCTCGTGCCCGCGGACGCGCGACGCACCGCGCGCATCATCGTGCGCGAGGAAGCGGTGTTGTGCGGCGTGCCGTGGTTCGATGAAGTGATGCGTCGCGTCGATCCGTCGATCGAAGTCGAATGGCAGTATCGCGAAGGCGATCGCATGACGGCGAATTCGCCCGTCGTGCTGCTGAACGGTCCCGCGCGCTCGCTGCTGACGGCGGAGCGCAACGGTCTCAATTTTCTGCAATTGCTGTCGGGCGTCGCGACCGCGACGCGCCGGTACGTCGAGGCGATCGAAGGCACGCGCGCGCGCATCCTCGATACGCGCAAGACGTTGCCGGGCCTGCGGCTCGCGCAGAAGTATGCGGTGCGCGTGGGAGGCGGCGCGAACCAGCGCCTCGCGCTCTACGACGGCATTTTGATCAAGGAAAACCACATCGCGGCCGCTGGCGGCGTGGGCGCGGCGATGGACGCGGCGCTCGCGCTGAACGCGGGCGTGCCGATTCAAATCGAAGTGGAAACACTCGAGCAACTCGAAACGGCGCTGGCGCACCGGGCCGAATCGATTCTGCTCGACAACTTCACGCTGGACATGATGCGCGAAGCCGTGCGCATCACCGCGGGCCGCGCGTTGCTCGAAGTGTCCGGCGGCGTGAACTTCGACACGGTTCGCGCGATCGCGGAAGCCGGCGTCGATCGCATCTCGATCGGCGCGCTCACGAAGGACGTGCGCGCGACCGATTTTTCGATGCGCCTGCTCTAAATACTCGTGCGGCGGGCGACCGGCGGCATCAGCACGGTCGGCAGCGCCTTCGGTAAAGTCTCGGGCCAGTCGCGGCTGTAGTGCAAGCCGCGGCTCTCGCGCCGGGAGCACGCGCTTTCGACGATCAGCGACGCCACATCAACGAGATTGCGCAATTCCAGCAGATCGCGGCTCACCTTGAAGTTCGCGTAATACTCGTGGATCTCGTCGCGCAGCATGGCAAGCCGATGTTGCGCGCGCGCGAGGCGCTTGTCCGTGCGCACGATGCCGACGTAGTTCCACATCAGGCGTCGCAGTTCATCCCAGTTATGCGCGACGACGACTTCCTCGTCCGGATCGGACACGCGGCTTTCGTCCCAGTCGGGCAATTCCGCGTGACAGCCGTTGGAGAATCCGTCAGCTTCGATCGCCTGCGCGGCCGCGCGACCGATCACGAGGCACTCGAGCAGGGAATTACTCGCGAGCCGGTTCGCGCCGTGCAGACCCGTGCACGACGTCTCGCCGACCGCATACAGCCCGAGACGATCCGTGCGCCCCGCGAGATCGGTGACGACGCCGCCGCACGTGTAATGCGCGGCGGGCACGACCGGAATCGGCTCCTTCGCGATATCGATGCCGAATTCGCGGCAGCGCGCGAGGATCGTCGGAAAGTGCTCTTCGAGAAACGCGCGCGGCTGGTGGCTGATATCGAGATACACGCAGTCGATGCCGCGCTTCTTGATTTCGAAATCGATCGCACGCGCGACGATATCCCGCGGCGCGAGTTCGGCGCGCTCGTCGTGCGCGGGCATGAAGCGCGTGCCATCGGGCAGGCGGAGGAGGCCGCCTTCGCCGCGCACCGCCTCGGAGATGAGGAACGACTTCGCGTAGGGGTGAAAAAGGCACGTCGGATGGAACTGGATGAATTCCATGTTCGCGACGCGGCAGCCCGCGCGCCACGCCATTGCGATACCGTCGCCGGTCGCGGTGTCGGGGTTCGTCGTGTAGAGATAGACTTTGCCCGCGCCGCCCGTCGCGAGGACGGTGTGCGGCGCCTGAATGGTGACAGTCCGGCCGGTATTCAGATCGAGCGCGTAAAGTCCGTGGCAGCGATGGCCGGGCAGCCCGAGACGATCCGACGTGATCAGATCGATCGCGTAATGATCTTCGAGAACGGTAATGTTGGGATGGTTGCGCACACGTTCGCCGAGCGTCGTGACGACCGCGTGGCCGGTCGCGTCCGCCGCGTGGATGATCCGGCGGTGACTATGACCGCCTTCCCGCGTCAGATGAAAGCCGAGTTCGGCTGAGAGGTCGCGCGTGAAGGGCACGCCTTCATCTATGAGCCATTCGATCGCCGCGCGCCCGTTTTCGACGATGAAGCGCGTCGCGGCTTCGTCGCACAGGCCGCCGCCGGCTACGAGCGTATCCTCGACGTGGTTGTCGACGCTGTCGGCGGAATCCAGTACGGCCGCGATGCCGCCCTGTGCCCAGTCGCTCGCGCCGACGCTCGCGCCGCGCTTTGCGAGGATCGCGACGCGACGCGTCTCAGCCAGATTCAGCGCGACGCTCAAACCTGCGAGTCCGCTCCCTACGATCGCTACATCGAAATTCATGCTGCCGGTTCTCCGTCCGTGTTCTCGTCGATAGCCGGAAAGCATAACCCGCATGAACATTCAGTGACAGCGAAAACCCCCGCACGGTCGTGTGTAAAGCGCGTGAGAAAGCGCGCGCCATAAAACAAAAAGCCCCGCATTTGCGGGGCTTTTTGCTGTCTTCGTTCAGGAATCTCGAATCAAGGGGTTACTTGATCTTGGTTTCCTTGTACTCAACGTGCTTGCGGACGACGGGATCGAACTTCTTGATCGCCATCTTTTCCGGCATGTTGCGCTTGTTCTTGGTCGTCGTGTAGAAGTGACCCGTGCCTGCGGTCGATTCCAGCTTGATCTTGTCGCGTGCGCCCTTGGCCATTTGCGTGCTCCTTAGATTTCACCGCGTGCGCGCAGGTCTGCGAGCACGGCGTCAATACCGTTCTTGTCGATCAGGCGCAGGCCGGCGTTCGAAACGCGCAGACGGACCCAGCGATTTTCACTTTCAACGAAGAAACGGCGGTTCTGCAGGTTCGGCAGGAAACGACGCTTGGTCTTGTTGTTTGCGTGGGAAACGTTGTTGCCCGACATCGGGCCTTTCCCAGTTACTTGGCATACGCGTGCCATGAGGACACTCCTAAATACACGTTAAGTCTGAGTCGAACGCTCGAAACGAAAGCACTCGCTTCCGTTCGATGCCTCTTATCGCCCAATTTGCCGATCGGGGACTTGGCAGCACGGTTATGCCAATGAGGGCTGCGCTCAGCGCACCTTGCGGTTCACACCGCAGTTCACACTTTACTCAGAACAGGCGGGTTGAGAAAAGCAAACGCGGATTGTAACAGGAAAAACGCTGAAATATCAAACCATTTATGGCCCTTTCGTTCACAGCCAACCGTGCCGCGCGAAGGAGAACACCTCGTTCGCGGCCACGACGATGTGATCGAGCAGCCGCACATCGATGAGCGTCAAGGCGTCCTGCAGCGTCTTGGTCAGCCGCCGGTCGTTCGCGCTCGGCTCGACGCCGTCCGACGGGTGATTATGCGCGACGATGAGCCCCGCCGCGTTCAAAGTGAGCGCGCGCCGAACGATCTCGCGCGGATAGACCGCGACGCGCGTGAGCGAGCCGCGCGCGGACTCCTCGGCGAGCAGCAACTGATGACGCGCGTCGAGATACAGGCAGATGAACACTTCGTAAGGCCGCGTGCCGATCAACAGCCGCAGATAGTCCTCGACCGCGCCCGGCGCGTTCAGGAGTTCGCGGTCGCGTGCTTTTTCCGCGAGCGCGCGCCGGCACAGTTCGGACACGGCGAGCAGCGTCGCCGCGCGAGCCGGCCCGATGCCATGCTGCTCGCGCAATTCCGTGGCCGACGCGTCCAGCACGCCGCGCAGCGATCCGAAGCGCCGCAGAAGCTGGCGCGCCACATCGACTGCCGTCACGCCGGACACCCCGGTGCGCAGGAACAATGCGAACAGTTCCGCGTCCGACAGCGACGCCGGGCCGCTATCGAGCAGGCGTTCGCGCGGACGGTCGGCGCGCGCCCACTTGCGGATCGACATGAAGGGCGCAATCGTCGCGATGTTTTCGTCGGGTGCCGCGGGCGGCTTCACGAGCCGCAGATCGGCGCTCATCGCGGCCCTCCGGGACGTCTTGTCGCGCGGCCGAGCGCACGCAGGACACCGCCGCGTGACGCGTCACGACACAACTCTGTCTTACAATAGCGGTTTTGGCGTCCGGTTCGCACCGGCGCCGCGCGGTTCGCTGCCTCGCGCGGAAGATCCGCCCCATGCCGGGCCCGCGCCCTGCCTTCAAACGAACGGCCACATCCAATACTCATGAGCATCATCGATATCTCCGAGGTGAAACCCGGTTCGCACGTCACGCTTCACTACCGGCTCGCGCTCGCCGACGGTGCTGACATCGTCAACACGTTCACGGACAAGCCCGCGACGCTCCTGCTCGGCGCAGGCCAGCTCGCGGAGCCGTTGGAAGAGATTTTGCTGGGCCTGAAGGTCGGCCACCACTCGACCTTTCAGCTAACGCCCGATCAGGCGTTCGGGCCGCGCAATCCGGAACTGGTCCAGTGGGTGTCGCTCGCGACGCTGCGCGAAAACAGCATGATCGGCGAGGATTTTTCCCCCGGCGATCTCGTCGAATTCAACGCGCCGGCCGGCGGGCGCTACGCGGGCGTGCTGAAGGAAGTCGGCGAGACCGCGGCGCTGTTCGACTTCAACCACCCGCTCGCGGGCCAGGCGCTCGTCTTCGAAGTGAAAATCATCGGAATTCTGTAACCATGATTGAAAGCCTCAACGAAGTTCAGACCGACGTCGAAATCCTGCTCGCGCAGCCGCGCGGGTTTTGTGCAGGCGTCGATCGCGCGATTGAAATCGTCGAGCGCGCGATCAAGCTCTTCGGCGCGCCCATCTACGTGCGTCATGAGATCGTCCATAACGCCTATGTCGTCGCGGATTTGCGCAAGAAGGGCGCGATCTTCATCGAAGAACTGTCCGATGTGCCGGAAGGCGCCACGCTGATCTTCAGCGCGCACGGCGTCTCGAAGGCGGTGCGCGGCGAGGCGGAGGCGCGCGGCCTGCGCGTGTTCGACGCAACTTGCCCGCTCGTGACCAAGGTGCACATGGAAGTCGCGAAGATGCGTCAGGAGGGCTTCGACATCGTGATGATCGGTCACAAGGGCCATCCGGAAGTCGAAGGCACGATGGGGCAGTCGGGCGAGGGCATGCATCTCGTCGAGGATATCGAGGATGTGCAGAAGCTCGATCTGCCCGACCCGCTGCGCATTGCGTATGTCACGCAGACGACGCTTTCGGTCGACGACGCCTCTGCGATCATCGACGCGCTCAAGACGAAATACCCGGACGTCAGGGAACCGAAGAAGCAGGACATCTGCTATGCGACGCAGAACCGCCAGGATGCGGTCAAGTTCCTGGCGCCCCAGTGCGATGTCGTGATCGTCGTCGGCAGCCCGAACAGCTCGAATTCGAGCCGCTTGCGCGAAGTCGCCGAGAAGCGCGGCATTCCCGCCTATATGGTGGATTCGCCGACGCAGATCGATCCGCGCTGGATCGAGGGCAGAAAGCGTATCGGCGTGACGGCGGGCGCATCGGCGCCGGAGGTGCTGGCTCAGGCCGTGATCGCACGCTTGCGCGAACTCGGTGTGCGCAACGTGCGCTCGCTCGAAGGCATTGAGGAGACGATCTCGTTTCCGTTGCCACGCGGACTGTCGCTGCCGCAGTAAATCAGGAAGAGTTATGAAGAAGCGCCTCCGGGCGCTTTTTTTTCGCCCGGAGAAGCAAGCGCGCAGGGCTAAAACTGAGCACCGCAACGGGGCGCGCGCTGTAGCGACATTTTCTCCTGAATAACTCAAGGGTTTTCCCGTAAATCCGATAACCAGACGTAGCCCTCGACATTCGGCCGATTAAACCTGTTTTCGTTATGGTGCAACTACTGCACAAAAACGGATCGCAACCCGGTTGCGCTTCTGCCGGAAAATCGGCTGAAAATGAGGGTTGCAATGCTGGAAAACCCCGCCACGCAAGAATATTGCTCGTCTCATATTTAGCGTTACAATGCGCGCGTCTTGAGGCCAGAAGGGTTCACGACGACAGTTTTTAGAGGCGCAGGAGACCTATTTGATGCGATTCAAGTTTGCTCACGCCGTGTCCATCGCGGCTGCGGTTGCAATGGCAAGCGCATGCGGCAAGAAGGACGAAGGCGGGGCGAGCACGGCAGCGCCGGCGGCAAGTTCCGCCGCAGTGTCCGCTGCGTCCTCGCCCGCGCCTGCGCCGGCGAGTGAGGCAACCGTCGTCAGGATCGGTCATGTCGCGCCCTTGACGGGCCTGCAGGCCCACCTCGGTAAAGACAATGAAAACGGCGCGCGTCTCGCACTGGAAGAGATCAGCGCCCAGGGTTTGACGATCGACGGACATTCCATCCGTCTCGTGCTCGACGGCCAGGATGATGCGGCCGATCCGCGCGTCGGCACGGAAGCCGCCCAGAAGCTCGTCGACGACCACGTGATCGCGGTGATCGGTCACATGAACTCGGGTGTATCGATCCCGGCGTCGAAAATCTACAGCGATGCGGGCATCGCCCAGATCTCTCCGTCGACGACGAACCCGGAGTACACGAAGCAAGGTTACAAGACGACGTTTCGCGTCGTGGCGACCGACGCGCTGCAGGGCCCCGTGCTGGCCGGCTACGCGATGAAGACGCTGCATGCGAAGAAGGTCGTCGTGGTGGACGATGCGAGCGCCTATGGCCGGGGATTGGCCGACGAGTTCGCGAAATCGGCGCAGGCCGGCGGCGTGAAGATCGCCGCGCGCGAGGCGACGACCGAGAAAGCCCGCGATTTCAAGGCGATTCTGACGAAGATCAGGCGCATTCAGCCGGACGTCGTGATGTACGGCGGCATGGACGTGACGGGCGGCCCGTTCGCCAAGGAAGCGGCGGCGCTCGGCATCAAGGCGAAGATCCTCGCGGGCGACGGCGTCTGCACCGACAAGGTAGCCGAGCTCGCGGGCGACGCCGTGCAAAACATCATCTGCTCGGAGGCGGGACCCGCGCTTTCGAAGATGGACAAGGGAGCGGACTTCGAGAAGAAGTACGAAGCGCGCTTCCACACGCCGGTGCAGATTTACGCGCCGTTCACGTATGACGCGATGTACGTGATCGTCGATGCAATGAAGCGTGCGAACTCCACCGAAGCGCCCAAAGTGCTCGCTGCGATTGCCACGACCGACTACAACGGTCTGACGGGGCATATCGCTTTCGACGACAAGGGTGATCTGAAGGCGGGGACCATCACGCTGTACGACTTCAAGGATAAGAAGAAGGACGTACTCGACGTCGTCAAGCAGTAGGCAGTCTGGCGGTGCCAGCTATCCGGCGGCGCCGTTTTCGTATCCGTCCGTGAAACGTTCGCAGCCTCATCCGGCGGCGGGCGGACGATCGGCGCTCAACCCTTACCGGTTTTTTAAAAGTACGCGCAGTGCCGCTTCAGATTTCGCTTCACACCGGTTTATCGGCCGGTCATAAAGGCGTTATCGAATCGCACGGGGCTAAGGAGCTTTAAATGGATATTTTCATCCAGCAGATCCTCAACGGTCTGGTGCTTGGCAGCGTCTACGCCATCATCGCGTTGGGTTACACGATGGTGTACGGCATTCTCGGCATCATCAACTTCGCGCACGGCGACGTGCTGATGGTGGGCGCGATGGTTGCGCTCTCGGCCATCGGCGTCATGCAGAATCACGCTCCAGGTTTGCCCGGGCCGATCATGCTCACGATCGCGCTCGTGATCGCCGCGGTCGTCTGCGCGCTCGTCGGCTACACGATCGAAAAAGTCGCGTACCGGCCGCTGCGCAAGGCGCCGCGTCTCGCGCCGCTGATCACCGCGATCGGCGTGTCGATCCTCTTGCAGACCATCGCGATGATGATCTGGGGCCGTAATCCGCTGGCGTTCCCGCAGCTCCTGCCGACCGACCCGATCAACGTGATCGCCGCCGACGAAACCCGTCCGGGCGCCGTGATCTCGATGACCGAAATCGTGATCATCGTCGTCGCGTTCCTCGTGATGGGCGGACTGCTCCTTCTCGTGCACAAGACCAAGCTCGGCCGCGCAATGCGCGCCATTGCCGAGAACCCGGGCGTCGCGTCCCTCATGGGCGTCAACCCGAACTTCGTGATTTCCGCGACCTTCATGATCGGCTCGGCGTTAGCTGCCTTGGCCGGCGTGATGATCGCGTCGGAATACGGCAACGCGCACTTCTACATGGGCTTCATTCCCGGCCTGAAGGCGTTCACGGCGGCGGTGCTGGGCGGTATCGGCAACCTCGGCGGCGCGATGGTCGGCGGCGTGCTCCTCGGACTCATCGAACAGCTGGGCGCTGGCTACATCGGCAATCTGACGGGCGGCGTCTTCGGTTCCAACTACCAGGACGTGTTCGCCTTCGTCGTGCTGATCATCGTGCTCGTGTTCCGTCCGTCGGGTCTGCTCGGCGAACGCGTCGCGGACCGCGCTTAAAGACCGTGTGAGGAGCTCATAAAAATGACTTCGATTCAACCTATCGAGCCGTCCACGACGCTCATCCCCGAGAAGAACACGACAAAGACGCTCGTCGTCGGCGTCATCACCGCCATCTTGGTCATCGCCGCGCCTATGGTGATCGGCGCAGCAGGCGGCAACTACTGGGTCCGCGTGCTCGACTTCGCGATGCTCTACGTGATGCTCGCGCTGGGTCTCAACGTGGTGGTCGGCTTCGCCGGCCTGCTCGACCTGGGCTACATCGCGTTCTACGCGGTGGGCGCTTACGTTGCCGCGCTGCTGTCGTCGCCGCAACTGACGACGCAATTCGAATGGATCGCGCATCTCGCGCCCGGCGGATTGCATGTGCCGTTTCTCATCATCGTGCCGATCGCGATGGCGCTCGCGGCCACCTTCGGCGTGCTGCTCGGCGCACCGACCCTGCGCCTGCGCGGCGACTACCTCGCGATCGTGACCTTGGGCTTCGGGGAAATCGTCCGGATCTTCATGAACAACCTCGATCGTCCGGTGAACATCACGAACGGGCCGAAGGGCATTACGGGCATCGATCCGGTGACGGTGGCGGGCTTCAACCTGTCGCAGACGCACGAGTTGTTCGGCATGAAGTTCCCGTCGGTGTACATGTACTACTACCTGTTCGTGCTGTGCGCGCTCTTCGTGATCTGGGTGTGTACGCGTCTGCAGCATTCGCGCATCGGCCGCGCATGGGCCGCGATCCGCGAAGACGAAATCGCCGCGAAGGCGATGGGCATCAACACCCGTAACGTCAAGCTGCTCGCGTTCGCGATGGGCGCGTCGTTCGGCGGTCTGTCCGGCGCGATGTTCGGCGCGTTCCAGGGCTTCGTATCGCCGGAATCGTTCACGTTCTGGGAATCGATCGTCGTGCTGGCGTGCGTGGTGCTGGGCGGCATGGGCCATATTCCGGGCGTGATTCTCGGCGCGGTGCTGCTCGCCGTGTTCCCCGAATTCCTGCGCTCCACGATGGGCCCGCTGCAAAACGCCATCTTCGGTCATCAGATCGTCGATACCGAAGTCATCCGTCAGCTCCTGTACGGTCTGGCGATGGTGCTGATCATGCTGTATCGCTCGGAAGGCCTGTGGCCCGCCGCGAAACACGAAGACAAGATCGCGAAGATCGCGAAGCGCGGCGGCAAGAAGCCGGCGCGTGCATAAGGCGGAGATTCAGAACATGAGCGAAAAGCAAACACGACTTTCCGTCAAAGGCGTCAACAAGCGCTTCGGCGGCTTGCAGGCTTTGTCGGACGTGGGCCTTCAGATCGAAGAAGGCACGATCTACGGCCTGATCGGCCCGAACGGCGCTGGCAAGACGACGTTCTTCAACGTGATCACCGGCCTCTATACGCCGGACTCGGGCGAATTCAAGCTCGACGGCCAGGCTTATACGCCAACGGCCGTGTATCAGGTGGCGAAGGCGGGCATCGCGCGCACGTTCCAGAACATTCGCCTGTTCGGCGGCATGACCGCGCTGGAAAACGTGATGGTCGGCCGTCACGTGCGCACGAAGCACGGTCTGATCGGCGCGGTGTTCCAGACGCCCGCCGAGCGCCGTGAAGAGCGCGAGATCAAGGAGCGCGCGCTCGAACTGCTCGAATACGTCGGCGTGCTCCAGTACGCGGATTACACGTCGCGCAATCTGTCGTACGGTCACCAGCGGCGTCTCGAGATCGCACGCGCGCTCGCGACCGATCCGAAGCTGCTCGCGCTCGATGAACCCGCCGCCGGCATGAACGCGACGGAAAAGGTCGAACTCACGCGTCTGCTCGACAAGATCCGCTCGGACGGCAAGACGATTCTGTTGATCGAACACGACGTGAAACTCGTGATGGGATTGTGCAACCGCATGACGGTGCTCGATTACGGCAAGGTGATCGCCGAAGGTCTGCCGCAGGACGTGCAGAAGGACCCGAAGGTGATCGAGGCATATCTGGGTGCGGGGGTGCACTAAATGGCGACCACAAGCGCAATGTTGAAGGTCAAGGGTCTGCAGGTGAACTACGGCGGCATCCAGGCGGTGAAGGGTGTCGATCTGGAAGTCGGGCAGGGCGAACTGGTCACGCTGATCGGCGCGAACGGCGCGGGCAAGACCACGACGATGAAGGCGATCACGGGTCTCAAGCCGTACTCGGGCGGCGATATCGAGTACATGGGCCAGTCGATCAAGGGCGTGCCGACGCACGAACTGCTCAAGCGCGGCCTCGCGATGGTGCCGGAAGGCCGCGGCATCTTCGCGCGCATGTCGATTCTCGAAAACATGCAGATGGGCGCGTATCTGCGCAACGATTCGGACGGCATCCAGAAGGACACCGAGCGCATGTTCGGCTTCTTTCCGCGTCTGAAGGAACGCGCGTCGCAGTATGCGGGCACGTTGTCGGGCGGTGAGCAGCAGATGCTCGCCATGGCGCGTGCGCTGCTCTCGCGGCCGAAGCTGCTGCTGCTCGACGAACCGTCGATGGGCCTCTCGCCGATCATGGTCGAGAAGATCTTCGAAGTGGTGCGCGAGATCTCGGCGGAAGGTCTGACGGTGTTGCTCGTGGAGCAGAACGCGCGTCTCGCGTTGCAGGCGGCGAATCGCGGCTACGTGATGGATTCGGGCACGGTGACGATGTCCGGCGACGCCAAGGTCATGCTCGACGATCCGAAGGTTCGCGCGGCTTATCTGGGCGAGTAAGCGTCTTGCTGTCGATGAAAGGCCGGCTCTTGCAGCCGGCCTTTTTCATAGTCGCTTGCCGAGACTCACGACTTCATCGATACGATATCCGAGCTTCTCATAGAACCCGCGCAACTCCGTCTTGACCGACAGAATCTGCAGATTCACCTTCGGACAGCCGAGCTTCTTCAACACGCCTTCCGCGTGCCTCATCAACGCGCTGCCATACCCGCGTCCACGAAGCGACGGCGTGACGGCCAGCGAATACACCCAGCCGCGATGACCGTCATAGCCGGCCATCACCGTGCCGATCACCTCGCCATCGAGCGCGCCGACGAAGAACAGCTCCGGCTGCGTCTTCATCTTGTTGGCGATCGACAAAGCGGGATCGCGCTGCGGCCGCGATGTATCCGCGTACTCCGGAAACACGTCACGCCACAGGGCGATTACGGCTGCGCGATCGCCTGCATCGAACGCACGGATGATCACAGCGAATCGAGCACCGAACGCAGCATCGTCATCATCTGATCGATCTCGTCCTTCGTTACGTTGAGCGCCGGCATGAAGCGCAGCAGGTTCCGACGCGCGGCATTGAGCAGCAAGCCGTCGGGCTGCATCAGACGCGCCTTCTCGACGATCTGCGGACCCTTGTCGCTGTCGAGCAGCAGCGCGCGCAAGAGGCCTTCGCCGCGCTCGCCCTTGAAGCCGCGTTCGTCGGAGAGTTTCAGCAGCTCCTGCCTCAGATATGCGCCTTTCTCGCGTACGCCTTCGAGGAAGCCAGGAGCTACGAGTTGCGAGATCACCGAGTAACCGGCCGCCGTCATCAGCGGATTGCCGTTGTAGGTGCCGCCCTGATCGCCTGCATCGAAGCACGCGACATCGGCCTTCGACAGCAGCGCCGCGAGCGGCACGCCGCCGCCGATGCCCTTGCCGAGCGTCATGATGTCAGGCTCGATGCCCGACAGCTCGTACGCGAACAACGTCCCCGCGCGGCCGCAGCCGCTCTGTACTTCATCGACGATCAGGAGGATGTTGTGCTTCTTCGTCAGCTCGCGCAGCTGCTGCATGAACTCGCGCGTCGCGGGAATCACGCCGCCTTCGCCCTGGATGGGCTCGAGCATCACGCCGACGGTCTTCTCGTTGATGAGCTTCTCGACCGAAGCGATGTCGTTCAGATCGGCCTTCGGGAAGCCCGGCACCTGCGGCGCGTAAATCGTGTCCCAACCGGCCTTGCCGCTCGCGGACATCGTCGCGATCGTGCGGCCGTGGAAGCTGTGATCGAACGTGATGATCTCGAACGCGCCGTTCTTGAACTTCCTGCCCCACTTGCGTGCGAGCTTGATTGCGCCTTCGTTCGCTTCGGCGCCGCTGTTGGCGAAGAACACCTTGTCGAAGCAGCTGTTCGCGGTGAGCAGACCTGCGAGTTGCGCCATCGGCGCGTTGTAGAACGCCGGCGAGGGATTGATCAGCGTGCGGGCCTGCTTTTCCATCGCCTCGATCATGCCTTCGTTGCAGTGACCGAGCGAGTTGACGGCCCAGCCCTGGATGAAGTCGAGATAGCGCTTGCCCGTGTTGTCGTAGAGCCATGAACCTTTGCCGCGCGTGAACACGATCTCGGGGCGGTTCGTGATGTACATCAGCGAATCAACGGGGTACTCATTGAAATTCATGACAGCGGGCTCCACGAAGGCGAGTGCGAGAAAAGGAGGAAAACGATGCCGAAAAAACAAAAGCCACGGAGTTCCGTGGCTTCATTTCGTACGCTTCGAACAAACCGAACCGTGAGCGCAAATGCTTGACGAGCCAGCGGCATCCCTATGGAAGCGGCGAGCGGCGACGTCGAAGTGCGTTCAGGATTTTGATCATTCGCGAAGGATACGTTAAGCGGTTGCTGCCTGTAAACCGTGCACGCGGATTTTTTGTCCGCGTGCGGGCTTCATGCGGCTTCAGACCGGATGCGCGAGATCCGCCGCGCTCGTGAACGAATCCGCGTAGAACTCGTCCTCCGGCAGGCGATGATGCTGCGTGAAATCGCGCTGCGCGGATTCCACCATCACCGGCGCGCCGCATGCATACACCTGATAGCTGCTCAAGTCTGGCAGGTCTTCGATGACAGCGCGATGAACGAAGCCCGTGCGGCCCGTCCAGTTGTCGTTTGCGTCGGGCTCGGAGAGCACGGGCACGAACTTGAAGTTCGGGATCTCCTTCGCCCATTGCGCGGCGAGATCCATCATGTAGAGGTCCTTCTTGCGGCGGCCGCCCCAGTAGAGTGTCATCGGGCGATTCAGGTTCTTGAATACCGCATGCTCGATGATCGCCTTGATCGGCGCGAAACCTGTGCCCGACGCGAGCAGCACGATCGGCTTCTCGGATTCGTCGCGCAAAAAGAACGTGCCGAGCGGGCCTTCGAAGCGCAGGATGTCGCGCTCCTTCATCGCGCCGAATACGTGATCCGTGAACGTGCCGCCCGGCATGTGGCGGATGTGCAGCTCGAGCGGGCCTTCGTGATGCGGCGGGCTCGCCATCGAGTAGCTGCGGCGCTTGCCGTCCTTCAGGATGAACTCGATGTACTGGCCCGCGTAATACTGCAGGCGCTCGTTGGCGGGCAATTGCAGCTTCAGTTCGATGACGTCGTCGGCCTTGCGTTCGAGCGCGTTCACACGGCACGGCAGCTTCTTCACCTGAACGTCGCCGACGCCCGCGACTTCGCGCACGTCGATTTCGAGGTCGGTCTGCGCGGTCGCGCAGCAGAAGAGGGCCATGCCGCGCGTCTTTTCGTCGTTCGACAAGGCCGATGACGAATGCGGCGCCTGCTCGACTTCACCGCTCACGACGGCGCCCTTGCAGGAGCCGCACGCGCCGTTCTTGCAGCCGTAAGGCAGGCCGATGCCCTGGCGCAGCGCGGCGGTCAGCACCGGCTCGTCGGGTTCTACTTGAAACTGCCGGCCGCTTTGCCGGAGCGTTACGTTGAAAGCCATAGATCGATTTCTGCGATGTGTGGAGTTGTCTCGTTCGTCTTTTCGACGCCGCACGCCGGTTTCAGGCGACGGATAGAATGCCCGGATGATCGCCACTCGAAACCTTCGCCGCGCGCGTGTCCTGATCGTCGGGTGCGGCGATGTCGGCATGCGCGCGTTGCCGCTTCTGCAGGCGCGCGCCGGCGCGCCCCGCGTCATCGCGCTCACGCATCATCCCGAGCGCGCCGGCGAACTGCGCGCGGCCGGCGCGACGCCGATTTCCGGTGATCTCGATGTGCGCCGCAGCCTCGGGAGGCTCGCGGGGCTCGCACGCAACGTGCTGCATCTCGCGCCGCCGCAGCGTGACGGCGATTCGGACCGCCGCACGCGCGCGCTGATTGCCGCGTTGCGCAGCCCGCGCCGGTCTGTGGCGCGCGGCGCTAAGACTCACTGGCTGCATCCGGATCGCGCCGGAAAAACGGCTTTCATTGTACCCGACGGCCTTCGCGCAGCTACCCGGCGACGGACCGGAGCGCGCACGCGCTTCGCATACGCGAGCACGACCGGCGTCTATGGCGACTGCGCCGGCGCGTGGATCGACGAAACGCGGCCCGCGCGGCCGGGGAACGAGCGCGCGCGGCGGCGCGTGTCGGCGGAGCGGCAGTTGCGCGCGGCGGGCGTGGAAAGCGGGTGGCGTGTGTCGATCGTGCGGATCCCGGGCATTTATGCGGCCAATCGCTTGCCGGTTGCGCGCATCGAAAAGGGCATGCCCGCGCTCGTCGAATCCGATGACGTCTACACGAATCACATTCATGCCGATGATCTCGCGGCGATCCTGTTACGCGCGCTCGCGCGCGGCCGGCCGCAGCGCGTCATCAACGCCTCGGATGACACCGATCTTCGAATGGCGGATTACTTCGACCGCGTGGCCGACGCGTACGGCCTGTCCCGCGTGCCGCGTATTTCGCGCGAGGAAGCGGAAACGCGCCTGGAACCGATGACGCTCTCGTTCATGCGCGAGTCGCGGCGGCTCTCCAACGCGCGACTGAAGCGCGAACTGGGTTATGTGCTACGCCATCCGACCGTCGATGATTTCCTGAATGCAGCCGTGCGGCGCTAGATCAATGCGGGAATCGTTTCGAGCAGGACGAAGCACATCAGCGCGCCAATCAATGCGCCGATGAGATTCGGCGAATACTTGTGGCGCACATGCATGACGATGCCCAGCACCCCGATGAGGACAGCGCACAGCGCGACGAACGCAATTAGCGCGGCGGTCGAGTGGGAGACCATGATGCCCTCCTGCTTTTCTGATAGTCGTTTTGGTATCCGTTAGACCAGTATATGAGTGCGGAGAGCGGAAGGCATGCTGCGCTGCAGCGCCCGCCACTGAGGGCTTTTACCGATTTGCATGCTCAATTCGACCATCTGGCCGTGGCCCGCGCAGGTTTTGAGCTCGGCTGAGTGGTCGTGCGCGCGCAACGCGCCGGCGAATCGAACGATGAAGCGAAGCTACGGCGTCATATCCGGCTGGCGACGCAGCGCGGCGAGATCGGCGTCATCGAGCCAGCGCCATTCGCCTTCGGCAAGCGTGTCAGGCAAAACATAACCGCCGACTTGCTCGCGATGCAGCTTCTCCACACGGTTCCCGGCTGCCGCAACCATGCGCTTCACCTGATGATATTTGCCCTCGAGCACGGTGAGTTCGAGCAGCCTCTCGTCGCGTTGTCGGGCCGCGAGCGCGGCGCTCGGTTTCGGCTCGCCGTGCAGCAGCACGCCTTCGCAGAGCCTCGCGAGCTGTGCATCGTCGAGCGGATGACGCACGGTCGCGAGATAGACCTTCGGCACCTTTCGTTTGGGCGAGGTGAACGCGTGAACGAACGCGCCGTCATCGGAGAGAAGGAGCAGGCCCGTGGTGTCCTGATCTAGCCGGCCGACCGGCTGCACGCCGCGTGCGACGAACTGCGGCGGCAGCAGATGAAACACGCTCAGATGATGCTGCGGATCGCGCGAGCATTCGTAGCCCGCCGGCTTGTTCAGCGCGATGTATGCCTTCTCGCGATACGGCCAGAGATGATCGTCGACTTCGAATTCGAGACCGGCCGTGACGGGAAGATCGGCGTGCGGATCGTCGCGCACGATACCCGCGATGCGCACGCGGCCTTCGGCGACGATGCCGCGGCACTGGCGGCGCGACCCGAAGCCTTGGGAGAAAAGGAGGGTTTCGAGGTCCATCGGATGAGCGGAGTTGAAGCGCGCATTCTAGCAAGCCGCGCGTTCGGTCCCGCGCTTGCCCGGGCGCGTTTCGCATCGGCGACAAAAAAGAGCGCCGCCCGAACCACGGGCGGCGCCGAGCGTGGCGATGCGCACTCGGACGAAGGGGCGTCCGGGGCCGGCATCATCGCCCAGGCAAACGCGGTGCGCGCTTCATTGCATGTCGATGCGCCCGTACACGCCGTCGGCTTCGTCGTTCGGGCCGGCGGCGAAAAAGAGCGTGTTCGAGGGCTGCGCGTTCAGATTGTTGCCGAACGCGATGCCCCACAAGCCGTGCTGCACGAGCGGCGTGCCGTCCGTGTTCATGAACTGGCCGACGAACGCGCCGCTCACCGGATCGAACGCATTGATCGTGCCGTCGCCGAAATTGCCGACGAGGATGTCGTTGCTGAAGGTGCCGAAGTTGCCCGGGGCCTGCGCGACGCCCCACGGCGCATTCAGCGGCCCGTTCGCCGCGAAGCGTTGCATCAGATTGCCGTCGATGTCGAACACGTCGACGAAGCCCAGGCCCGCGCCCTGCACGTCGTCCTCGGCGTCGCTGTCCTGCTTCGCGTAGGTGACGAAGATCTTCGAGCCGATCGCCTGGATGCCGAAGGGCGCGAAGCCTGCCGGAATCTGCGTGTCCGCGAAGTTGCCGGGCACGACGATCTTCGTGAACGTGCCGTCGAAAACGTCGATCTTGTTGTTATGGAAGTCCGTGGCATAGAGGCGGTGCCCGCCCGCCGCCGTGGTGGCGATCGCAAGTCCCTTGTAGATCGCGCCCGACGCGCTCGAATCGACGGCGGTGAAGGCGTGCGTCATGTCGACCGCGGGCGCCCACGCGGTGATCGAGCCGCCTTCGCCCGCGAAAATGAATGCGGCGACGCCCGACTTGCCGTTGCGCGCGAGCGTGAGGTCCGGTCCTTTGTTGAAGACGATTCCGGTCGGATTGGCCGGACCCGCCGCGGTCGCGGGAATGGAGACGACCAGCGATTGCACGACGCCGTTGCCGTCATACAGCGTGGCCGTCTGCGTGCCGTTGTTGGCGACCCACACGAAGCCGTTCGGATTGAACGCGACGCCCCAGCCGTTTCTCAGGTTCGGGTCCGTGTGCGGCGCGGGCACGGCGCCATCGGATACGACGATCGACATCTTGAAGCGTGTCGCCGCCGGCATGTTGTCGTTCGAGCCGCCGCCGCACGAGGCGAGGCCCGTCAAGGTCATGACCGCGGCGGCGCAGACGACGAAGCGGCTCCACAATCCGGTTTGCATGATGGTGACTCCTTCGGCAGCGGTCCGCCGTCAGTATGTTCGTCACCTCTAAACGGATGTGCCTCGCGGCTTATTCCGTTCGCAATCCGTGTGGTTGTGTCGATGTGCATCAGTGCGCGTCATTGCGTCCCTTCGATACCACGGGCACGCCGAGGCCGAAGGGCGTGTAGCGCGAATCGTCGTCATCGGCCGACATCGCGGGATGCCGATTGCCCGCGCTCCAGCGGCCGTCGAAGGTCATCGTCGGGACGATCGGCTTCGGTATGCCGCTGGCTTGCCGGAAGTATTCGGTATTGGTCTCGTTTTGCACGGCGAGCGCACGACGCAGGGTCGCCTGCGTCTGTCCGTTGCGCGGGTCGAGCGCCACCGCGCGGCGCGCATTGCGCAACGCGCACGCCGGGTCCATGTTCGCGGCGCACGTGCGGGCGCTCGCCATTGCGCTGTCGCGTGCGCGTTCCTGACGCGACAATTCGGCCGCGATCTGCTGTATTTCCGGACTGCGCGGCTCACTTGCATAGAGGCCGCGCATGTGACGGCGCGCGGCGGTGAGATCGCGGGCGGCGAGCGCTTGCTGGAGCGCCGCGATGCTTCGCGCGACGGCCGCGGGCAGCGGCTCCGCAGCGGGCTGAGCCGGGCGTGCAGCGGGTTTTTCGGCAGATGCGATCGCCGGGATACTTCGAGGCGGCTCGGCCGTGCGCGCGACCGGTGTGGCTTGCGCGGGCGCTTGCGCCGACGGTTTTGCCGGGATGGGAATAGCTGCGCTCAGCGTCGTGCTGGCATGCGGGTCCGGTTTCTGTGTCGATGCGACGACCGGCGTCAATGGTTTGATCGGCGGCGCAGCGGCAGCGACCGACGCCCCCGCCGCAGCGGCTGAGCTGGTCGTCGCGTTCGTGGTGGCGGGCTTCGCCGACGCTACGGCAGTCGTTGGAGCGATGCCGGGCGACGGTGGGCTCGCCGTGGCGTGAGCCGTGGGTGCGGCGGGCGCGGCGGGCGCGGCGGGCACCGGCGGCTTCGCAGGCGCGGCGGCGGCAACCGTACTGACCGATGCCGGCATGCTCGCGACGGCCACACGAGGTTCTACGCGAGGTGCGACCGACGTGGTTTCCGTGGTCGCATGCGCCGCCGCGGGAGCGCCTGGCGAGACGGACACGTGCTCTTCGCGCGCGTGATTTGCCGATGACGCGGGCGTGACGGCCTGCGCGTTCGTCGAGTCCGCTTTGGAGCGCATCAGCGATGCCTGTCGCGCAGTGTTGGCGCCAGGCGCGGCGGATGCGCGGTCGTGAACCGAGCCAGCCACGCTGATGCCGGGGTCGTCGCTCGGCGGTGGTGCGTTGTCGTCCAGACGTGCATAAAAGTACGCGCCGACCGCGATGCTCGCGACCACTCCGCCGACCAGCACGGCGATGGCCGTGTGTGCGGACTTGCGCCGCTGCTCCTGCAAATCGCCGGGTTCGATGAAGTTCGGATACGACGTCAACATCCTGCGGCGCACGAGGCGCTGCAGCCAGTGGCTGTCATCCCAATCGACGATGTCGAGTTGCGCGGGCACCGGCACGCTCCCGCGGGTTTCCGTGCGGCTCGTGAAAATCGCGCCCTGACGATCGGCGCCGCAGGATGGGCAAGTCTCTTCTTCGGCTGGCGAAACGGTGTTGCAGCGCTGGCAGATGACGGAGTCGAGCGACAGCGAGTATTCAGGTCGATTCATGTCGCACCCTTCTTCGAGTTATGGCTCGACGCATCGCGCGAGCGGGTTACGACATCGAGATAGTCCTAAGCAACCCGAAATGCGGGCGCGCTGCGCGAGCGAGCATCCCGTGATGTTCCCCGCGGCGGGATTCCGAATGCCGATGGAAGGTATTTTTACGGCGCGCGGTGAGGTGCGTCTACGCGATTGCGCACATTCGCGAATCGTGACGTTGGAGAGAAACGGTTTCGACGTCTGGACACGAGATAGCCATCCGGACGACTTCCCGCAAATGTTTGCGCGGGCGAAATTGTGTGTCATCAGGTACGAAAAGGATGATGACAATGCGATCGAACGGCTTCGACGCGACGGCGCGGCAGTTGATCGTCGGACTGCCGCTGTTCATGGGCGAGATCGTTTGCGCTGGCCGTGCTGCGGGGGAGATGCGCGGCGAGTTCTGGATGTCCACGCAACGAATCGGTCAGGCGATATTTATCGCGTATCTGCGAATGTTCGCCTCTCTGATTGGCGTGCTTCCATGGATACACTTGCTCGTGGCTTCGTTTAGTGAAGAGGTCAGAGAGATCTTGCCGTTTCATCCGCTGTGGGATTCTTTGGTCTACTACCTATTTTCAGTTGCGTTGAATGAAAGCAAGGCTAGGGTGGCGAGGTGGTGAACTTCGTTTTGGGATTTTTCCGGGAATATTGGCCGGTCGTGGTTGCGTGCGCGTTCGCGAGATTTGGCGTACCGGTCGTGGTCGACTGGCTGTTTCGCAATTTCGTCAAGGAGGCGGAAGGGCGCTCGGGCGTCGAGTAACAACGAGGCCGACGCGGATACGTCATTGCGGCGTGATCTTGAAGTACGTATAGGAACAGGAACACGTCCGCCCCAAACGCAAAAAAGCCGCTCACTTCGGAGCGGCTTTTGCATGAATTCTGGTGCCCAGGGCCGGAATCGAACCGGCACGCCTTGCGGCGGGGGATTTTGAGTCCCCTGCGTCTACCAATTTCACCACCTGGGCCTTGATCGACTCGTAGCAACACGTCGCCAGCAACGAGCCAATCGAGTCGGCGATTATGACCGAAAACGTCGCCGCCGGCAAGCAGCATCGGCGGCGTGTTCCCAAGCTGGGAAATTACTGAGCGAGATACGTGAACGCACCGTTCGTGATCACGCCCATCACGCTCGCGCGCTGATCCAGACCGACGTGATCCGTCGCGCTCGTATTCACGACGCCGTTCGGCACGACGAGCTCATGCGCGTGCTCCAGTTCCGAGCGCAGCGCGACGCGAAACTCCTTCGTGCCCGGCTTGGCCGTGTGAAGCGCGCGCGCCACCGCATCCTGCAGACGCGGATAGACGCCGGCCGCATCGCCCGCGAATTGCGTGACTGTGCCCTTGCCGTATTTTTCCTCGTAGGCGTTCACGAACGCGAGCGCGGCCTTTTTCGACGGATGATCCGCCGGCAGCGTCCGGGCGACGACGACCGGCTGCGTCGGAAACAGCGTGCCTTCGACATCCTTGCCGCCGAGCTTGATGAACTCGGGCGTCGCTATGCCATGCGTCTGATAGATCGCGCCCTTGTAGCCGCGCTCGACGAGCGTGCGCTGAGGCAGCACCGTGGGCGTGCCCGCGCCCGCGATCAGCACCGCGTCCGGCTTCGCGGACATGAGCTTCAGAATCTGGCCGGTGACGCTCGCATCGGTCCGGTTGAAGCGCTCGCTCGCGACAATCTTGATATGCCGGAGATCGGCGAACTTGGTGAACTCGTTGAGCCAGCTATCGCCGTAGCTGTCCGCGAAACCGATGAAACCGACCGTCTTCACGCCGTGATTGGCCATGTATCGCGTCATCACGTCGGCCATCGCGCGGTCGGTCTGCGCCATCTTGAATGCCCACACCTTCTTGCCTTCCTGCGGTTCCACGACCGAAGCCGAGCCGATCAGCGTAATCATCGGCGTTTCCGATTCGGCGACGGGATCGAGCGCGGCAAGGGCGGCAGGCGTGATGTTCGGCCCGACGATCACGTCGACATGATCCTCGCTGATGAGCTTGCGGATGTTGCGCACGGCCGCGCCCGGGTCCGAGCCGTCGTCCAGAATGATGTACTCCGCGTTCTGCCCGGCGATGGTTTTCGGCCACATCAGCATCGCATTCTTGCTCGTGATGCCGATCGCGGCGGCGGGGCCGGTGCTCGACAGGTCGATGCCGACTTTCAGTTGGGCGTGCGCGGCCGCCGCGATTACGGACAAGACGACGCCGGCGGCAAGCCGGCGCGTGAACTTCGACAGCATCATCGGAAAGGTCTCCAAGGGAGGGAATTTTTTGAGGCAGCGTGCGCCGCCATTTTATTCAGAGCTCGTAACTCTCGTGCTCGCCGGAAAGCGCCTGCTCGATCAACTTGCGGTTCAGCGACGGCGACAGCAATTCGACGAGCGTATACACATAGCTGCGCAGATACGCGCCCTGTTTCAGCGCGAGACGCGTGACGTTCGTGCCGAACAGATGGCCGACGGGCATCGCGCGCAGATGTTTGTCGCGCTCCGGATTGAACGCGATATCGGCCAGGATCCCGACGCCGAGCCCCAGCTCGACGTAAGTCTTGATCACGTCGGCGTCGATGGCCTCGAGCACGACATCCGGCGTCAGGTTGCGTCGCGCGAACGCCTGATTGATCTTCGTGCGCCCGGCGAACGACGCTTCGTAGGTGATGATCGGATATTGCGCGAGGTCGTCGAGCGTGAGCGTCTTGCGCTCGAGCAGCGGATGGTCCGGCAGCATCACGGCGAGGTGTTGCCACTGGAAGCATGGCAGCGAAATCAGCTCTTTATAGTTGGCGATTGCCTCGGTCGCGATGGCGATATCCGCCTGATCGTGGATGACCATCTCCGCGACCTGCGTGGGGCTGCCTTGCAGAATCGAAAGGTGGACCTTGGGAAAGCGCTTCTTGAACTCCGCAATTGCCGATGGCAGCGAGTAGCGCGCCTGCGTATGCGTGGCGGCGATGACGAGATTGCCCTGGTCCTGCGCCGCGTAATCCTTGCCGACGCGCTTAAGGCTCTCGACTTCCTGCAATATTTTCTCGACCGACGCGAGGATGATGCGGCCCGGCTCCGTCAGCGAGCGCACGCGCTTGCCGTGGCGCGTGAAGATTTCGACGCCCAGTTCGTCCTCCAGCTCGATGATCGCCTTCGAGACGCCCGGCTGGGATGTATACAGTGCCTTCGCGGCTTCCGTCAGATTGAAATTCTGCCGGACGGCCTCGCGCACGAAGCGGAACTGATGCAGATTCATTTATAACTCAACCGCATATCAAAGTAATTTTTCAGTCGTTTGCAATATATAGCAGGTTCTTTACTATCAGTCCAATTTTTCCAATATCCATATCTCTATCTGTCATAAGCAAATGAGCGTTTCGTCTGAACGACGCTCGCGACGGCGACTGAATGGGTATTCGATGGACGAGACGCGCTGCGTAACCTAGGACGCGGCGCCTTTACAAGAACTTGGGGCCCCCGAATGTACCAATACGATCAGATCGACCAACGCATCGTCGACGAACGTGTCGCGCAGTACGCTGACCAGGTCCGCCGCCGACTGTCGGGCGAATTGACCGAAGAGGAATTCCGTCCGCTGCGCCTGCAAAACGGCCTTTACATGCAGCGTCACGCGTACATGCACCGCATCGCGATTCCGTACGGCAACCTGCGCAGCGACCAGCTCCGCATGCTCGCCACCATCGCGCGCGAGCACGACCGCGGCTACGGCCACTTCTCGACGCGCACGAACATCCAGTTCAACTGGGTCGAGCTCGAAGAGACGCCGGAAATCCTGCGCAAGCTCGCCTCGGTGCAGATGCACGCGATCCAGACCTCGGGCAATTGCATTCGCAACATCACGGCCGACCAGTTCGCCGGCGTCGCGCCCGACGAGCAGGTCGATCCGCGTCCGTGGTCGGAAATCCTGCGCCAGTGGTCCACGTTCCATCCGGAATTCGCGTGGTTGCCGCGCAAGTTCAAGATCGCCGTGAACGGTTCGGCGGAAGATCGCGCGGCCGTGCAGGTCCACGACCTCGGCGTGTATCTGAAGAAGAACGCGCAGGGCGAAGTCGTGATGGACATCCTCGCGGGCGGCGGTCTCGGCCGCACGCCGATCGTCGGCGCGATCATCAAGCGCGATCTGCCGTGGCAACACCTGATCACGTATTGCGAAGCCGTGCTGCGCGTGTACAACCGCTACGGCCGCCGCGACAACATGTACAAGGCGCGCATCAAGATTCTCGTGAAGGCGCTGTCGCCGGAGAAGTTCTCGAAGCAGGTCGAGGAAGAGTGGCAGCATCTGAAGGACGGCCCCTCGACGCTCACGCAGGAAGAAGTCGATCGCGTGTCGACGTTCTTCGCGCCGCCTGCATACGAAAAGTTGGCGGACACGGACGCTTCGTTCGAAAAGCATCTGATCGACGACAAGCCGTTCGCGCGCTGGGTCGAGCGTAACGTGCGTCCGCACAAGGTACCGGGCTATGCGGCGGTGACGCTGTCGCTGAAGCAGCGTCACATCGCGCCGGGCGACGCCACCGACAAGCAGATGGCCGACGTCGCCACGCTCGCCGACGAATTCTCGTTCGGTGAAATCCGCGTGTCGCACGAGCAGAACCTGATTCTCGCGAACGTGAAGAAGCGCGACCTGTACACCGTGTGGGAACGCGCGAAGGCGCTCGGTTTCGCGACCGCGAACATCGGCCTTCTGACCGACATCATCGCGTGCCCGGGCGGCGACTTCTGCTCGCTCGCGAACGCGAAGTCGATCCCGATTGCGCTCGCGATTCAAGACCGTTTCAACGATCTCGACTACGTGCACGATCTCGGCGACCTGTCGCTGAACATTTCGGGCTGCATCAACGCGTGCGGTCATCACCACGTCGGCAACATCGGCATTCTGGGCGTCGATAAGGACGGCTCGGAGTGGTATCAGGTGACGCTCGGCGGCGAGCAAAGCTCGGGCGCGACCGGCGCGCATCTCGGCAAGGTGATCGGCCCGTCGTTCTCGGCCGAAGAGATGCCCGATGTGATCTCGCAAGTGATCGACACGTTCGTCGACAACCGCATCGAAGGCGAGCGCTTCATCGAGACGTTCGGCCGCATCGGCATGGCGCCGTTCAAGGAGCGCGTGTACGCATCGCGCCAGGCTCACGCTTAAGGATTTCAAATGACGTTGATCATCAAGAACCGCGCCGTCGTCGAAGACCATTTCACCGTCGTGCGTGCCGCCGAAGACGGCGCGTTGCCCGCTGTCGATGCGCTGCCCGCCGGCAAGGTCATCGTGCCGTTCGCGCTGTGGAAGGAGCACAAGTCGGCAATCGTCGCATCGCGCCCGAAGGAAGACATCGGCGTCTGGCTCGCGCCGGATGATGAACCCGCCGATCTCGCGCCGGACTTCGGCCAGCTTTCCGTGATCGCGGTCGACTTCCCGGTGTTCCGCGATGGCCGCGGCTTCTCCATCGGCCGTCTGCTGCGCGAGCGTTATCAGTGGACGGGCGAGCTGCGCGCGGTCGGCGACGTGTTGCGCGACCAGGTGCTGTTCCATTCGCGTTGCGGCTTCGACGCATTCGCGGTGCGCGCGGACAAGGACATCAACGACGCGCTGAACGCGTTCAACGAGTTCACCGAGCTGTACCAGGGCGCGACCGACAATCTCGAACCGCTGTTCCGCCGTCGCGCGGCACTCGTGGCAGCGCTTGGAGCCTGATGCATGACGCCAGAATTGCAAGCCAAGGTTGAACGCATCGATGCGCTGCTCGATTCCATCGCAGCACGCCACGAACGCGTCAAGCTAGCCAGCAGCCTCGCCGCCGAAGACATGGTGCTCACGCACGCCATTCTGTCGCGCGGTGTGAAGATTGGCATCTTCTCGCTGAACACGGGCCGCCTGCATGCGGAAACGCTCGGCATGCTCGACATCGTGAAGGCACGCTACGGCTACGACATCGAGCAGTTCCATCCGCAGCAGGACGCGGTCGACACCTACGTGCGCGATCATGGCCTGAACGCGTTTTACGAAAGCATTGATCTGCGCAAGGGCTGCTGCCATATCCGTAAGGTCGAGCCGCTCAATCGCGCGCTGTCGGATGTGTCCGCGTGGGTGACGGGCCAGCGTCGCGAGCAGTCGGTGACGCGCGCCGAGCTGCACGAGGAAGAGCACGACGCGCCGCGCGGCATCGCGAAGTTCAATCCGCTCGCGGACTGGACCGAAACGGATGTGTGGGATTACCTGAAGGCCTTCGATGTCCCGGTGAATCCGCTGCATGCGCGCGGCTATCCGAGCATCGGCTGCGAGCCCTGCACGCGTGCGGTGCGCCCCGGCGAAGACAGCCGGGCGGGCCGCTGGTGGTGGGAATCGCGCGATACGAAGGAATGCGGCCTGCACATCACGAACATCAAGATCGTCGAGGAAGCTCCGAGCTCGACGATTTAAGGCGCGCAAGACGCCGCATCACCCCCTGTCATTGAACGCATCGTCGCCGTGGAAACTGCATGACGCTGCATAAAAAAGGATCGACGAACATGAGCACGACGCTCGACTCAACCGTCACCGCACCGATCGCCAACAAGGCGACCCGCATGGATCACCTGGACTGGCTCGAAGCCGAGTCGATCCACATCATTCGCGAACTTGTCGCGGAATGCAGCAAGCCCGCGCTCCTGTTTTCGGGCGGCAAGGATTCGGTCGTCGTGCTGCATCTCGCGCTCAAGGCGTTCGGTCTCGGCGCGGGCCGCAAGACTCAGTTGCCGTTCCCGCTGGTTCATATCGACACGGGTCACAACTTCCAGGAAGTGATCGACTTCCGCGATCGCCGCGCGGCGGAAATCGGCGCGGAACTGGTTGTCGGCCATGTCGAGGATTCGATCAAAAAGGGCACCGTGCGCCTGCGCCGCGAGACGGATTCGCGCAACGCCGCGCAAGCGGTGACGCTGCTCGAAACCATCGAGGAATACGGCTACACGGCGATGATCGGCGGTGCGCGCCGCGACGAAGAGAAGGCGCGTGCGAAGGAGCGCATTTTCTCGTTCCGCGACGAATTCGGCCAGTGGGACCCGAAGGCCCAGCGCCCGGAACTGTGGAGCATCTATAACGCGCGGCTGCATGCGGGCGAGCATCTGCGCGTGTTCCCGATCTCGAACTGGACCGAACTCGACGTGTGGCAATACATCGCCCGCGAGAAGCTCGAACTGCCGTCGATCTACTACGCGCATGAGCGCGAGATCGTGCGCCGCAACGGCCTGCTCGTGCCGGTGACGCCGTTGACGCCGGTGCGTGAGGGCGAGGCCGCCGAGATCGCGCAGGTGCGCTTCCGTACGGTCGGCGACATCAGTTGCACGTGCCCGGTCGCGAGCGATGCCGACGATGTCGAGAAGATCATCGCCGAAACCGCCGTGACGGAAATCACCGAGCGCGGCGCGACGCGCATGGACGACCAGGCATCCGAAGCCGCGATGGAACAGCGCAAGAAGCAAGGTTATTTCTAAGCCACACGCCCCGAGGAACGAAAGAATCATGAGCATCTATCAAGCTGAAGACCTGGGCGTGTTGCGCTTCATCACGGCGGGCAGCGTCGACGACGGCAAGAGCACGCTGATCGGCCGTCTGCTGTACGACAGCAAGGCTGTGCTGTCGGACCAGTTGTCCGCGATTTCGCGCGCGAAGAACAAGCGCACGGTGGGCGATGAAATCGATCTGTCTCTGTTGACGGACGGGCTGGAAGCCGAGCGCGAGCAGGGCATCACCATCGACGTCGCGTACCGCTATTTCGCGACCGCCAAGCGCAAATTCATCATTGCCGATACGCCGGGCCACGAGCAGTACACGCGCAACATGGTGACGGGCGCATCGACGGCGCATGCCGCGATCATTCTCGTCGACGCCACGCGCGTCACCTTCGAGAACGGCGTCGCGCAACTGTTGCCACAGACGAAGCGCCATAGCGCGATCGTCAAGCTGCTCGGCCTGCAGCACGCGATCGTCGCGATCAACAAGATGGATCTGGTCGATTACAGCGAAGCGCGTTTCAACGAGATCCGCGATGCGTATGTCACGCTCGCGCATCAGCTCGGTCTGTCGAATGTGCGCTTCGTGCCCGTGTCGGCGCTCAAGGGCGACAACATCGTGACGGCGAGCGAGCGCATGCCGTGGTATGCGGGCGAACCGCTGCTCGATCTGCTCGAGTCGCTGCCGGTCGCGCAGCCGAACGATCAGGCGCTGCGCTTCCCGGTGCAGTGGGTCGCGCGTCAGGACGGCTCGCAGGCCGACGATTTCCGCGGCTACATGGGCCGTGTCGAGGCGGGCGAAGTGCGCGTCGGCGATGCGATTCTCGTGCTGCCGGCCAATCGTGAAGCGACCGTCGCCGAGATCATCGCGCCGGTGCCGGGCGGCGTGGCGCCCGTCGATCGCGCGTTTGCGGGCCAGACGGTGACCATTCGCCTGACGGAGGACGTCGACGTGTCGCGCGGCGACACCTTCGTTCCCAATGTGGCCAACGCGGCGCACAGGGTCGAACCGGCGAAGAAGCTCGAAGCGGACATCTGCTGGTTCGACGAAGAGCCGCTCTCGCCGCAGCGCAAGTACCTGCTGAAGCAGACGACCAACACGGTGTTCGCGCGCGTCGGCGCGGTGAAGCAGGTGCTGGATGTGCATACGCTGTCGCATTCGGTCGATCGCACTACGCTTGCGATGAACGATATCGGCCGCGTGGCGCTCACGCTGCAAAAGCCGATCGTCGCGGACGAGTACGATACGCATCAGGGAACCGGCGCGTTCGTGTTGATCGACGAAGCGACGCATCACACGGTCGCGGCCGGTATGATTCGTGCAATCTCTGCATGAGCCATCTGAGCACACGAGTTGATCGATGAAAGCTATGGGTAAGGTCTATCTGATCGGAGCGGGACCGGGCGCGGCGGATCTCATCACCGTGCGCGGCATGCGTTTGCTGGAGCAGGCGGATGTCGTCTTGCACGACGCGCTCGTGGAACCGGCGATGCTGGATTACGCGCCGAACGCGAAGAAGATTGCCGTCGGCAAGCGCTGTGGACAGCGCTCGACGGCCCAGCACTTCATCAACAAGCAAATCGTCGATGCGGCGCTGGAGCGCGGCATCGTCGTGCGTCTGAAGGGCGGCGATCCGATGCTCTTCGGTCGCGCCGACGAGGAAATGCGCGCGCTCGAAGCGGCCGGCATCGAGTTCGAAGTGGTGCCGGGCATTACGGCGGCGCTCGCGAGCGCCGCGACGCTCAAGCGTTCGCTGACCTTGCGCGGCGTGGCGCGCAGCGTCGCGATGGCGACTCATTCGCGCGCCCCCGACAGCGATGAGATCCGCGAGCAGGCAAAGGCGGATTCGCTCGTGTTCTATATGGGCCGCGACAGCGCGCCGGATATCGCGCAGCAGTTGATCGACGCGGGCCGCCCGGGCTCGACGCCGGTGGCGATCGTCGAGGCATGCAGCACGCCGCGTGAGCGCACGCTGACAATGACGCTGGCGCGCATGGCGCTGGGCGAGGCGCAGGAATGGCTGGATCCGTCGCAGCCGAGTTTGCTGATGATCGGCGAGGCGTTTCGCGAGCGTGCATCGGCGAAGCCGAAGGTGCATTTGAAGGGGATGCAGGCGGCGGCTTGATGTCGGTTCGATCGGCCCATAAGCAAAGAGCGCACCGGAGACGGTGCGTTTTTTTTTGAACCGCGATAGCCGAACGGCCAACGATGAACTACCGGGCAACCTGCCGCAAACAATACTGCGCCACCGCATCCAGCACCGCGTCGTCCTCCCCGACGGCCGTCGCGCAGGCAATGACGACATCCGGATGCGCCGCCTGGCACCTCTCGACGATTTCCGGTAAATCCCTTCTCACATGCCCGCCTTGCCCGAAGAACACCGGCACCACGGTAATCGCATTGCAGCCATCGGCGGCTAGCTGATCGACCGCAGCAGGCAGATCCGGCGACATCAACTCGAGAAAAGCCAGCGAAACCGGTTCGTCACGCGCGCCGCGCAACTTCGCGGCAAGCCGTTCGAACGGCTCGGCCCAACGCGGATCGCGCGCGCCGTGACCGAACAGGATGATGCCGTGCGTCTTCATTGCGCGCTCCTCGCAGGAAACGTCAGTGCCGCTCCACCCACTTGAGGCCCACGAGCCCGATCGCGAGATAGGCGAGGGCGGGCGCCGCCGCGGTGATCGGCGCGGGCCACGTGTTCAGATTGCCGATATGCGAAAACAGCGTGTTGAACAGCTGAAAGCTCATGCCGATCATGATGCCGCCGAACACCTTCACGCCGACCACGCCCGCGCGCGTATGCAGATACGCGAACGGCAGCGACAGAATCAGCATCACGAACACCGCGAACGGATAAAGGATCTTGCGCCAGAACGCGATCTGATACCGCTGTGCATCCTGATGATTCTCCGTCAGATGCTGGATATAGCGGAACAGATTGAACATCGACATCCGATCCGGCGACACCAGCAACACGGACAGAATCTGTGGTGTCAGCTCGGAACGCAACGAATACTCGGGCAGCGTTGTTTGCGTCGCGCGATAGACCGGGTTCAGCGTGTCGCCGGGGTTGACCGCCTGCGGCGGCGCATCGTTCAGTTGCGTGTCGGTGACGCCCGTGAGCTTCCAGTGACCCGGCGGCTGGTACACGCCGCTTTTCGCAATGCGCACATTCGTCAGCCGGAACTTCGAATCGAACTCGTAGATGCGCACGTTGGCGATCGTCGTGTCGGGATTCAATGTGCCGACGTTGACGAAGCGCGTGACCTGCTCGCCGTTCTCTTTCGCCGTCAGGGTGTCCTTCACCCACACGCCCGACTGAAAATTCGACGACACCGACGACCCGAGCGCCTCCAGCCGCACGCGCTCGGACAACTGGTCCGTGTAAGGCCCGACCACTTCGCCGATGAGATACGTGACGAGCACGAGCGGGATGCCGATCTTCAGGAGCGAACGCAGCGCGGCGCCGGTCGAGAGTCCCGAGACGCGAAAGATCGTGAACTCCGAAGCCGCCGCCATCTGCGCGAACACGTAGATGGCCGAAATGAGCGCGGCGACCGGAATGATCTCGTAGAAGCGCGAAGGCGTCTGCAGCGCGACGCGCAGTACCGCCAGCGTGAACTTGTAGTTGCCGTGCCCGACCGTGTTCAGTTCGTTGATCAGGTCGAAGAAGAAGAACAGGCCCGAGAACGCGAACAGAATGAAGATGAACGCGAGATAAATCTGGCGCGCGAAATATCGTTCGTAGATGCGCATCGCGTCAGGCCCCCTTCGACAGCGACGGGAGCTTGAAGAGCGGCCGGTTGCGAATCCGCAGCCAGAAGATGAACGCGACGAGTGCCCCAACGACGATGTGCAGCCCGACGATACCCACGCCGAACGACAGCTTGCCCTGCTCGATCCACGATTGCACGACGTTCAGCAGGTTCGAATACGTCAGGTAGATCAGCACCGCCATCACGAGATTGATCGTGCGGCTGCGGCGCGGGTTCTGATACGAAAGCGGGATGGCGAGCAGCATCAGGTTGATGGCGATGAGCGGCAGTCCCATGCGCCACGCGAATTCGGCGAGATTTTCCTTGGTCGGATTGGCGAGCAGATCCGGCGTGTAGATGCCCGTTGTGGTCGGCGTATTCACGACCTGGCGACTCATTATCTTCACACCGTAACGCTCGAACTCCATGATGCGGAAGTTTGGCTGGCCGGGTTCGCCGTCGTATCGGCGGCCGTTGTCGAGCACGATGAAGCGGTCGCCGTCGGGGCGCGTTTCCGTGTGACCGTTCTTCGAGACGATCACGTTGACCTTGCCGCCTTCCGTGCTCGTCACGAACACATTCTCGACGTGGCCCTGATCCGGCGACATCTTCTCGATGAAGAACACACGATGGCTCGACGGCGATTCGCGGAACTGCCCCGGCGCGAGCAGCGACACTTCATCGCGCTGCTGAAAGCGCTGCTTGATGAGCTTGCTCTGCTGATTCGACCACGGCCAGCCGACGAACGCGAAGAACATGATGAGGATGATGATCGGCGTGGAGAACACGGCGATCGGCTTGATGAGCTGTGTCTGACTGACGCCCGATGCGAGCCACACGACCATTTCCGAGTCGCGATACCAGCGCGTGAGCACGAACAGAATGGAGACGAACAGCGTCACGATCAGCATGACCGCGAGATAACCGATGACGGTGAGCCCAATCAGCACGACGACGTCTTTCGGGTCGATCTGACCTTGCGCCGCGAAGCCGACGATGCGGATCATCATCGTCGTGAGCATGATCGTGAGCAGCACCATGAACACGGCGCCGGCCGTGTACGCGAGTTCGCGCTGCAGGGAGCGTTCGAAGATCATTGAATTTTTGCTTGGAGCCGGCGGGGATGCGGAAATCTGGCGCGCATCTCGTGGCTTACGGGAAGGGTATTCGCTTACCCTCACGCCGCCTGCCTGTGACCGCCGCGGAAAAAATAGCGGATAATTGCGGCTTTCATCCTTCAGCCAAGATTTTATCCGAGGATAAGCGCGATGGACTTTAGCATAAAAGCCTGTGATTGGAGCAAAGGCGAGGCAAATGGTTTCCTTACCGGGAAGTCGGATGTCATCGTGCTCGGCATCTTCGAAGCACAGACTCTCACGGGCGCCGCACGCGACATGGACGTCGCGACCAAAGGCCTGATCTCGCGCGTGGTCAAAGCCGGCGACATGAGCGGCCGCGCGGGCACGACATTGATGGTGCCCGAAGTCACCGGCATCGGCGCATCGCGCGTGCTGCTCGTCGGTCTCGGCAAGCAGGACGCCTTCAATCAGAAAGCCTATGGCGAAGCCGTGCGCGCCGCATGGCGCGTGGTGCTCGGCTCGAAGATCGGTCAGGCGACGTTCACGCTCGCGCAACTGCCGATCCAGGAACGCACCGGCGACTGGGCCGTGCGCGCCGCGATCCTCGCGCTGCGCGAGCTGACCTACAAGTTCACGCAGATGAAGAGCAAGCCCGACAACGGCGCGCGCTCGCTCAAGAAGGTCGTGTTCAGCATCGATTCCGCCGACGAGAAAGCCGCCAAGGTCGCGCTGAAGCAGGGCGTCGCGATTGCGAACGGCATGGATCTCACGCGCGATCTCGGCAATCTGCCGCCGAACGTCTGCACGCCGACCTATCTCGGCCAGACGGCGAAGAAGCTCGGCCGCGACTTCAAGCTGAAGGTCGAAGTGCTCGGCCAGAAGCAGATCGAAGCGCTCAACATGGGCTCGTTCCTGTCGGTCGCGAAAGGCTCGATCGAGCCGCCGCAATTCATCGTCATGCAGTACCAGGGCGCGGGTGCGGCCGCGAAGGGCAAGAACGCGCCGGTCGTGCTGGTCGGCAAGGGCATCACGTTCGATTCGGGCGGCATCTCGATCAAGCCGGGCGAGGCGATGGACGAGATGAAATACGACATGTGCGGCGCGGGCTCGGTGTTCGGCACGATGCGCGCCGTTGCCGAAATGGGTCTGAAGCTCAACGTGATCGGCGTGATCCCGACCTGCGAGAACATGCCCGCGGGCAACGCGGTGAAGCCGGGCGACATCATCACGGCGATGAACGGCACGACGATCGAAGTGCTCAACACCGACGCCGAAGGCCGCCTCATCCTGTGCGACGCGCTGACGTACGCGGAGCGCTTCAAGCCCGCCGCCGTGGTCGATATCGCGACGTTGACGGGCGCGTGCATCATCGCGCTGGGTCACCACAACACGGGCCTCTTCTCGAAGGACGATGCGCTCGCGGGCGAACTGCTCGACGCGTCGCGCGAGGCGGTCGATCCGGCCTGGCGACTGCCGCTCGACGACGAATACCAGGATCAGCTCAAGTCGAATTTCGCGGATGTCGCGAATATCGGCGGGCGGCCGGCGGGCAGCGTGACGGCGGCGTGCTTCCTGTCGCGCTTTGCGACGGCTTATCCGTGGGCACACCTCGATATCGCCGGAACCGCCTGGAAGAGCGGCGCCGCGAAGGGCGCGACGGGCCGTCCCGTGCCGCTGCTCTCGCAGTTCCTGATCGATCGCGCGGGCGCTTGAAGCAGGCATGACGCGCATCGACTTTCATACGAATGTCGGCGATCCGCTCGCGTACGCCTGCCGCCTCGCGCGCAAGGCGTACCTGAGCGGCAAGCCGCTCGTCGTGCTCGCCGAACCGCAGCGCCTCGCCGCGTTCGACGAGCAGTTGTGGAGCTTCCAGCCGCTCGAGTTCGTGCCGCACTGCATGGCGCAGAGCCCGCTCGCGGACGACACGCCCGTCGTGCTCACGTCGAATCTGGACGAAGCGCCGCATCATCAGGTGCTCGTGAATCTCGGCGCGCCGGTGCCTGCGCAGTTCGCGCGTTTCGAGCGGCTCGTGGAGATCGTCGGCAGCGAGGGCGATGAACTCGCTGCGGGCCGTGAGCGGTATCGCTTCTATCGCGATCGCGGCTATGTCATCGAGACGCACAATCAGGGCGGTTGAGCGCACAGAGGCCGCGCCTCTGCTGCACTAAGCTCTGCTGAGAAATGGCGGTTCGCAATAGATCGGAATCAGCGCCGATGCGCGAACGCTGGTCGACAGGAGACCTTTGAACATGACCGACAAGCCCGAATCCTTCGATTCGTCCATCCCCGTTCTGACCGATGTCGTCGTGCCCGGCAAGCCCGAGTACGCGCGCGCGCGCGCCGCCGATGAAGCCGCGATCGAATACGATGCGCAGCGGATCGCCGAGCGGCTGAACGGCCGCTTCACGACTTTCCTGACGGGCGATGCGCGCGCGCTGATCGAAGAGCGCTGCCGCGAAGTGCTGCGTGAGCAATCGACGCAACTCGTTTCGGCGATCACGCGCGAAGTCGCGATGGCGCTGGAAGGCCGCATGAGCGAATGGGTGCGCGACGCGGTCGAGGATGAGTTGCGGCGGCAGCGCGGCGAATGAGCGCGATGTAACGCGCATACGGCACACGAAACAAAGGGGCGCACGCGCGCCCCTTCTTCAATCCGGTCACGCCCGATTCACCCCGTCACCGCGCCCTTGTTAGCCGGCTGCGCAAGCGCCGCGAACTTCGCCAGCACGCCGCGGGTGTACTTCGGCGCGGGCTGCTTCCACGCGGCGCGGCGGCGCGCGAGTTCCGCATCCTCCACGTTCAGTTGCAATAGCAGCTTGTGCGCGTCGATCGTGATCGAATCGCCTTCCTGCACGAGCGCGATGGTGCCGCCCGCGTAAGCTTCCGGCGCCACATGGCCGACCACCATCCCCCACGTGCCGCCCGAGAAGCGCCCGTCCGTGATGAAGCCGACCGATTCTCCCAGCCCCTTGCCGATGATCGCCGATGTCGGCGCGAGCATCTCCGGCATGCCCGGGCCGCCGACCGGGCCGAGATAGCGCAGCACGAGAATATCGCCAGCCTTGATCTTGTCGGCGAGGATCGCGTCCATCGCGCTTTGCTCGTCGTTGAATACGCGCGCGGGGCCGGTGATGACCGGATTCTTCAGGCCCGTGATCTTCGCCACCGCGCCGTCCTCCGCGAGATTACCGCGCAGGATCGCCAGATGCCCTTCCTTGTAAAGCGCCTGTTCGATCGGGAAGATGACCTTCTGATCCGCACGCGGTTTGCCCGGCACGTCCTTCAGTTCTTCCGCGATCGTGCGCCCCGTGATCGTCATGCAGTAGCCGTGCAGAAGGCCTGCGTCGAGCAGGATCCTCAGCACTTGCGGGATGCCGCCGGCCTTGTGCAGATCGGTGGCGACGTACTGGCCCGACGGCTTCAGATCGCAGATGACCGGCACTTTCTTGCGCATGCGCTCGAAGTCGTCGATGCTCCATTCCACTTCCGCCGCATGTGCGATCGCCAGATAGTGCAGCACGGCGTTGGTCGAGCCGCCCGTCGCCATGATCAGCGCGACTGCGTTTTCGATCGACTTCTTCGTGATGATGTCGCGCGGCTTCAAATCCTTCTTCACCGCCTCGACGAGCACGCGCGCCGATTCCGCGGCTGAGTCGACCTTCTCCTGATCGGGATTCGCCATCGTCGACGAGTACATCAGCGACATGCCGAGCGCCTCGAACGACGAGCTCATCGTGTTCGCCGTGTACATTCCGCCGCACGAGCCGGTCGTCGGGCACGCGTTTTTTTCGACGCCCTTGAAGTCCTCTTCCGACATGCGGCCCGCCGTGAATTCGCCGACCGCCTCGAACGACGACACGATCGTCAGATCCTTGCCCTTCCAGTTGCCGGGGCGGATCGTGCCGCCGTACACGTAGATCGACGGCACGTTCATGCGCGCCATGCCGATCATGCCGCCCGGCATGTTCTTGTCGCAACCGCCGATCACGACGACGCCGTCCATCCACTGGCCCTGCACCGCGGTTTCGACGCAGTCCGCGATCACCTCGCGCGACACGAGCGAGTACTTCATGCCTTCGGTGCCCATCGACATGCCGTCGGAGATCGTCGGCGTGCCGAAAATCTGCGGGTTCGCATCCGACTTTTTGATCGATTCGACGGCGGCATCCGCGAGGCGCTGCAGGCCCGCGTTGCACGGCGTGATGGTCGAGTGCCCGTTCGCGACGCCGATCATCGGCTTGTCGAAGTCTTCTTCCTTGTAGCCGAGCGCGTAATACATCGAACGATTGGGCGAACGCGCGACGCCCTGGGTGATGTGCTTCGAGCGACGATTGAAGGCCATGATGTGCTCCGTGAGGGGACGTTTTTGCTCTAGTGCAGCAAGCATGCAACCCCTGCGATGTGTCTGTCCAATATATTATTCAGGGCTTATTAGGTCGCAAAAAATATCAATGGAGCAGAGAAACCCGCCCATCGAACTGCGTCTGTTGCGCTACTTCGTAACGGTCGCCGAAGAGATGCACTTCGGTCGCGCCGCCGCGCGTCTCGCGATGACGCAGCCGCCGCTCTCGCAGGCGATCCGCGCGCTGGAAGACGCGCTCGGCGTCGCGCTTTTCGTGCGCACGAAACGGACCGTGGAGCTGACGCCCGTCGGCAAGGACCTGCTGCCGGAAGTCCGCCGCCTGCTTGCAAGCGCCGATGCGCTGCGTCCGCTCGCGCAATCGCTCGCGCGCGGCGAGGCGGGCGTGCTGTCACTCGCGTTCGTCTCCACCGCCGATTACGGCCTTTTGCCGGCGCTGCTGCGCGAGTTCGGCGCGCGCTATCCCGGCGTGCGGCTGCAACTCACCGAGGCGACGAGCGACGTGCAGATCGAGGAACTCGTCGCCGGGCGCATCGACGCGGGCCTGGTAATTCCGCCGCTGCCGCCGCGCCATGCCACGTCGCTCTCGTATGTGTCCGTAGCGCGCGAGCCGCTCGTCATTGCGATGTCCGCCGATGCTGCGCAGGACCTGGGGCAGGGCGCCGACGAATGGGCCGATACGCCCGTCGATCTGCACGATCTCGCCGCCGCGCCGCTCGTCGTCTTTCCGAGGCGTCTCGCGCCGGGTTTGTATGACATCATCATGGGCTGCTACGGCGCGGCCGGCCTCACGCCGCGCATCGGCCAGGAGGCGATCCAGATGCAGACCATCGTGAGCCTCGTGTCCGCCGGCATGGGCGTGGCGCTCGTGCCGCATTCGCTGCGTCATCTGCGGCGCACGGGTGTCGTGTATCGTCCGCTGCGCCCGCTGAACGCGTCGACGATGCTCGTCGAAACCGGCCTCGTCTGGCGCGCGGCGGAAGTGAGCCCGGTGCTCGCGGGGTTCATCGAGATCGTTCGTTCGCGGGCCGAAACCGCGGGTTCGGTATGATTCGCCCTTGTAGTTCGCTCAAGCTCCCACATCAGAATGCTCATACATCCCAATTTCGATCCCGTCGCGATTCATCTCGGACCGCTCGCCGTGCGCTGGTACGGCCTCATGTATCTGGTGGCGTTCATATCGGCCATCGTCATCGGCCGGCTGCGTCTGCGCCTGCCTTACGTGGCGGCGCAGGGCTGGACCGCCAAGGACATCGACGACATGCTGTTTTATGGCGTCCTCGGCACGATTCTCGGCGGGCGCATCGGCTACGTGATCTTCTACAAGGCGAGCTATTACGCGGCGCATCCGCTCGACATCTTCAAGGTCTGGGAAGGCGGGATGTCGTTTCACGGCGGCTTTCTCGGCGTGACGCTCGCGATGGTGCTGTTCGCGTATCACCGCAAGCGCACCTGGCTGCAGGTAACGGATTTCGTCGCGCCGATGGTGCCGCTCGGTCTTGCGGCGGGGCGTCTCGGCAACTTCATCAATGGCGAGTTGTGGGGCCGCGTGACGAGCCCGAACGCGCCGTGGGCGATGCTCTTCCAGAGCTCGACGAACGACGACGCGATCTGGCTTGCGAAGAATCCGCAACTCGACGCGCACTACCATCTCACGGAAATCTTCCAGCGCTATCACATGCTGCCGCGTCATCCGTCGCAACTGTACGAGATCGCGCTCGAAGGACTCGTGCTGTTCATCGTGATCTGGACGTTTTCGCGCAAGCAGCGTCCCGTCGGCGCGATCTCCGCGCTGTTTCTGATCGGTTATGGACTGGCGCGCTTCACTGTGGAATTCGCGCGTGAGCCGGATGACTATCTCGGCCTTCTCGCGCTCGGCCTCTCGATGGGCCAATGGCTCTCGCTGCCGATGATCATCGTGGGCGTGCTGGTGATGGTGTGGGCGTACAAGCGCAATCTGCGTCTGCCGCCCGAATCCGCGAAAGCCTGAGCTTTGCGGGGCAGCACGCCCCGCATCGTTCAACGCCCCATCTGCACCGAACCGGAGACGTCGACGGTCACTGTCGTCGTGCCGGCTTCCATCGCGATGGGGGCGGCCATCTTCGCATCGGCGCTCATCGCGCGCGATTGCATCATCATGACCGGGCGCGGCTGAACGCCGCTATGTCCGACGTTCACTTCACGAATCGTGTAATTGCTGTAGCCGAACCCTTGCGCGGCGGCTTGCGCCTGCTTGCGGAACGAATCGATGGCTTGCGTGACGAGCTTCTGCTCGGCCGCGCGCTGCGCCTCGGGCGACAGCGAGAACGCGACGCTGCCTACCTGCATCGACGAGCTCATCTTGCCCGCGAGCTTCGACGCCGCCGCGAAGTCATGCGATTCGAGCACGATTTCCGTGCGGCCTCGCCATGCGGAGATCTTGCCGTCACGGTCCGTTGCCGGATACACGGTGAATGAGCCGCTCTTCGCGGTCACGCCGTCGACGCCCCTCGCTTCGCGCAAGGCGGCCTCGGCGCGCTGATTGAGCGTACTGGTGAGAGACGAGGGATCGGCCGCTTCCTGCTCGTAGAAGAGCGTGATGTTGACGACATCCTGCGGCACTTGCGCGCTTGCCTGTGCCGAAAGAGAAAGCACGCCCGAAGGCTGCGGCTGCGTGATGACCGTTTGCGCGGCGGCCGTTTGGGAAAGCGTGAACGCTGCGCCCGACATCGCGAGGAGCGCGAGCGCGGCAGCGGTTTTCTTGTTGATCATCGAAGGACTCCGAACGCGGGATATCGCGTGATTCGCGACGGGATTTAGGCGCGGCCTTCGTGTCGTAAGTTCCTTGTTAGACGAGTTGTTCGGTAATAAATCGCCACTGCGCTTCTGTTACCGGCGTGATCGACAGGCGATTGCCGCGCGCGAGCACCTGCATGTCCGCGAGCGCCTCATGCTCGCGCAACGTGGCGAGAGAAATGAGCGGCGTCTTCTTCACGAACTCGACATCGACGAGCATCCAGCGCGGCGTTTCCTGCGTGGACTTGGGATCGTAGTAATCGCTCTTCGGATCGAACTGAGTGGGATCGGGATACGCCGTCGAGCACACTTTCGCGATGCCCGCGATGCCAGGCTCCGGACAACTCGAATGATAGAAAAGCACACCGTCGCCGAGCTGCATCTGATCGCGCATGAAGTTGCGCGCCTGATAGTTGCGCACGCCCGTCCACGGCAAGGTTTTATTCGGCGCGTGCGCGAGGTGATCGATGCTCGCTTCGTCCGGTTCGGACTTCATCAGCCAGTAGCGCATGATGGTTCGCTATGCGGAAATCGTCGATGCAAATGAAAACGGCATCGGAAAAACCGATGCCGTTTCTTGAATGGGTCCCCGCCACGGCCGCTAGGCCGGCATCCTGAACCTGGGTTCAAGATTGGTCGCGGTAAGCAACACTTCGGGTACATCGGACTAGCGACGCGCGCGCCCGTGCTGCAAGGTTCCGCAACCGTGCCAATGTAGCATTGGTTCAAGGAATATATGACCTTGGCGAACCAGGCAGGGAACCGTCACTCTACACCAATCGTTTGCCTTATGCAGCCTCTCGGGAGCAAATCGGCAGTTTCTTTTTTCGATTGATATTGCGTGCTGATTGACTCAGCGCGCAGACGTCTCACTGCGCTTCATACTGCGCGATGACCGCGCCCAGTTGTTCGTTCATCGAATGCATCGTGCGGCGGATTTCCTCGGCGGGGAAGGCCTCGCCGTGACGCACGCTGTCCTGCAGCTTAAGCAATTCCGACGCCAGCGAAAGCGCTGCCATCACCGCGATGCGATCCGTGCCGCGCACGCTGCTCGCATTACGCACCTTGTTCATCTCGGCATCGACGCGCGCGACGGCTTCGCGCAATGCGCCTTCCGTTTCCGGCGAGCACGCGAGGCGATACGGCTGCCCGAGAATGGATACTTCGATCTGCGTGGTCGTCATGCCTTCTCTCCTTGATGATGCTCGCCGTGCAATTCCGCTTCCTGTGCTTCCCGGGAATCGGCGTCGAGGAGATCGAGTTGATTGTCGGATTCGGCATGTTGCGCGGACTTCGCGCGGGGCAGCTTTTCGAGAATGGCGTTGAGGCGTACTTGCGCGTCGTCGATTTTCGCGGAGAGCGAGTCGCGTTCGGATTGCAGCGTATCGCGCTCTTCACGCACTTGCGCAAGTTCGGCCTGCACGTTCGCATAGTCGGCGCGCAGTTGTTCGAGTTGCTCTTGCAGCGCCTGACGCGCCTGATTGTGGCGCTCGCTGATCTGGATCAGCCGGCCGATATTTCCTGACAGTGATTCGAGTTCGTTGAGCATGTGCTGCGTCCTCTAAAGACCTCGCATTTTAGCGCGGTTCAACGGAGCTTCCGATAATTGTCTCGTTTCGAGACGTAACAGCATGCGATCTTGCGCTTAATCCTTCGAATCAAGCGCATGTCGCCATGCATTCGTGTGCAGAAAAGGCGAGCGCTGGTCATCGCTCGTGGGGACAGGCCGGCCGATTCTCGTTCGATTCGTCATGTGCCGCGCTACTCTGTCCGTGCCGTTTTCTTGACGGCCCCAACCCGCGCTCCTACACTTGCCGCACTTTTTGGTGCTCGCATTCGCGGATCTCGCGGATGCAGTCAAACGGGAAACAGGGAGCGAAGTCTCCGAAGTCCGACCGGGACCCACCCGGGATGAGCCAACCTGTGCTGCCCCCGCAACGGTAAGCGACCGCAACGCAAGTTGCAAGTCGTCTCATGCGCGTTTTTGCAGCGCAAACGTGTGGATTTTCATCACACCGGGTTTGTTATTCGAATCCACTGCAAGAAACGTGTCGACGCCACTGCGCACGATGCGCGGGAAGGCGAGACGATCCGTCGTCAGCCCGGATACCGGCCAGAGTTCGACGCATCGGCGCTCAATGCGCAAGTGCGTTCGTCGCGCATCGTCCTCGCGGGGAGCGGGGTCGCGCTCATGCGAAACGGAACTTCACTCATGGTATTGCCACAGGCCGCGCTCAAGAACGGCCCCACTCGTCATGTCGCGCTCGTTGCAGCGGTCTTCGGCTCGGCGCTCCCCGGCGCGGCGCACGCCGCCGACGGCGCCTCGCAAACGCTTGCCCCAGTCGTCGTCACCGCGACGCGCGCGCCGCAGCCGCTCGCCGAATCGATCCCGCAGACATCGGCGTTCGATGAACAGGACATCGCCGATGCCAACGCCGACGACGCGCTCGGCCTCGTCGCGCTCGCGCCCGGCGTGCAGGTCACGCGCAACGGCGGACCGGGCGCGAATTCCGGCGTCTACATACGCGGCGCGGCGTCGTCGCAATCGCTCGTTCTGATCGATGGCGTGCGCGTCGAATCGGTGTCGCTCGGCGCGGCGCAGCTATCGCAATTGATGCTCGATGAGATCGGGCGCGTCGAGGTCGTGAACGGCAATGTATCGGCGTTGTACGGCTCGAATGCGATTGGCGGGGTCGTGCAGATCTTCACCAGGGAAGGCGAGCCGCATCCGCCGCGCTTCGCTTTCGAGGCCGAGTACGGCAGCTATCACACGCAGCGTCAATCGGCGGGCGTGAACGGCGCGCTCGACAAGGACGGCCGCACGACCTTCAGCCTGAACGTGTCACGCGAAAAGACCGATGGATTCTCGTCGATCGATCCGGCGATCGCGCCCGGCGCGAATCCTAACGCGAACGGCTATCTGAACGAGAGCGTCGCGGCGACGCTGCGCCACCGGTTCAGCGACAAGTGGGATGCGGGCGTGCGCTTCATGCAATCGAACGGCATCGACAGTTTCGACGATGCCTACGGCCAGCCATCCGACATCAACGAAGCGCACGATCGCGTGCGTTCGGCGTCGGTGTTCGCGAATGGCAGGATCACCGACAACTGGACCACGCACTTCACGGTCGCGCAGGGGCAGGATCGCGCGAATATCGAGCAGAACGGCGCCTATACGAGCCGCTTCGACTCGGAGAATCGGCAATACACGTGGCAGAACGATTTCAGGATCACCGATGCGCACACGCTGTTGTCCGGTTACGAGCATCTCGATCAGACGCTCGATTCCGACCAGTTCACCGCGCCCGATCGTCACGTGAATTCGGTGTTCGCGGGCTACGTGGGGCACATCGGCGCGAACGATTTGCAGGCGAATCTGCGGCACGATCAGTATTCCGATTTCGGCGGCGCGAACAGCTACTATCTGGGCTACGCATATCACTTCGATGCGCACTGGAAGGCGAGCGCGAGCTATGCGGCTTCGTTTCGCGCGCCGAGCTTCGACGACCTCTACTATCCGTTCAGCGGCAATCCGTCGATCCAGCCGGAGCGCAGCCATTCGGTCGAGGCGGCGTTGCAGTACGCATCGAATGCGCTCGGCGTGATGCGCGTGACGCTGTTCCAGACGCGCTATTCGAATCTGATCGACTATGTTTCCGACGGCGGGTTCTACTATGTCGCGCAGAACGTCGGGCGCGCGAAAGTGCAGGGCATCGAGGGATCGTGGGCGGGACATGTCGGCGCAACCGACGTGCGCGCGGGCGTCACGTTCCAGAATCCCGTCGACGAGACGAATCACGAGGATCTGACGCGGCGCGCGCGGCATTTCGCGACGCTCACGGCGCATCGCACGATCGCGCGCTGGCGCGTCGGCGGCGAGTGGATCATGAGCGGAGAGCGCCACGATTACGATTCGACGCTCGCGGGTTACGGCATCGTGAATCTTTCGGCGCGCTATGACGTCTCGAAGTCGTGGTACGTCACAGCGCGCATCGACAACCTGTTCGACAAGGACTATGAACTTGCGTACTCGTACAACACGCCGCGGCGCGGCGCCTATATCACGCTCGGCTGGCATCCGTCGTGAGCAACGCGCCTGAGTGTCTCCAGCGTGCGCGTGCGATGAACGCGAGCCGCGCGGCCGCGATCTGGATCGCGCTCGCCGCGGCGACGTTCATCGTGCTCGTCGCGTCGCTCGCGATGGGCAGTGTCGCGTTGCCCATGTCGCGTGCGCTCGGCGCGCTCGTTCGCACGCACGCCGCGACGCCCGATATCGCCGATGAGATCGTGCTCACCTTGCGGCTGCCGCGCGCGCTCGCGGGCTTCGCATCGGGCGCGCTGCTCGCGATGGCGGGTGCGCTGCTGCAAGTGCTGTTGCGCAATCCGCTCGCGGAGCCGTACGTGCTCGGCGTATCCGGCGGCGCCGCGACGTTCGCGCTTGCCGCGATGCTCGCATCGGTGCCGTGGTGGGGCGTCGATATCGCGGCGTGCGCGGGCGCGTTCGCATCGATCGTCGTCGTGCTCGGACTCGCGCGCAAGGATCTCTGGCAGAGCGCTCAGGATGCGTCGCCGCGACTATTGCTCACGGGCGTCGTGATCGCATCGGGATGGGGCGCGCTGATCACGCTGATGCTGAGCATCGCGCCCGAGAACCGGCTGCGCGGCATGATCTTCTGGCTGACGGGCGATCTCAATGGCGCGGCCGCGCCGTGGCCTGCGTTGATTGCGCTCGCTGTCGCGCTCGTCGCCATCGTTCCTGTCGCGCCGCAATTGAACGTGCTTCTGCGCGGCGATGCCACCGCGCGTGCGCTCGGCGTGCCGGTCGAACGATTGCGCCTGCGTGTGTATCTCGTCGCGTCGATCGCCGCGGCGGCTGCGGTGACGACGGCGGGAACCATCGGCTTCGTCGGCCTCGTCGTGCCGCATCTGCTGCGTCTCGCGTTCGGCAACGATCAGCGCATGCTCGTGCCCGCCGCCGCGCTCGCGGGCGGCCTCGCCGTGATGGCCGCCGATCTCGCCGCGCGCACCGTGATCGCGCCCGCGCAGTTGCCGGTGGGCGTCGTCACGGCGCTGATCGGCGTGCCGATGTTCCTGTGGATGCTCTTGCGGAGAGCGCCATGACCTTGCAACTCGATGCCGTCGTGATTCGCGCGGGCGCGCGCACGCTCATCGGCGGTCTCACGCAGACGATATCGACGGGCGAAGTATGGTGCATCGCCGGGCCGAACGGCGCGGGCAAGACGACGCTCATCAACGTGCTCGCGGGTCTCTCGAAACCGGCGTCGGGCCGCGTGTCGCTCGATGGCCGCGCACTCGCGTCATGGCGCGCGGCGGACCTCGCACGCGCGCGCGCGCTGATGCCCCAAGCCATGCACGACGCCTTCAGCGCGACCGTGCTCGACACCGTATTGCTCAACCGCTTTCCCTATCTCACCGGCTGGGGTTGGGAGAACGAAGACGACCGCAGCGCCGCGCGCGCCGCGCTCGACACGCTCGGCCTCGCGTCCTTCGCCTCGCGCGACGTGCTGACGCTCTCGGGTGGCGAACGCCAGCGCGTTGCCTTGGCTGCCGTGCTGTGCCAGAACGCACCGTGCCTGTTGCTCGACGAACCGCTTTCGCATCTCGACCTGCGTCATCAGATCGACTGCCTGCATACGTTGTGCGACACCGCGCGCGAGCACAAGCGCACCGTAATCTTCTCGTGCCACGATCTGAACCTTGCGCGCCGTTTCGCGACGCATGCGCTCCTGCTCGACGGCAACGGCGCCGCTCACGCGGGCCTCGTCGCCGACGTCCTCACGCCCGAACGCGCGGGCGCGGCATTCGGCTATCCGCTCGCGCTCATCCGCGACGGCGAGCATGAAGCGCTCGTGCCTTCCATTCATCGCCCCTGAAAGGAATTTCGATGTCCTCGTTCAACGACATCCCGCTGCCCCGCGCACTCGACCGCGCACTCGAAGCCGAACTGCGCCGCGTCATCGACATGAAGACGAAGCCGCCCGGCAGTCTCGGGCGGCTCGAATCCCTCGCGCTGCAAATGGGCCTGATCCAGCGCGCGACCAGGCCGCGCATCGAGCGTCCCGGGATGATCGTCTTCGCCGGCGATCACGGCATCGCGAAGGAGGGCGTGAGTTCGTATCCGCAGGAAGTGACGGCGCAGATGGTCGCGAATTTCTTGAGCGGCGGCGCGGCGATCAACGCGTTGTCGCGCTCGGTCGGCATGTCGCTCGAAGTCGTCGATGCGGGTGTCGCGACGCCGATTCCCATCGACCACGGGTACGAACGCCTGTCGCTGGGACTCGGCACGCGCAACTTCGCGCGGGAGCCCGCGATGTCGCGCGAGACCGCGCTCGAAGGCATCGCGCGCGGCGCGGCGCGCGTGCGGCATCACGCGTCGCTCGGCACGAACGTGATCGGCTTCGGCGAGATGGGCATCGCGAATACATCGGCGGCGGCGTGTCTGATGAGCCGCTTGTGCGATCTGCCGATCGGCGAGTGCGTCGGCCGCGGCACGGGTCTCGACGACCATGGCCTCGCGCACAAGCGCGATGTGCTCGGCCGCGCGCTCGCGCTGCATCGCGAAGGCGATGCGATCGACACGCTCGCGACTTTCGGCGGCTTCGAAATCGCGATGATCACGGGCGCGTATCTCGCCGCCGCATGCGAAGGCATGACGATCTTGGTCGATGGCTTCATTGCGACATCGGCGTTGCTCGTGGCCGCGAAGATCGCGCCCGAGGTGCTCGAGTACTGCGTGTTCGCGCATGCGTCGAACGAAACGGGGCATCGGCGCATGCTCGCGCATTTCGATGCCGCGCCGCTCTTGCAACTCGATCTGCGGCTCGGCGAAGGCACGGGCGCGGCGCTCGCGTTGCCGATCCTGCGCGCGGCCGTCGCGTTCGTCGACGAGATGGCGAGCTTCGAGTCGGCCGGTGTGTCGAACAAAGCCGGTTGAGATGCGTCCCCTCGACGAACTGCGCTACTTCTTCACCGCGCTCGGCTATTTCACGCGCGTGCCGGTGCCGCGTTGGGTCGGCTTCGAGCGCGAGTATCTGAACGCGGCGGCGCGTTACTTTCCGCTCGTCGGCGCGATGGTCGGCGGTGTCGCGGCGCTCGTCTATCTCGCGGCGTTGCGCGTGTTTCCCGCGGGCGTCGCAGTGCTGTTGTCGATGGCCGCGACGCTCGTCATGACCGGCGCGTTCCATGAAGACGGACTCGCCGATTGCGTCGATGCGTTCGGCGGCGCGTACACGCGCGAGGATGCGCTGCGCATCATGCACGACTCGCGCATCGGCGCATTCGGCGCGATTGCACTCGTGATCGCGCTCGCTTTGAAATGGCAGACGCTCACCGCGCTGCCGCCGCAACGCGTCGCGTGGACGATGATCGCCGCGCACGCCGCGAGCCGCGCGTTCGCGATCAGCTATCTCGTCACGCTCGACTACGTGCGCGCCGAGGGCAAGGCCAAACCGGTCGCGCAGCGCATGAGCGCTGCGTCGTTCGCGCTCGCGCTCGTGTTCGGCGTGCCCTGGCTTTTCGTGATCGACTGGAAGCTCGCGTGCGTCACGATCGTCGCGCTGATCGTTTTGCGCTTCTTTATCGGGCGATACTTCGTGCGTCGCATCGGCGGCTATACGGGCGATTGCCTGGGATTCGCGCAGCAAGTGTTCGAAATCGCGATCTATCTCATCGGGCTCGCATGGATCTCGTCCTGATTCGACATCCAGAAGTCGCCATCGAAGCGGGCGTGTGCTATGGCCAGACCGATGTGCCCTTGCGCCACGATGTGCGCGATCTCGCCGGCGCATTGACGGCGCGCATGAAGGCGCTGGACGTTCCGGCGTGCGTGGACGGATGGCATGCGAGTCCGCTCGAGCGATGCGCGTCGCTGGCGCGTGTCCTTTCAGCCGATGCGCATATCGATGCGCGTCTCATGGAGATGCACTTCGGCGCGTGGGAAGGCCGCGCGTGGGACACGATCGATCGCGCGCTCATCGATGCCTGGGCCGCCGATGTCGAACATGCGTGTCCGCACGGCGGTGAGAGTCTCGCGCAGTTCGCGCAACGCGTTATCGCATGGTTCGACGCGGCGTGTGTCGATAAGAACGTCGTGCATGCCGTCGCTCATGCCGGCGTCGTGCGTGTGCTTGCGGCGCATCTTCTCGGCATCGCGCGTGAGAGCGCGCTGCAATGGCCGCTCGATTTCGGCGGGCTCGCGTGGTTCAGGCGCGTGCGCGGGCAGTGGCTGCTTGTGCGGTGGAATGCTTAGGCTTTCGGCGCTACCCTGGTTATTTCACACGCCGCCCGCGCACGGTTTCCAGATCGCGGCAAAGCTCGGCCGCACCGAGCACGAGGCGCGGCGTCGGCCGGTTGATGAGATCGCCGTCGATCCCGAAGAGATTGCCGCGCGCAACCGCCGTCAACGATGTCCAGCGCTTCCATCGTTCGAGCGCCGGCAACGGGCGATCCGGCTGCGTCGCGCCGGGCGTCGCGGTGACGATCGCTTCGGGATTCGCCGCGAGCACGGCTTCGCTCGATATCGTCGGCACGCGCGGTTTTTCCGCCGCGAATACGTTCACGCCGCCGCACAGCCCGATCACTTCGTCGAAGACGTTGTCGCGATTGAGCGTCATCAGCGGATCGTCCCAGACCTGATAGAACACGCTCACGGTCGGCCGCGCCGCATAACGCGCGCGCAGTTGCGCGATGTCGCGCGTGAACGCATCCGCGCTCGCGTGTGCTTGCGCCGACGTGCCGAGCAGCGCGCCGAGCTTGTCGATGCTCGCGGCGATATCGTCGAGATGTTTCGGTTCGCTGAAGTAGACCGGAATGCCGAGCGCCGTCAGTCGATCCATCTGACGCGCCGCGTTCCCATGCCGCCACACGACGATCAGATCGGGATGCAACGCGACGATGCGTTCGAGGTCGAGCGCCTTGTTGTCGCCGACACGCGGGATAGCCTGCGCTTCCTTCGGATAGTCGCTATACGTCACAGCGCCGACGATGCGCGCGCCGCCGCCCGCCGCGAACAGCAGTTCGGTCACGTGCGGCGCGAGACTGACGACGCGTTGCGCGGGCTTCGCGAGCGTGACCGATGCGCCGCTGTCATCGGTCACGGTGATCGCGTGCGCTTGCGCAGCAGCGACGCCGATCAGCAAGGCGATTGCACCGCGCAGCATCACGCGCAAGTCTCCTGCAATGCGAGCGACAGGCGCGCCCAGTCGCCTTCCGCATCCGGCAAGCCGATGCGCAGGCTCGGCGTCATGCCGGGCAAATCGAAGAGGCGCGTCCAGATGCCCCGCAACGCCAGCGCGTGTTGAATCTCACGCGCTTCGGGCATCGGTGTCCACGCGAAGAGCGGCGTCGCGCGCACGTCGAAGCCGTGGCTCGCGATCAACGCGGCGAGGCGCGCGCCGTCGCGTTGCAGGCGTTCGCGCGTCGCGCGCTGCCAGTCGGTATCGGCGAACGCGGCCATGACCGCGTGACGCGCCGGGCCGCTGACGGTCCACGCGCCGAGCGCGTCGCGCAATACATCGACGATCGAAGGCGCGGCCAGCACGAAGCCCGCGCGGATGCCCGCGAGGCCGAAGAACTTGCCGACCGAGCGCAACACGATCAGCCCTTCGCGCGCGGTTTCGCTTGCCAGCGACGACGCGGGATCGACATCGGCGAATGCTTCATCGACGATCAGCGTGCCGCCGCGCGATGCGAGCTGCGCGTGCCAATGCAAAAGCGTGTCGCGCGGAATGTGTTGCGCCGTCGGGTTGTTCGGATTGGCGACGATCACGTGATCGACCGTATCGGGCAAGTCGCGCTCGGTGATGTCGAGCGTCGCGATTGCGTGCCCTGCGCGCGCGAACGCCGGCGCGTATTCGCCGTAGGTCAGTGGCGCGACGCCCGCCGTCGCGCGGCGCAACAGCGCAGGCAGCGCGCGGATCGCCGCCTGCGAACCGGCGACCGGCAACGCGAAAGGCGCGCCGTAATAGCGCGCGGCGCGCTCCGCGAGGCCATCGTCGTCTTCGGGCAGGCGTCGCCATGCCTCGGGGGGCACGGGCGGCACCGGAAAGCCGCGCGGATTGATGCCCGTCGATAGATCGAGCCAGTCATCGAAAGGAATCGCGTAACGGTGCGCCGCTTCGCGCAGATTGCCGCCATGCCGGATGGGATGCGCCATGTCAGCTACCCGTGGTGACGCCGAGGGCGGCGAAGACCAGCAGCGCCACGAGCCACATGAGCATCGCGCGTTCGACGAGTCGCAACGCCGCGACCACATGCCTCGGGTTCGCCGCGTGACCGGCACCGAGCGTCGGCCGCGATTCGAGCACGCCGTGATACACCGCCGGCCCGCCGATCAGCACGTTCAAACTGCCCGCGCCCGCGGCCATCACAGGGCCGGCGTTCGGGCTGTCCCACGAGCGCGCCTGCGTGCGCCAGCAATGCCACGCCATGTGCGTATCGCCGCCAAGCGCGTAGGTCGCCGCCGTGAGACGCGCGGGAATGAAGTTGAGCACGTCGTCGAAACGCGCGGCCGCCCAGCCGAAGCGCAGATAGCGCGGCGTGCGATAGCCCCACATCGCGTCGAGGGTGTTGGCGAGGCGGAACATCAGCGCGCCCGGGCCGCCCGCGACCGCGAACCAGAAGATCGCGCCGAAGATCGCGTCGTTGCCGTTTTCCAGCGCGGATTCGACGGCCGCGCGCGAGAGCGCGTTTTCGTCGGCGTGCGACGTGTCGCGCGACACGATGCGCGAGGTCAGCGTGCGCGCGTGGTCGATATCGCCGAAGCTCAATGCGCGCGCAATCGGCGCGATGTGTTCGCGCAGACTCTTCGCGCCGAGCGCGAACCAGAGCAGCAACACATGCACGAGGCACGCATAGGCGAACGGGAGCACGCTGACGAGGAACCACGCGATGCCCACCGGCGGCGCGACCAGCACGAACCACGCGAGGATGCCCGCCGGCCGCGCGCGAAAGCCGGTGTTCATGCGCGCTTCGAGCTTCTTTGCGAGCGTGCCGAAGCCGACGAGCGGATGCCGCGCGCGCGGCTCGCCGACGATGCGATCGACGATCACGCCGAGCACCGCCAGCAGGGCCATCGCGTAGGCGGAGAGAAGGAGCATCGCGCTTATCCCTTGAGCGAGAGCGGCAGGCCCGCGACCATCAGCGTCGCGCGCGCGCTCGCGGCGGCGACGCGCTGATTCAGACGGCCGAGTTCATCGACGTAAAGACGCGTGACCGAGCCGAGCGGCACCACACCCAGCCCGATTTCATTGCTCACGACGATGACCTTGCCGCGCACGCCGGTAAGCGCCGCATCGAATTGCGCAAAGGCCTCGCGCGCGCTGGCGGGCAGGACGGCGATTGCTTCGCCCGCGTTCGTCGGCGCGAAGAGCAGATTCGCGAGCCACAGCGTCAGGCAGTCGATCAGCACGCAATGCCCGGGGCGATCGGCTTCGCGAAGTGCGCCCGCGAGATCGAGCGGCGCTTCGACCAGCGACCAGTGCGCCGGCCTGCGCTCGCGATGATGCCGCACGCGCTCGGCGAACTCCGCATCGCCCACGCGGGCGGTCGCGATATACGTGACGGGCAGCCCGCTTTCGGCGGCAAGACGTTCCGCGCGGGCGCTCTTGCCGGAGCGCGCGCCGCCGAGGATGAAAGTGAGATCGGGGGTCATCGCGATATTGTACTGACGGGCTAAGATAGCGCGTTGCTCTTCATGGGAATCCCCCGATGCCATTCACGCCACGCGGCACGTTGATGATCCAGGGCACGACGTCCGATGCCGGCAAGAGCACGCTCGTCGCGGGCCTGTGCCGTCTCGCGCGGCGCGGCGGCGTGCGTGTCGCGCCGTTCAAGCCGCAGAACATGGCGCTCAACAGCGCGGTGACCATCGACGGCGGCGAGATCGGCCGCGCGCAGGCGCTGCAGGCGATCGCGGCGGGCGTGCCGGCGCGCATCGACTTCAATCCGGTGCTGCTCAAACCGACGAGCGATCGCGGCGCGCAGGTCATCATCCACGGTCACGCGCACGCGAACCTGGATGCGCGCGCGTATCACGACTACAAGCGCATCGCGTTCGATGCCGTGCTCGCATCCTATGCGCGCCTGCAGGATCAGTTCGATGCGGTGATCGTCGAAGGCGCGGGCAGTCCCGCCGAAATCAATCTGCGCGAGGGCGATATCGCCAACATGGGTTTTGCGGAGCGCGTCGATTGCCCGGTCGTGCTCGTCGCCGATATCGATCGCGGCGGCGTGTTCGCGCATCTCGTCGGAACGCTGGCGTGTCTGTCGGAAAGCGAGCGGGCGCGCGTGCGCGGGTTCGTCATCAACCGCTTTCGCGGGGATATCGGCTTGCTGGAACCAGGGCTCGACTGGCTCGAAGCGCAAACCGGCAAGCCGGTGTTCGGCGTGCTGCCGTATCTGCACGGCCTGACACTCGACGCCGAAGACATGCTGCCGAGCCAGCCGCACGTGCGCCGCGATGCACCTGCATTGAAGGTGATCGTGCCCGCGCTGCCGCGCATCAGCAATCACACGGATTTCGATGCGCTGCGTGCGCACGCCCAAGTCGATTTCAGCTACGTGCGCGCGGGCATCGCGCCGCCTCCCGCCGATCTCATCGTGCTGCCCGGCTCGAAGAGCGTGCAACGCGATCTCGCGTGGCTGCGCGAGAACGGCTGGGACCGCGCGATCGAGCGGCATCTGCGTTATGGCGGCAAGATGCTCGGCATTTGCGGCGGCATGCAGATGCTCGGGCGCACGATCGACGATCCGGATGGCGTCGAAGGCGCGGCGGGTTGCGTGAACGGGCTCGGGTTGCTCGATCTCGTCACCGTGCTCACGCGGCAAAAGCAACTGGAGAACGTCGCTGGCCGGCTGACGATCGGCGACACGCAAGCGAGCGTGCGCGGCTACGAAATCCACATGGGCCGCACGCATGGCGCGGCGCTCGCGCGGCCGTTCGTCGCGCTGGATGCGGGGCGCGTCGACGGCGCCGTTTCGGACGATGGTCAGATCGCCGCGACCTATCTGCACGGCCTATTCGACACACCCGAAGCCTGCGCCGCGCTGCTCGCATGGGCGGGCGTGAAGGGCGCCAAGCCGCTCGATTACCCGGCGCTGCGCGAGGCGTCGCTCGATCGTCTCGCGGATTCGTTCGCGCAATCTCTCGATCTCGACGCCCTGCAGGCCGTCTTCGCTCAATAAAGAATCATCTGCGTGCAACGGAACATTGCGATGAGCTTGCCGTCGCCGTTCGTTACCGTCGCGTCCCATACCTGCGTGCTGCGTCCGAGATGCACGGCCGTGGCCTTCGCGACGATCTTTCCTTCGCGCGCCGTCGAAACGTGGTTGCTCTTCAGTTCGAGCGTCGTGAAGTTCTGCGCCTTCTCCGGCAGATGCGCGATGCATGCGTAGCCGCAGCACGTATCCGCCAGGCCGACGACGGTCGCGGCGTGCAGAAAGCCGTTGGGCGCGAGCAGCTCCGGACGGATCGTGAGTTCGCCGTTCAGTTCGCCCTGATCGAGCGAAATCAGTTGCACGCCGAGCAGGTCGGGCAGGCGGCCTTTCTGGCGGTGGCGCAGGAAATCGAGCGTGACATCGGGGCGGAGCTGGGTCATGGGCGGTCGGAGTCGGAAAGGATGACGAATGCCGGGATTGGCGGCGAATGCGGCACGGCCGTTCGGCCAGCGTGCCGGATGCAGCACTTTTGCCGATAATATCAACGCTCGAATCATGCACCTGTTCTTGTAAAGCGAAATCGTGCGCGCCCGCGCGGCCAAGCGCCCGCGCGCTCAACAAAAAATCCGGGACACTTCATGACCGTGATCGTGGTGGCAAATCCGAAGGGCGGCGTGGGCAAAAGCACGCTCGCAACCAATCTGGCCGGGTATTTCGCGGCAGAAGGCGAGTGGGTCGCGCTCGCCGATCTCGACAAGCAGCGCTCATCGCACGCGTGGCTCTCGTTGCGCGTCGACACGCTGCCGAAGATCGAGGAATGGGTCATCGACATCGATACGCCCGCGAAGCCGCCCAAAGGTCTGGAGAAAGCCGTCGTCGATACCCCCGCCGGCGTGCACGGCAATCGCCTCGCGCTCGCGCTGGAACTGGCGGACAAGGTGATCGTGCCGCTGCAACCGTCGATGTTCGACATTCTCGCGACGCAGGACTTTCTCGCGAAACTCGCGAAGGAAAAGGCGGTGCGCAAGGGATCGATCGAAGTCGGCGTGGTCGGCATGCGCGTGGATGCGCGCACGCGTTCGGCGGACCAGCTGCATCGCTTCGTCGAGGGGCTCGACCTGCCGGTGCTCGGCTTTCTGCGCGATACGCAGAACTACGTCCAGCTCGCGGCGCACGGTCTCACCATCTGGGACGTGGCGAAGAGCCGCGTCGAGAAGGATCTGGAGCAGTGGGCGCCGATCATCGAATGGGTGTCTAAAAAATAAAAAAGCCGGCGTCCCGCAGGAACGCCGGCTTGTGCCAGGAAGCGGCGATTACGTCCAGTTCTGCGTCGGCACGTGATCGCGGCTTCCCTTGATGCGGTTGTCGTCGTCGACGAACACGAGATTCGGCTTCCAGCCCGCCTTGATCTCTTCCTCATCGACCTGCGCGAACGCCGCGATGATCACGAGATCGCCCAGTTGCGCGCGCCGGGCGGCCGAACCGTTCAGCGAGATCATGCCGCTGCCGCGCTCGCCCTTGATGGCATATGTGGTGAGGCGCTCGCCGTTGTTCACGTTCCAGATGTCGATCTGCTCGTTCTCCATCAGGTTCGCGGCTTCGAGCAGGTCTTCGTCGATCGCGCACGAGCCTTCGTAGTGCAATTCGCAGTGCGTGACGGTCGCGCGGTGAATCTTCGATTTGAGCAGAGTGCGTTGCATGATGCTTCCTTCAGATTTCCAGATTGTCGATGAGTCGCGTGGTGCCGAGTTTCGCGGCCGCGAGCACGACGAGCGGCGCATCCGCGTCCGCCTCGCCCGGCGGCAGCAGGTTGGACCGCTTGCGCACGCTGATGTAATCGGGCTTCCAGCCGCGACCGGCGAGCGCGTTCATCGCATCGCGCTCGAGCGCGGCGATATCGCGATTGCCCGACAGCACCGCTTCGCGCACGCGCTGTAGCTCTTCGGCGAGCTTGGGCGCTTCGGCCCGCTCATCCGCCGACAGGAACCGGTTGCGCGAGGACAGCGCGAGGCCGTCCGCGTCGCGCACGGTCTCCGCCGCGACGATTTCTGTCGGCAACGCGAACTGGTTGCACATGGCGCGCACGATCATCAACTGCTGATAGTCCTTCTTGCCGAACACCGCGACGCGCGGCTGCACGCACGACATCAGCTTCATCACGACCGTGCACACGCCCGTGAAGAAGCCGGGGCGGAATTCGCCTTCGAGAATGTCGCCGAGATTGTGCGGCGGATGCACGCGATACTCCTGCGGCTCCGGATACATGTCCCGCTCGGTCGGCGCGAACAGCACGTAGACGTTTTCTTTCTGCAGCTTTTCGATGTCGTCCTGCAGCGTGCGCGGATACTTGTCGAAATCTTCGTTCGGGCCGAATTGCAGGCGGTTCACAAAAATGCTCGCGACGACCGGATCGCCATGCTGGCGCGCGAGGCGCATCAGCGAGAGATGGCCTTCGTGAAGGTTGCCCATCGTCGGGACGAAGGCGGTTCGGTTCTGGCCGCGCAACTGGTCGCGCAGTTCATGGATGGAGCTGATGACTTTCATCGAGCGGGTGTCTCCTGGCGGGCGGCTTGGATCAGCGTCGCACCGAGGCTAGGGAAAGGAAAAGCGAATTCTAGGCGGGCGAGTACGCGAGTCTCACGTAGATCGGCGCGTAAGGCTCGGCCTGCGTGATTTCGATCAGCGATTCGCGCGACAGCTCCAGCATCGCGATGAAATTCACGACGACCACCGGCACGCCGCGCGTGGTGTCGAAAAGCTCCGTGAACTCCATGAAACGCGCGGTCTGAAGCCGCCTCAGGATCACGCTCATATGCTCGCGCACCGAAAGCTCCTCGCGCGAGATCTTGTGATGCTGAACCAGCTTCGCGCGCTTGATGACGTCGGCCCACGCGGCGCGCAGGTCGTTCATGTCGACGTCGGGGAAGCGCTGCTCGGCGGATTGCTCGATATAGATGTCCGCGCGCAGGAAGTCGCGGCCGAGCTGCGGCAGCTGGTCGATCTTCTGCGCGGCGAGTTTCATCTGCTCGTATTCCAGCAGGCGCCGCACGAGCTCGGCGCGCGGGTCTTCGGCTTCCTCGCCGGTGTCGGCTTTCTTGACCGGCAGCAGCATGCGCGACTTGATTTCGATCAGCATCGCGGCCATCAGCAGATACTCCGACGCGAGCTCCAGATTCGATTCGCGGATCTGGTCGACGTAGCCGAGGTATTGCGCGGTGACATCCGCCATCGGGATGTCGAGCACGTTGAAGTTCTGCTTGCGGATGAGATAGAGCAGCAGGTCGAGCGGGCCTTCGAACGCTTCGAGAAAGATCTCTAGCGCATCGGGCGGAATGTAGAGGTCGGTGGGCAGCTTCCAGAGCGGCTCGCCGTACAGATGCGCGATCGCGACGCCGTCGATGGTGTCGGGCGTCGAATCGGTCGCGGGCGTGGCGAGCGCCACCGTCCGGTCTTCCCGTGCGTCGTCGCGCTTGCCCTCATGCGGCGAATGCGCGGACGATTGCGGCTCGTGGCCGGCTGCGCTCACGTTCAGAAGTTCTGGTAGTAGACGTAGGGCGTCTGGTTCACGCGGGATTTCTGTTGCGTGCTGCGCTCGTCGAGGTCGATCGGCTGCTTGTCCCACAGAAGTGCGCGGCCGCGGCGCTGTTCTTCTTCCAGCGACGGCTTTTGCTCTTTCAACTGATTGATGAACTGGGTGATATCCGACTGATACATGATCCGGCTTCCGTTGGGGTCGAGGCGCAGGCCTCTTTGACGATGTCGGCGAACGCGCCAGCGCGCGTTTCGCCTGTGAATTTGCCTTTGGGCGGAATTTTACCGCAAGCGTGCGGCGGCAACGCATATCGGCGAGCGCGTGTTTCGTGTCTCGAAAGGCGCACGTGCGTGCCGGTTTTGTGGAACCCGGCCGGCACAGAGCCGTCCAACGGCGCACGTCTGGCGCGAGGCGGGCCGCTTTGCGGTGGCGGCGCATGCCGATGTGGTGAAATAGCGCCTGCGCCCGCTTGCGCGTCGGCTGCACGTTTATACCAATCCCATTCATCCCGATGCCGGAGGTCACGTTTGGCGGGGCGTTCGTTTGATCCGCTGCGCGCGTTGCGCGCGAAGTCGCCAGGCGCGGGACGCTTGCCGGCCTTGATGGTCGCGTTCATCGCGTTCGGCCTCGCCACGCCTGCATTCGCCAAGTACGACGTCGACGTCGACGCGCCGCGCAGCGTAAAGAAGCTGCTCAAGGACAATCTCGACATCGCGCGCTTCGCGAGGCGCGACGACGTGAGCGACGACCAGTTCCAGTTCCTCGTCACCGCCACGCCCAAGGACGTGCGCGATCTCGTCGCGACCGAAGGCTATTTCACGCCGGTCGTGCGCACGGATGTCACGACCGTCGACGACAAACGCAGCGTCAAGGTGAGCGTCGATCCCGGCCCGCGGACCCAGGTCGCCTCGGTGCAGCTGCATTTCACCGGCGCGGTGACGACCGAGGACCACGCGCGGGAGAACGCGGCGCGTTTCGCCTTTTCGGTCAACGAAGGCGATCCGTTCACGCAAAGCGGCTGGAACGATGCGAAGAACGCCGCGCTGAGGGCGCTGCAGTCGAAGCGCTATCTCGGCGCGAAGATCGTGCGCTCGCAGGCGCGCATCAATCCGCGCGCGCATCTCGCCGATCTCTCCGTGACCTTCGACAGCGGTCCGACCTTCACGCTCGGCAAGCTCGATGTGAGCGGGCCGAAGCGCTATCCCGCGTGGATCATCGATCACGTGAATCCGATTCAGGAAGGCGAGGTGTACGACGTCGCGCGCGTAAACGAGTTGCAGCGGCAGATCCAGAACACGCCGTACTACGCGAGCGTGGCGATCGACGTGGACAACGACGTCAGCAAGCCGGTCGAAACGCCGCTGCACGTGAAGGTGAGCGAGTACCCGTACAACAGCATCCGCTACGGCGTGGGTTACGCGACGGACACGGGTTTTCACATCCAGGGCGCGTACAGCTATCTCGACACGTTCGGGAAGGCGTATCCGTTCACGATCTCCGGCCGGCTCGACCAGACGCAGCAGTACGGCCGCGTGCAACTGGCGATGCCGCCCGATTCGCACGGCTGGGTGAACGCCGTATTCGGCTCCTACACGATCACCGACGTATCGAGCACGGAGATCTACAGCGCGCGCGTCGGCGTGCAGCGTTCGCGCTCGCGTCAGAACATCGACACGACGTATTCGCTGACTTTCTACGACGACCGCCTGACGCAAAACGAGCCGAATCCGTCGACGGCGCGCGCGCTCGTGCCCGCGTGGAGCTGGGTGCGCCGCGACGTCGACGATCCGCTGTTCCCGCGCCGCGGCAATATCATCCGGGCGGAGGCGGGCTTCGCCGTCAAGGGCGTGATGGCCGATCAGACGTTCGCGCGCCTCTACACCAACGCGCTGCAGTATGTGCCGCTCGGCAAGAACGATCTGCTCGTGTTCCGCGCGGAGTTCGGCGGCGTGTTCACGAGCGGGCCGTCGAGCGGCGTGCCCGCGTCGCTGCTGTTTCGCGCGGGTGGCGCGAACTCGGTGCGCGGATACAGCTATCTGAGTATCGGCAACAACGTCGCGGGCTCGATCCTGCCGACCAAGTACATGGTGACGGGCAGCAGCGAATATCAACACTGGTTCACGCACGACTGGGGCGGCGCGGTGTTCTTCGACATCGGCACCGCGACCGACACCTGGGGCGAGCGCGTGTTCCAGCCCGGCGCGGGCATCGGCGCGCGCTGGCGCAGCCCGGTCGGCCCGGTGAACGTCGACCTGGCGTATGGGTTCAAGAACAAGAGCATCAAGCCGTATCTGACGCTCGGCATCGCCTTCTGATGCGCGCGAGAACGATGAAGGGAAGTGAATCGGCATGACGGACCCGACGAAACAAGCGGACGCTGAAGCGTCGCCCCCCGGCAACGAAGGCGGCGGCGACGGCGGCGCGAAGACGACGCCGCCGCGCAAAAGCGGCTGGCGCCGTCTCGCGCGCTGGATTGGCGCGCTCGTGCTCGTCGTCGTGCTGATCGCCGCGCTCGCCGTCGGCGGCGTGTTCTACGTGCTGACGACCGAGCGCGGCACCCGCTACGCGTGGGACGCCGCCACCTCGCTGCTCAAAGGGCAACTGAGCGGCAAGCTCGACGGCGGCGCGATCGCGACCGGCCTGCAACTGCGCGACGTGCACTGGAAAGACGGCAAGGGCACGGACATCGCGGTCGACAGCGTGTCGGGCCGCTGGGCGCTCACCCGCGAGCCGCTGCGCTTCACGATCGGGTATCTGCACATCGGGACGGTCGATGCCCGCATCGCGCCGTCGAACGAGCCGAGCAAGAAGACGGAACTGCCGAACGATCTGCGCATTCCGATTCAACTGGCGATCGACGATCTCTCCGTCGAGAAGCTGCGCCTGCATCAGGGCACGACGACCACCGAATTCTCGCGGCTGCTTTTCAACGGCCGCAGCGACGGGCAGCATCACCAGGCGACGGTTCAGCGCCTCGATACGCCGTTCGGCGCGGTGACGGCGGCGCTGAAGCTGGATGGCGGCGCGCGCCCGTTCCCGCTCTCCGGCGACGCGGGCTATGCCGGCAAGGTCAACAACGAGGCGGTGAATGTGAGCGCGCGGCTGTCCGGCTCGCTGGAAGACCTGATCGCGGACGTCGATGCGAGCGGCATGAAGCTCGTCGGGCGCGCGCATGTCGAAGCGTTGCCCTTCGCCGACGTGCCGCTCAAGTCCGCGCTCGTCACCTTCGATCACGTGAATCCGCAGGCATTCAGCCCGAGCGCGCCCGAGGCTGATCTGGCCGTGCGCGCCGAAGTGAAGCCGGCCGAAGGCGCGGACCCGAAGGCGTTCGTCGTGAGCGGGCCGGTGTCGATCGTCAACGCGAAGCCCGGTTCCATCGACAAGAAGCTGCTGCCGCTTATCGACGCGCGCGCGAACGTGCGGCTCGACGCCGCCGAGCAAAGCATCACCGATCTCAACGTGCGGCTCGTGAAGAACGCAACCGTGACGGGCGGCGGCGCGCTCGCGGGCGGCAAGGGCAAGTTCGATCTGAAAGTCGCGAAGCTCGATCTGAACGCGATCGAGCCGACGCTGCGCCCGACGGATTTCGCCGGGCCGATCGGCATCGTGCTCGCGGGCGACACGCAGACGATCACCGCCGATCTCAACGACCCGAAAGCGGCGATCCGCGCGCAAGCCAAGGTGAAGCTCGATCCGAAGCAAACCTCGCTCGACGACGTGAAGCTCACGGTCGGCAAGGGTCGGGTCGAACTGAACGGCGCGCTCAGGAAGGACGCCAGTTCGAGCTACGACCTGAAGGCAAGAATCGTCGACTTCAACCCGCTGTTATTGCAACAGCAGTTGATCGCGCAGAAGCCCGCGCCGGTGACGAAAGGCGCGCCGAAGAAGCCCGCCGCGCCGGCGCGCGTGATCGAAGCACGCGTGAACGGCACGCTGGCCGCATCGGGGCAACTCGCGCCCACGCTCACGACCAAGGCGACGTTCAAGCTGAACGACAGCATGTACGACAATCTGCCGATGACAGGCGAGGGCACCGTGCAGGTCGCGGGCACGCGTCTTCTGCCGAGCAGGGCGTCGCTGTCGGTGGCGGGCAACAACGTCGATCTGAACGGCAGCTTCGGCGCGCCCGGCGACCGCCTGCGCTTCAAGGTGGATGCGCCCGCGCTGGAGCGGCTCGGCTTCGGCATCGCGGGCACGGCGAAGGCGGACGGCGATGTGACCGGCTCGATCGCGCATCCGAACATTGCGGCGAACTATCAGGCCGATGGCGTCGTTTTCGGCGCGAACCGCGTCGGCCATGCGGAAGGCCGAGCGGATATCCGCGACGGCGCGAACGGCGCGCTCGTCTTCACGCTGAAGGCGCGCGACGCGAGCACGGAGGGCGTCGAAGTCGCGAACCTCGACGCGAACCTGAACGGCACGCGCGCGCATCACACGCTCGACGTCACCGCGACGGGCAAGGTGCGCGGCCAGCCGGTGAATCTCGCGCTCGGCGCGGCGGGCAAGTTCACCGATGCGCCCGACGGCCCGCACTGGGACGGCGCGATCACGAAGCTGTCGAACAAGGGCACGCCGTCGCTGAATCTCGAATCGCCGCTGACGGTGAGTTATGGCCCGAAGCGCCTCGTGCTCGGCGCAACGCGGCTGGTCGCGGAAGGCGCGGTGCTGAACCTGAAGTCGTTTGCAATGGAAAACGGCCGTCTGCAATCGGCGGGCACGCTCACGAACCTGTCCGTGCCGCACCTGCTCGACGTGCGCCAGGAACTGACGGGCGCGGAGCCGCCGATCCGCACCGACCTCGTCTTCGACGGCGACTGGAACTTCTCGCTCGGCGCGACCGCGACCGGCTACGCGCAGGTCAAGCGCCGTGGCGGCGACGTGACGATCGACGGCACGCGCGGTCTCTCCGCGCTCGGCATCACGGATATCGTGGCGCGCGCGGACTTCACCGGCGGCAATCGCCTGAACGCGTCGCTGCATGCGCAGGCGAGCCGTATCGGCGTGATCGAGGCGAACGTGCACACGCCGCTCGTCAATCGCGACGGCATGCTCACCCTCGACGACAACGCGCCGCTCACCGGCGCTATCGACGCGAACATTCCCGAACTGCGCACGACGGGCGGGCTGCTCGGCGCGAGCTATCTGCTGGGCGGGAAGATCGCGCTCAAGCTCGTGATCGCGGGGATCGTCGCGAAGCCGAATCTGTCGGGCTCGCTCACCGGCGACAACCTGTCCGCGACGGTCGTCGATCAGGGCGTGCAGCTCAAGGACGGCATCATTCGGATCGCGTTGTCGGAGAATCTCGTCGATTTGCAGAAGGTCGAGTTCCACGGCGCGAGCGGCACGTTGCGCGCGACCGGAAAGGTGCGGCTCGACCAGCAGCAACCCGATCTGACCGCAAGCATCATCGCCGACAAGCTGGAACTGTTCGCGTCGCCGGACCGCGAGCTGATGCTGTCGGGCAGCGCCTCCATCGCGAACGCGGGTCTGCAGGGCGGCATGGCGATCGACGGCAAGTTCACCGTCGATCACGCGCTCATCGACCTGCCGGAATCCTCGGCCCCCTCACTCGGCGACGATGTCGTGATCGAGCGCCCCGATGGCACGATCAAGGGCGGCAATCAGCCGATCACGGCGGCGACGGAGAAACCGGTCGGGCCGTTCACGCCGCGCGCGAATATCGCCATCAATCTCGGCGATCGCTTCCGTTTCAAGGGCGCGGGCGCGGATCTCGGCCTTGCGGGCACCATCACGGCGATGAGCGCGCCGAACATGCCGCTGCGCGCCGTCGGCAACGTGCGCGTGACGCCGGGTTCCACGTATACGGCGTTCGGGCGCAAGCTCAATATCGAGAACGGCTTCTTCACGTTCAACGGGCCGGTCGCGAATCCGGGTCTGAATATTCTTGCGATGCGGCGCAATCAGGAGGTCGAGGCGGGCGTTCAGGTGACAGGCACGGTGCAGGCGCCGGTCGCGAAGCTGATTTCCGAGCCGAACGTGCCCGACAACGAAAAGCTGTCGTGGCTGCTGTTCGGGCATGGTACGGATCAGGGCAACAACGTCGGCCAGCAGAGCGCCATGACGAGCGCGCTTGCGTTGCTCGGCAGCACGAGCGGCAAGCGCATCGCGCAGACGTTCGGGCTCGACGAGTTCACGATCGGATCGAGCGAGGTCGGGCTGACCGATCCGCAGGTCGTGATGGTCTCGAAGGCCATCAACGAGCGGCTCGTGATCGGCTATGAGCAGGGACTGCAATCGGCGAGCAATGCGGTGAAGGCTACGTTGAACCTGTCGCGCTTCTGGGCCGTGACGGCGTATGGCGGGACGTACCAAGGCGTCGATCTGTCCTATACGCGGCGGTTCAATTCGTGGACGCGCTTGTGGGCGTCGTCTTCGTCGGCAGCGCGGGCGTCGGCGGCGGATTCCGCGTCCGCGCCGGAACCGGACTGACATCCCGCGCTCCTCGACGAAAAAAGGGCACGCGATTCGCGTGCCCTTTCTGTTTTTCAAACTGTGCTTTCGCCGCGTCTTACTTCACCCGCATGCCCGGCTTCGCGCCGCTGTGCGGCTCGAGAATGTAGAGCCCGGGCTCGGCCTTCTCGTCGGTCGCCGACGCCGCGAGCACCATCCCCTCCGACAGCCCGAACTTCATTTTGCGAGGCGCGAGGTTCACGACCATCACGGTGAGCTTGCCGATCAGATCCTGCGGCTGATACGCCGACTTGATGCCCGAGAACACGTTGCGTGTCTTGTCCTCGCCGACGTCGAGCGTAAGTTGCAGCAGCTTGTCGGAGCCTTCGACCGTCTTGCAATCGACGATCTTCGCAATGCGCAGATCGACCTTCGCGAAGTCGTCGATGGAGATGACGCCTGGTTCGTCCTGCGTTTTCGCGACGGTCTTGGCGGCAGGCGCGGCCGTTTCAGCGGCCGGCGCGAGCGATTCGCGATTCGCGGCCAGCAAAGCCTCGATCTGTTTCGGATCGACGCGCGTCGTCAGATGCTTGTACGCGTTGATCGCATTGGCCGATGACAGCGGCTTCGCGGCATCGGCCCAGACGAGCGGCGCGATGCCGAGGAACGCCTCGACCGATTCCACCAGCTTCGGCAGCACCGGCTTCAACGCGAGCGACAGCAGGCGGAACGCTTCGAGGCTCACACTGCACGTCTCGTGCAGCGCGACGGCGTTCGCCGGGTCTTTCGCCTGTTCCCACGGCTTGGCGGAATCGACGTAGGCGTTGACGGCATCGGCGAGCTCCATCGTCGTGCGCAACGCGCGGCCGTACTCGCGCGATTCGTAGAAGCCGGCGATCTGCGCAATCGCCCCGCGCAATTGCGCGACGAGCGGATGATGCATCGCGCTGTCCTGCACGCGGCCGTCGAAGCGCTTGATGAACCCCGCCGCGCGGCTCGCGATGTTCACGTATTTGCCGACGAGATCGCTGTTCACGCGCGCCTGGAAGTCTTCGAGGTTCAGGTCGATGTCTTCCATCGTGCTGTTGAGCTTCGCCGCGAAGTAGTAGCGCAGCCACTCGGGATTCAGGCCCGTGTCGATCACGCTCTGCGCGGTGATGAAGGTGCCGCGCGACTTCGACATCTTCGCGCCATCGACGGTCAGAAAGCCGTGCGCGAACACGTTGGTCGGCGTGCGATGACCGGAGAACTCCAGCATCGCCGGCCAGAACAGCGTGTGGAAATACAGAATGTCCTTGCCGATGAAGTGGTACTGCTCGGCCTTCGCGCCCGGCTTCACCCACTCGTCGAAATTCACGCCGATGCGATCCGCGAGATTCTTGAAACTCGCGTAATAGCCGACCGGCGCGTCGACCCAGACATAGAAGTATTTGCCCGGCGCGCCCGGAATCTCGAAGCCGAAGTAGGGCGAGTCGCGCGAGATGTCCCAGTCGGCGAGCTTGGCTTCGCCCTTGTCGCCGAGCCACTCGCGCATCTTGTTGGTGGCTTCGGGCTGCGCGAGGCCGCTCACCCAGCCGCGCAGGAATTCCTCGCAGCGCGGATCGGAGAGCTTGAAGAAGTAATGCGTCGAGGTCTTGCGGATGGGCGTCGCGCCCGACACGACCGAATACGGGTTGATGAGTTCGGTCGGCTGATAGGTCGAGCCGCAGACTTCGCAGTTGTCGCCGTATTGATCCTTTGCGCCGCACTTCGGGCACTGGCCCTTGATGAAGCGGTCCGGCAGGAACATTTCCTTGACCGGATCGTAGGCCTGCTCGATGTCGCGTGCCTCGATCAGGCCCGCTTGCTGAAGCGAGCCGTAGATCGTGTTGCAGAGGGCGCGATTCTCCTCGGCATCGGTCGAATAATAGTTATCGAACGAAATGCCGAAGCTGTCGAAGTCACGTTTGTGCTCTTTCCACACGCGCTCGATGAGTTGTTTCGGCGTGATGCCTTCCTTTTCGGCGCGCAGCATGATCGGCGTGCCGTGGGTGTCGTCCGCGCCGACGTAGTAGACCTCATGGCCATGCATTCGCAGCGTCCGAACCCAGATATCCGTCTGAATGTACTCGACCATGTGGCCGATATGAATCTGACCGTTCGCGTAAGGCAACGCGGACGTGACGAGGATCTGGCGGCGGCCGCTTTCGTTGGCGGAGGCGGCAGGCGCGGCGGTGGCAGTGGCTGAAATCGGTGCTGACATAAAGGCGCGGCCCGTGTCGAGTGCTTGGGGTTGGGGAAAAAGCGGATTTTGATTTTAGCAGGGCGGGGGGAGGGGACGCGCGGGACAGCGTTGGAAGGCGGGATTGGAGGCTTGCTGACTTCGGCGGCTCAACGTCCACATGCCGCAGGTCAACCGTCTGCTCGACCCGCGTCATTCGTCGAAGCTCGAAGCGATGGAAGCCGCGTTTCTTTCATTGGGCAAGCGGCTGAACATCTCGTTGGCGATCGCGATTCGCGCGCCCAAAAAAAACCGGGGTCCAATCGGGCCCCGGAGCAACAACGACAAGAGGAGAATGGCAGGTGATGGCCTCGCCATCCACCCACCGTAGAGAAAGACAGCGGCACCGCGTCCAAGTTTCAAATTTTTTTCAGACGACTGAACTCCGCGGACTCCAGCTTTCCGCCGCCGCGTTCACGGCGACGCATTCTCCTTTTAAATCAATTGCTTTACTGCACCTGACCCGGCTGCGCCGTGGCACGCAGATAGATTTCCACGCGGCGATTCTGCGCGCGGCCGGCTTCCGTCGAATTGTCCGCGATCGGCTGGTTCTGGCCCATGCCCGACGCCGAGAGACGTTGCGCCGGCACGCCGTGCGTCGCGATGTACGACGCCACGCTCTGCGCGCGGTTCTGCGACAGCGTCTGGTTGTAAGCCGCCTGGCCGGTGTTGTCCGTATGGCCGATGACGTTCGCGATCAGCTCCGGATGCTGCTGCATCGTCTGCGTGACGGAATTCAGCACCGGATCGAACGACGGCTTGATTGCATAGCTGTTCGTATCGAACGAAATCGAATTGGGGATGTTCACCTTGAGCGAGCCGTCCTGCTGCTCGGTCACTTGCGTGCCCGTGCCCTTCGAGTCGCCCGAAATCTTGTTCTTGATCGACTGCCAGTTGTAGCCGGTGATGCCGCCCACCGCCGCGCCCGTGGCCGCGCCGATCGCCGCGCCCTTGCCGCCGCCGAAAATGGCGCCGATGCCCGCGCCGGTCGCGGCCCCCACGCCCGTGCCGACCGCCGTGTTGGTGCCTTGCTGCGAAGCGCAGCCGGCGACGAGTGCCCCGGCCACGGCGAACACGGACAGACGAGTGAAGAATTTGGTGTTCATCTTAATCTCCTTGAATCGACAAGCGTTTCGGCGCGAGAAGCGCCGACAGTGCGAAAGGGTCTTCGGACCAGCCTCCGGACGAGCCTCTACAATAATGAGAAGAGGCATCCGGCTGCCCGATGCGATGCGTCCCCGGAAAGATTTGCAGCGGGATAGTGCAGTGCCCGGGCGTCACGCGCAACGGTGCTAACAAATACTTTCAATTTCTTCAGTTTGTTGTTGCGCGCCGCAGGCCGCTAGCAACAACCGTTCCATGGAGTTTCGATGAGCATTGACCGCGCGAAGATCGACACCGCACTCGCCACACTGACCGATCCCAACACCAACCGCAAGTTCGTCGATACGAAGAGCATTCGCAACGTGTCCGTCGACGGGGCGAACGTCGCGGTGAGCGTCGTGCTCGGCTATCCGGCGAGAACGCAGTTCGCCCTCATCCGCGAGCAGGTGCAGGGCGTGTTGCGTCAGGTGCCCGGCGTCGCGAACGTGACCGTGGACGTATCGTCGCAGGTCGTCGCCCACGCGGTGCAGCGCGGCGTGAAGCTGCTGCCGAACGTCAAGAACATCATCGCGGTGGCATCGGGCAAGGGCGGCGTCGGCAAGAGCACGACGGCCGCGAATCTCGCGCTCGCGCTCGCCGCGGAGGGCGCGTCGGTCGGCATGCTCGACGCGGACATCTACGGCCCCTCGCTGCCGATGATGCTCGGCATCACCGGCCGGCCCGAATCGCCCGACAACCAGACGATGAACCCGCTCGAAGGCCACGGCATCCAGGCGAATTCGATCGGCTTCCTGATCGAGCAGGACAATCCGATGGTGTGGCGCGGCCCGATGGTGACCTCGGCGCTCGAGCAGTTGCTGCGTCAGACCAACTGGAAGGATCTCGACTACCTCGTCGTCGACATGCCGCCGGGCACGGGCGACATCCAGCTCACGCTGTCGCAGAAGGTGCCGGTGACGGGCGCGGTGATCGTGACGACGCCGCAGGACATCGCGCTGCTCGATGCGAAGAAGGGCTTGAAAATGTTCGAGAAGGTCGGCATTCCGATTCTCGGCATCGTCGAGAACATGAGCACGCACATCTGCTCGCATTGCGGTCACGAAGAGCACATCTTCGGCGCGGGCGGCGGCGAGCGCATGGCGAAGGAATACGGCGTCGAGATTCTCGGCCAGTTGCCGCTCGATATCTCCATTCGCGAGCGCACCGACGCGGGCCAGCCGAGCGTCGTGTCGCAGCCGGAAAGCCGTATCGCCGAGACGTATCGCGCGATCGCGCGTCGCGTGGCGATTTCGATCGCCGAGCGTCAGCGCGACATGACTTCGAAGTTCCCGAGCATCGTCGTGCAGAACACCTGATTTCGAGCATTCGATCGAATCTGCGCGAGCCTTGTGCAATGCGGCTCGCGGTATCATGTCGCCTTCGATGCGCGGCAGCGTGGACGCACGGGGCGTCGGCGGGCCGCCGAGAGGATCGCATGGGACACAGGTTCGACGGGAGGGCGCTTCACGCCTTGATCGCGATGACCGCTTGCAGCGTCATGCTGAGCGGTTGCCGCCTCATCTTCCAAAATCACGAAAAACGCGCAGACGCGGTGCTGCAACCGACGCCCGGCAACGCGACGCGCGGCACCGTCACGCTGATCGAGCGCTCGGACGGTGTGCAGGTGTCCTACAACCTGACCGACATGCCGCCGAACAGCGATCACGCGCTGACCGTTCACGAGCGCGGCGACTGCATCGCCGTCAACGAGCAGGATGCAAGCCCGGTGTTCGCGCTGCCGTCGGAGCGCAGACGGGCGTCGTCGCGTGTCGAAGGCGAACTCGGCAATATCCACGCGGACGCGACCGGCGCTGCGACGGGCTTCATCGTCGCGACCGACGTATCGCTCGACGGCGTGCGCTCGGTCATTTCGCGCGCGATCATGCTGCATCGCGAAGCGGTGGACCCTTACGCGAGCGCGCCGCACAACGTGGGGCCTGCGCTCGCTTGCGGCGTAATTCGTCGCTGACATAGCGCCCGTTCGCACCGCACCCGACGCTGCCGCCCGATCGCGTAAAATACGCGCTTTCGTCTGGCCCGCGCGGCGAGCATCGCCGCCGGAGACCTTGCCCGTTTCACCGCAGGCGGCGGTCGCGAGACCCGAGCCGTTCACCGTTGAGTAGCGTCCCTATGAGCATCAAATCCGACAAGTGGATTCGCCGCATGGCCGAAGAGCACCGAATGATCGAGCCGTTCGTGCGCGATCAGGTGCGCGTGAGCGAGGACGGCCGCAAGATCGTGAGCTACGGCACGTCCAGCTACGGCTACGACATCCGCGTCGCCGACGAATTCAAGATCTTCACGAACATCAATTCCACGATCGTCGATCCGAAGAACTTCGACGAGAAATCGTTCGTCGACTTCAAGGGCGATGTCTGCATCATTCCGCCGAATTCCTTCGCGCTCGCACGCACGGTCGAATATTTCCGGATTCCGCGCTCGTGCCTGACCGTGTGCCTCGGCAAATCGACGTATGCGCGCTGCGGGATCATCGTCAACGTGACGCCGTTCGAGCCGGAATGGGAAGGGTACGTGACGCTCGAATTCTCGAATACGACACCTTTGCCTGCCAAAATCTACGCAAACGAGGGCGTCGCCCAAGTCCTGTTCTTCGAAAGCGATGAAATGTGCGAGACATCGTACGCGGATCGCGGCGGGAAGTATCAAGGGCAGCACGGCGTGACGCTGCCGAAAACCTGATCATCGCCGCGCTTTAAGAAACGCATACGGCAAACGCTTGTCGAAGGACCGCTGGCTTCGAGATAAGACTCGGGCAGCGGTCGTTCCATTTGGAGAATCGCCTCATGAAGTTCCGCTTTCCCGTCGTCATCATCGACGAAGACTTTCGCTCCGAGAACATTTCGGGTTCCGGCATCCGGGCGCTCGCCGAGGCGATCGAGAAAGAAGGCGCCGAAGTCCTCGGCCTGACGAGCTACGGCGACCTCGCCGCGTTCGCGCAGCAGTCGAGCCGCGCGTCGTGCTTCATCTTGTCGATCGACGACGACGAGCTGCTGCCCTACGCGGACAACGTCGTCGTGGAGGGCGACACGCCCGAGCTGGCATCGGCCATCGTCGCGCTGCGCGCGTTCATCAACGCCGTGCGCCGCCGCAACGCCGATATCCCCATCTTCCTGTACGGCGAAACGCGCACCTCGCGCCACTTGCCCAACGACATCCTGCGCGAGCTGCACGGCTTCATCCACATGTTCGAGGACACGCCCGAATTCGTCGCGCGACACGTGATCCGCGAGGCGAAGGTGTATCTCGATTCGCTCGCGCCGCCGTTCTTCAAGGAACTGGTGCAGTACGCGGAGGAGGGCTCGTATTCGTGGCACTGTCCCGGACACTCGGGCGGCGTTGCGTTCCTGAAGAATCCGCTCGGGCAGATGTTTCACCAGTTCTTCGGCGAGAACATGCTGCGCGCGGACGTGTGCAATGCCGTCGACGAACTCGGCCAGCTGCTCGATCACACCGGTCCGGTCGCGGCGTCCGAACGTAACGCGGCGCGCATCTTCAGCGCGGATCATCTCTTTTTCGTGACCAATGGCACGTCGACGTCGAACAAGATCGTGTGGCACGCGACCGTCGCGCCGGGCGATATCGTCCTGGTCGACCGCAACTGCCACAAGTCGATCCTGCACGCGATCACGATGACCGGCGCGATCCCGGTGTTCCTCACGCCGACGCGCAACCATTTCGGCATCATCGGGCCGATTCCGCGCGACGAATTCAAGCCGGAAAACATTCGCAGGAAGATCGAGGCGAATCCGTTCGCCCGCGAGGCGCTCGCGAAGAACCCGAAGATCAAGCCGCGCATTCTGACGATCACGCAGAGCACGTATGACGGCGTGATCTACAACGTCGAGATGATCAAGGATCTGCTCGGCGACATGCTCGACACGCTGCACTTCGACGAAGCCTGGCTGCCGCACGCCGAGTTCCACTCGTTCTATCAGGACATGCACGCGATCGGCGCGGGCCGTCCGCGCACGGGCGCACTCGTGTTCGCGACGCACTCGACGCACAAGCTGCTCGCCGGCATTTCGCAGGCGTCGCAGATTCTCGTGCAGGACAGCGAGAACAGCACGTTCGACCGCCATCGTTTCAACGAGGCGTATCTGATGCACACGTCGACCTCGCCGCAATACGCGATCATCGCGTCATGCGATGTCGCCGCCGCGATGATGGAGGCGCCGGGCGGCACGGCGCTCGTCGAGGAATCGATTGCCGAAGCGCTCGATTTTCGCCGCGCGATGCGCAAGGTCGATGCCGAATACGGCGAGGACTGGTTCTTCAAGGTCTGGGGTCCGGATGCGCTGGCGGAAGAGGGTATCGGCGATCGCGAGGACTGGATGCTGAAGCCAAACGACCGCTGGCACGGCTTCGGCGCGCTCGCCGAAAACTTCAACATGCTCGACCCGATCAAGGCGACGATCATCACGCCGGGACTCGACGTGGACGGCGAGTTCGGCGAGAGCGGCATCCCGGCCGCGATCGTGACGAAATATCTGGCGGAGCACGGCATCATCGTGGAAAAGACGGGGCTTTACTCGTTCTTCATCATGTTCACGATCGGCATCACGAAGGGCCGCTGGAACTCGATGGTCACCGAGCTTCAGCAGTTCAAGGACGACTACGACAACAATCAGCCGCTGTGGCGCGTGCTGCCGGAGTTCGTCGCGCAGCATCCGTCGTATGAGCGCATCGGCCTGCGCGATCTGTGCGGGCAGATTCACAGCGTCTATCGCGCGAACAATATCGCGCGTCTGACGACGGAGATGTATCTGTCGAGCATGGAACCGGCGATGAAACCGTCAGAAGCGTTTGCGAAGCTCGCGCACCGTGAGATCGACCGCGTGCCGATCGACGAACTCGAAGGCCGCGTCACGTCGATCCTGCTCACGCCGTATCCGCCGGGCATCCCCTTGCTGATTCCGGGCGAGCGCTTCAATCGCACGATCGTCGATTATCTGCGTTTCGCGCGCGAGTTCAACGAGCGGTTCCCGGGATTCCACACGGATATTCACGGGCTCGTCGGCGAGATGATCAACGGGCGTATCGAGTATTTCGTCGATTGCGTGCGCGATTGATGTTTCGCTGACCCGTTGCAAAAACAAACGGCCCGTTCAGAACGGGCCGTTTGTCGTTTCAGGAACGCCGATCGTTCAGATCAGGCCTTCCGCTTTCATCGCCGCTTGCACGCCCGCACGCGCGCCCACACGTTCCTGATAGGCGACCAGCGCGGGCCACTTGCCGAGGTCGAGATCGATGTGCTTTGCCCAGCCGAGCACGGTGAAGAGGTACGCATCGCCGATGCTGAATTCGTTGCCGAGCAGGAATTGCTTGTCGTCGACTTGCTGCGCCACGTAGGCGAGACGACGCTCGAGATTGGCCATCGCCGCTGCTTTCCAGTCGCTGCTCGCGGCCGGATTGAAGAACGGCGAGAAGTTCTTGTGCAGTTCCGTGCCGATAAACGTCAGCCAGCTTTGCAGGCGATAACGCGCCATGCCGTCGTTGAGCGGCGCGAGATGCTTCGCCGGCACCTGGTCGGCGATGTACTGCATGATCGCGGGGCCTTCGGTGAGCAGCTCGCCGCTGTCGAGCAGGAGCGCGGGCACGTAGCCCTTCGCATTGATCTTGCTGAAATCCGCGCCGCTCGCGGTGAGTTTGGTCTTGAGATCGACGGCTTCGATTTCATAAGGCAGCCCCGATTCTTCAAGCGCGATGTGCGATGCGAGGGAACAGGCGCCTGCTTTGTAGAACAGTTTCAAAACAATTTCTCCAGGATGAGTCGGCACGATTATGAATGAACTCGTTTCGGCGTGGCTGAATGGATTGTGAAATTGTCTGTGTCGTGGGTGGAGATAAAGGCTTGCAAGAAATCGGACTCTTCGTGCATTTGTTTTGGATTGCGAAGTATAGGATCGGTTTGTTTTCGATCGATTTTGAGGGGACGTATGGGTACAAGGCCTTCGTTCGCCGGCGCCTGTCTGCTTTCTCCGCAGTGCGAGTCAGTGTCGCGGAAGTCGGAAAGGAATCATCGTCGTGAAAGGACACGGCTGGTCCAATGCGCGAGGACATGTCACTCAGTGGGACGGAAGTTTCTGCTCGGATGCTCGAAGTCGCGAGCCCGTTAATCGATCACGAACTTTCGCTGCAACGTCGGGCCGGCAGCCGGCGGCATCGCGAACTCGGCATCGTCGGCCATATCGTGCAGCGCGATCTCGATGCTCTCGCACATCGCGTTCAGCGCGAGGTCGTTCTCTTCGAGTCCGAACGGATCTTCGATCTGCGCGGCGATCGCTTCCAGCGCCATGAACGCATACGCGACGAGCAGCGCGAACAACGGCGTGAGCACACCCGCGCCATCGACCAGCCCGAACGGCAGCATCACACAGAAGAGATAGATCGTGCGATGAATCATCACCGAGTAGGAAAACGGCAGCGGCGTGCTCGCAATGCGCTCGCATCCGCCGATCACATCGGAAAGCGCGTTCAGATTGTGCTGAATCGCGAGCATCGCATAGCCGTCGAGCGCGCCTTCGCGCCGGCGTTCCGCGACCCACTCGCCGAGCCAGAGCAGAATCATCGCGGGCCGGTATTTCGCCGCCGCGACGCGCGCGTGCAGTTCGGAAGGCAATCGCGGAGCAAGATCGGCGAGCGCATCGGTGCCGCGCAACTGATGTCGAAGCGCATGCGCCAGTGCTCCGAGCGCCGCGAGGAAGCTATGCGACTGACCGCGCTCGGGAGGCGCCGGCAGCGACAGCACTTGCTGCGCCAGCGCGCGCGACGTATTGAGCAACGTTCCCCACAGCTTCCGACCTTCCCACCAGCGCTCGTAACTCGCGCTATTGCGAAACCCGAGAAACACGGCGAGCGCGATGCCCACGAGCGCGAACGGCGGCGTGCCGAGCCCGATCGGATAGTGGCGCATGTGGTCGTGCATGAAGATCGCCGCCACCGACAGCGCGAAGATCAGCCCGAGGCGCGGCAGCAGTTGCGGCAGGACGGAGCCGCGCCACACGAACAGCAGTCGAAACCAGTTGAGCGCGGGGCGGATGATCATGACGGAGCGTTTCGATAAGCGCGAGTGCGTGACATCCGATTATCTCGGAAATGCCGGGCGCCGAGCAGGGACGTGACGCCGCGTCCGGCAATAAAAAGGCCGTCCTTGCGAACGGCCCTCGATGTCACGAGGCAAAGGTGACGACTGGCAATGCGATCAAAGCGCCGCGCGCGCCGCCTTCGCCGCCGCGCGCACCTGATCCGGCGCGGTGCCGCCTGGGTGATTGCGGCTCGCGACCGATCCCTCGAGCGTCAGATACTCGAACACGTCCTCACCGATCAGATGTGCGACGTTCGGCAGTTCGCGACGCATTTCTTCGAGCGACAGGTCGGCGATATCGCACTCGCGATCCACGCAAATGCGCACGGCATGCGCGACCGCTTCGTGCGCGTCACGGAAGGGCAGGCCGCGCTTCACGAGGTAATCCGCGAGATCGGTGGCGGTCGAGAAGCCTTGCAGTGCCGCCGCGCGCATCGCTTGCGGCTTCACGGTGATGCCGGCCGCCATTTCCGCGAAGATGCGCAGCGTGTCCGCGACCGTATCGACGGTATCGAACAGCGGTTCCTTGTCTTCCTGATTGTCCTTGTTGTACGCGAGCGGCTGGCCTTTCATCAGCGTGAGCAGCGCCATGAGATGGCCGTTCACGCGGCCGGTCTTGCCGCGCGCGAGCTCGGGCACGTCGGGGTTCTTCTTCTGCGGCATGATCGACGAACCCGTGCAGAAGCGGTCCGCCAGATCGATGAAGCCGACGCGCGGGCTCATCCACAGCACGAGTTCTTCGGAGAAGCGCGACACGTGCGTCATGACGAGCGCGGCCGCCGCGGTGAATTCGATCGCGAAATCGCGGTCGGACACGGCATCCAGCGAGTTCGTGCAGATGCCGTCGAAGCCGAGCGTCTTCGCGACCGCGTGCCGATCGATCGGATAGCTCGTGCCGGCCAGCGCCGCCGCGCCCAGCGGCAGACGGTTCACGCGACGGCGCAGATCGCGCATGCGCTCGGCATCGCGCGAAAACATCTCGACGTAGGCGAGAAGGTGATGACCGAACGTCACCGGCTGCGCCACTTGCAGATGCGTGAAGCCCGGCATGATGGTGTCGGAATGCTTCTCGGCCATGTCGATGAGCGCGAGACGCAAATCCTTGAGCAAGTCCCCGATACGGTCGATTTCGCCGCGCAGCCACAGCCGGATATCCGTTGCGACTTGATCGTTGCGCGAGCGGCCGGTGTGCAGGCGTTTGCCGGCATCGCCGATCAAGGCCGTCAGCCGCGCTTCGATGTTCAGATGCACGTCTTCCAGATCCAGCTTCCACTCGAACTCGCCGCGCTCGATTTCGCCCTTGATCTGCGTCATGCCGCGCTCGATGGCGGCAAGATCCTCGGCGCCGATGATCTTCTGCGCCGCGAGCATCGACGCGTGCGCGAGCGAGCCCTGAATGTCGACGAGCGCAAGTCGATTGTCGAAGAACACCGACGACGTATAGCGCTTGACGAGCTCCGACATCGGCTCGGAGAAGCGAGCCGACCAGGCTTCGCCTTTTTTGTGGAGTTGGGACGTCATGGTGATTTTCTCAGCGGAGGGTTTGGCTTCGATTCGGCTTCAAGAGGTCGAAAATTTTAACATTCGGGACTATTCGGACCCGACGAGTATCACCAGCTTCAGATCCTCCCGGTGAGCCGGCTTGAACGTGATCTGATTGAACACGACAGGCCCGCGCGACGGGTGATTGAACGCGCGCTCGCCACCTTCGCGCTCGAACACGTCCTGCGACGCCCAGAAGCGCGCGAAGGCGTCGCTCGCGGCGCTCAGACTGTCGATGAGCGCGCGGGTCGGCGCATCGTTCAGATGGCGGATCGAATCGGCGCGGAATTCGGCGGCGAGGCGTCGCGCGCGCGTCTCCCAATCGACGATCAGCGCGCGCGCCGCCGGCGACGTGAACGTGTAGGTCAGAAGATTGCGGTCATGGTCGCCGTCCAGCCAGCCGACGAACAGCGCCGACGCATGCTCGTTCCAGCGCAGCGCGTTCCACTGGCGGTCGAGCACATAGGCCGGTGCGCCGATCAGCGCGACCGTCTGCAGCAGCGCGGCGGGCGCGTCCTGGCTGGCGGGATCGGGCTCGGCGGGGTCGCGCTGGGCGGCGAGCTCGAACAGATACGCGCGTTCGGCGCGCGACAACTGCAGCGCGACGGCGATACGCGCAAGTGCATCGGCGGAAGCGGACACCGGACGGCCCTGCTCGATCCAGGTGTACCAGGTCGGGCTCACGCCGCACAATTGCGCGACTTCCTCCCGGCGCAGGCCGGGCGTGCGGCGGCGCGGACCGCCCGCGAGGCCGACTGCCTGCGGCGACAGCCTTTCGCGATGCGCGCGGATAAATTCCCCGAGCGCATGCGCGGGCGTTTCGGCGAGGGGTTCGTTTTTGTCGGTGAGGTTCATTCAAACGTCGACAGGTGGTTTATATACCAGGATACATTCACAACTTGTACTGGTACAAAGCGGGCTCTATTGTAGCGGCAGACCTTCCCCACATCGAACCGGAGAACGCGATGAAACACCACGATCAGGTCGCCGACGCATTCGGCAGCACGGCCGCCGCCTATCTCACGAGCGCCGTCCACGCGAGCGGTGCCGATCTGCAGAGCCTTGCCGCGACTTTCGCGGCCACGTGCGGCAACGCGGTCGTGCTCGACATGGGCTGCGGCGCGGGTCACGCGAGCTTCGCGATCGCGCCGCATGTACGCGAGATCGTCGCGTACGACATCGCGCCGCAGATGCTCGCGACGGTCGAGGCCGCCGCGAAGGAACGCGGTCTGACGACGATCCGGACACAGCAAGGCGCCGCTGAAACGCTGCCGTTCGCCAACGGCACGTTCAACTGGGCCGTGAGCCGCATGAGCGCGCACCACTGGCGGGACGTGGCGGCCGCGTTGAAGGAAGCGCATCGCGTGCTGAAGCCGGGCGGGCGGCTCAGGTTCATCGATATCGCGGGCATCGACGATCCGCTTTACGACACGCACATCCAGGCGATCGAACTCCTGCGCGATGCGTCGCACATCCGCGACTATCGCGCCGACGAATGGATCGCCATGCTCGACGCCGCCGGTTTCGACGCGCAGGTGACGGAGCGCTGGCGCATTCCGCTGGAGTTCGAGTCGTGGGTGACGCGCATGCGCACGCCGGCCGAGCGCGTGACGGCAATCAGATCGATGTGGAAAAGTGCGCCCGATGAAGTGCGCCAGTATTTCGGCGTGAAGGACGATTGCTCGTTCGAGCTGGACGCGATGATGATCGAGGCGAAACGAAGGGATTGAGAAAAACGGCGTCGCGCGGCACCGCACGACGCCGTCCTCAATCAACCCGTATTGCGCAAACCTGCGGCGATCCCGTTGATCGTCAGGTGAATCCCGCGACGCAGGCGCACGTTCTGATCGCCCGCGCGGTGGCGCTTAAGCAGCTCCACCTGCAAGTGGTTGAGCGGATCGAGATACGGGAAGCGGTTCTTGATCGAGCGCGCGAGCAGCGGGTTGTCGGAGAGTCGCTCGCCTTTGCCGGTGATTTCCGCGAGCACGTTCGACGTGCGCTCATGCTCCGCGACGATCTTGTCGAACACGGTCTTGCGCAGCTTTCTGTCGGTGACGAGCTGCGCATAGCGCGACGCAACCGCGAGATCCGTCTTCGCGAGCACCATGTCCATGTTCGACAGCAGGTTCTTGAAGAACGGCCACGTCTTGTGCATCTTGCGAAGCGTGGCGAGGCGCTTCGCGCGTTCGTCGTCGGAGCCGGACTTGTCGAGATACGCCGTCACCGCGCTGCCGAAGCCGTACCAGCCCGTCAGCAGCAAACGGCACTGACCCCATGAAAAGCCCCACGGAATCGCGCGCAGATCCTCGATCTTGCGCTGCTTCGGATCCTGCAGCTTGCGCGACGCCGGCCGGCTGCCGATGTTCAGCTCAGCGATTTCCGAGATCGGCGTCGAGAGGAAGAAGTAGTCGGTGAAGCCGGGCGTCTCGTAGACGAGCGCGCGGTACGCGGCCATCGCCGAATCGGAGAGCGTTTGCATCGTCGCTTCGAATTGCGGCAACTGCGCGGGCGCGTTCTCGTGCGGCAGCAGCGATGCTTCGAGCGTCGCGGCGACGACCGTCTCCAGATTGCGCCGCCCGATCTCCGCGTTGGCGAACTTGCTCGCGATCACTTCGCCTTGCTCGGTCAGGCGGATTTGTCCGTCGACGGTGCCGGGCGGCTGCGACAGGATCGCCTGATAGGTCGGGCCGCCGCCGCGCCCGACCGTGCCGCCGCGGCCGTGGAACAGACGCAGGGTCGTGCCGCGTTCCTTGAAGAGCGTGACCAGCGCCAGTTCCGCGCGATACAGCTCCCAGTTCGACGTGAGGAAGCCGCCGTCCTTGTTGCTGTCGGAATACCCGAGCATCACTTCCTGCTCGTTGCCCTGATTCTCGATCAGCTTGTCGATGCCCGGCAGCGCGAAGAACTCGCCCATGATGACCGGCGCATTGCGCAAGTCCGCGATGGTCTCGAAGAGCGGAATCACCATCAGGCCGTCGCGCGGGGAGTCGTCCTTGGCGCCGAGGCAGCCTCGCAGCACGCCGGTTTCCTTCTGCAGCAGCATCACTTCCAGCAGGTCGCTGACGGTCTCGGTGTGCGAGATGATGTAGTTGCGCACCGCGCGCGCGCCGAACTTCTGGCGCGTCTCGCGCGCGGTTTCGAGCACGCCGAGTTCGCTCTTCGCGAGATCGGAATATTCGGCGTAAGGCAGACGCAGCGGACGCGGCTGCGCCAGTTCCTTCAGCAGCACCTCGCGCTTCTGCTCCTCGGGGAGCGATGCGTAATCGGCGGCGACGCCCGCGCGCGCGAGCAACTCCGCGACGACTGCCTCGTGGATATCCGAGCTCTGCCGCAAGTCGATGCTCGCGAGATGAAAGCCGAACACTTCCGCGGCGCGCGCGAGCGGCGACAGGCGCAGGATCGACATCGACGCGCCGTGATGCTCCGCGAGCGAGTCGATCAGCACGTGCAGGTCGCGCACGAATTCGGAGGCGTCGGCGTAGGGCTTCGCGCGGATCTGCGGCGCGCCCGGACCCGCGCTGCGCACCGCGACGACGCCTTCGCCGAGCCGCACGCGAGCGCTCGCCGCAAGCCGCGTATAGATGCCGATGAGCGCGCGCCGATACGGCTCGTCCGTGCGATGCGGCGACTGATCCGGCGAGGCATCGGCGAGCGCCTTCAACGCATCGCTCGAACCGGCGAGCAGGTTCGACACGGACAATTCCGCGCCGAGCTTGTGCGTCTCTTCCAGATAGTGTTCGAAGATCACGATCGCCTGACGCGTGATCGCGGTTTCGAGCGTCTCGCCGGTGACGAACGGATTGCCGTCGCGGTCGCCGCCGATCCAGCTTCCCATCTGGAAGAACGGCGGCAGGCGCACGGGCAGGCCGTGCTCGGCGAGTGCGCCTTCGATATCGGCATAGAGCGCGGGAATCTCCGCGAGGAAGGTCGCGCGATAGTAGGACAGCGCGTTGTCGATTTCATCGGTGACGGAGAGCCGCGCGTCGCGCAACATGCGCGTCTGCCACAGCGAGGTCACCCGCGCGCGCAGCACGGCTTCGTTCTGGGCGCGCTCGCGCGCCGTCAGTTCCTGATCGCGCTCCGCGAGCAGTCGCGCGATGTCATGTTGCGCATCGAGAATGCTCTTGCGCGAGACCTCGGTCGGGTGCGCGGTGAGGACCGGCACGATCAGCGCATCGCCGAAGAACTTCTCCAGCAGCTTGCGCGTCGCGCTGATGTTCTTGTGCTCGCGCATGCGCTCGATTGCATAGGCGATCGTGCCCGGCTGCGGGACCGAGCCGGCGAGCGAGTGAATGCGGCGGCGGCGGTTGTGATGCCGGTCTTCCGCGATGTTCGCGAGATGCGAGAAATAGCTGAACGCGCGTACGACGGACACCGTCTGCTCCGGCGACAACGCGCGCAGCTTCTTCTCCAGCGTCTGTGCGGCTTCGCTGTCGTCTTCGCGGCGAAACTTCACGGCCGTCTGACGAATGGCTTCCACCACGTCGAACACGGCGTCGCCTTCCTGCTCGCGCAGCACTTCACCGAGCAGGCGGCCGAGGAAGCGGATGTCCTCGAAGAGCGGGCGGTCCTTGTCGTCGCGCGTGCGGCTCGCGGATTTCGGAGCGGCTGCGCCGTTGGCGCGCGGCGCCTTCGCCCTGGTCGCAACGCGTTTGGCCGCGGCCTTGACGCCTGGCCTCGGTTTCGGCGCGATAGCCGCTTTCGATGCCTTCACGGCCGTGGCGGCCTTTGTGACGATGGGCGACGACGCCGAACGGGGCGCGTCGGAGGAGGAAGACTTGGGCAATGCGGCGTTGCGGCGCGCCGGGCGAGCCGATCCAGAAGACGTCACGTTGGGTTCCTCTCAGAAGCTGCGAAGCCAGGGCACATCGACGCGATACGGCAACCCGGACGGGCGCTGCATCGGGCAGGAAACCGCAGGCCGTGCGAACGGCCGTGCGTCAAACCGGCGACAGCATGCCGCGGCGTTCTGCGGGCGCCCGGGCGTTCATCGCGCGAAGCGGCCTGCGCCGTCGTTCACCCGGATGCAAACGCGCCACGGGCGCCCCGAAAGGCGCATCGGACAAGGCTCTCGCGCGCTGCCCGTGTGTCAGTGGACCTTGGCGTGCGTGCTACCATTGTTCGCTAATGTGTATTCATCCATCCCGTCATTCGATCGAGCATCAATGAATTCCGAGACGCATTCAACGACACCGCCCGCGAGCATCACCATCGCTTCGCGGGAAAGCCGGCTTGCGATGTGGCAGGCCGAGCATGTGCGGTGTGCGCTGCACAAATTATATCCATCTTGTGACATAAAAATCCTCGGAATGACGACGCGCGGCGATCAGATTCTGGATCGCACGTTGTCGAAGGTCGGCGGCAAGGGTCTCTTCGTGAAAGAGCTCGAAGCCGCGCTCGCCGATGGCCGCGCCGATCTCGCCGTGCATTCGCTGAAAGACGTGCCGATGGCATTGCCCGAAGGCTTCGTGCTCGGCGCCATTCTGGAGCGTGAAGATCCGCGCGATGCGTTCGTGTCGCCGCACTATGAATCGCTGGAAGCGTTGCCTGCTGGAAGCATCGTCGGCACGTCGAGCCTGCGCCGCGAAGCGATGATCCGCGCGCGCTTTCCCGAACTCGAAGTCCGTCCGCTGCGCGGCAATCTCGACACGCGTCTTTCCAAGCTCGATCGCGGCGAATATGCGGCGATCATTCTCGCGGCCGCGGGGCTGAAGCGGCTCGGGCTCGAAGCGCGCATCCGCGCGCTGCTCGATCCGTCGGAGAGCTTGCCTGCGGCGGGGCAGGGCGCGCTCGGCATCGAGATTCGCGCGGATCGCGCCGATCTCGCCGCGTGGCTCGCGCCTTTGCACGACGAACATACCGCGCTCGCGGTCGAGGCGGAACGCGCGGTGTCGCGTGCGCTCGGCGGCAGTTGCGAAGTGCCGCTCGCGGCGCATGCCGTGTGGCGCGAAGGCTCGTTGCATCTGTGCGGCGCCGTGTCGACGACCGATGGCAAGCGCGTGTTGCGCGCGGAAGAAACCGTGCGCTCGCCCGATCTCGCGGGCGCGCTCGCGCTCGGCAAGCGCGTGTCGTCGGATCTCGAAGCGCAAGGCGCGATGGACATCGTCAACGCGCTCACGACGATGAGCCGTGCCGATGCCCCCAACACCGCGCCTTCGGGGCCCAAGTCCTGATGGCGAGCGAGCGCCGCGCCACCGTCATCGTCACGCGTCCGGGCGGACAGTCGTCCGCGTTGCTCGCGCTGCTCGCGAGCGCCGGCTTCGAGACGCTGGAATTTCCGCTCATCGATATCGCGCCCGTCGCTGACGATGCGCCGCTGCGCGCCGCGCTCGACGAGCTCTTTCTGCCGCCGGGTCTGGCGGATATGCCCGCGCGTTACGCGCTCGTGGTGTTCGTGTCGCCCAATGCGATCGATCATGCGTTCACCCGGCTCGGCGCGCCGTGGCCCGCGGATCTGCCGGTCGCGGTGGTGGGTCCGGGATCGGTCGCGGCGCTCGCGCGGCAGGGCGTGCATGCGCCCGCGCATCGCGTGATCAGTCCGTCGACGGAAGAAGCGGATCCGCGTTTCGACTCGGAAGCGCTCTACACCGCGATCGAAGCGCATTTCGGCACGAACGGTCTCGAAGGCAGGCGCGTGCTGATCGTGCGCGGCGACGGCGGCCGCGAATGGCTCGCCGAGCGGCTGACCGAGGCGGGCGCGCGGGTCGAGAAAGCCGCAGCGTATCGCCGCGTGCTGCCCGAGCCGTCGATGCAGAAGTGGGAGCGCATCCACGAACTGCTCGCGGGAAAACCGCACGCATGGCTGCTGACGAGTTCCGAAGGCGTGCGCAATCTCAACGAACTTGCGCACGAACATCTCACCGCCGACGAAATCGTGCTGCTCAAACGCACGCCGGTCGTCTGCCCTCATCCGCGTATCGCCGAAGCTGCGCGGGGAGCGGGTTTTGATAGGATTACGGTGTCCGGCGCGGGCGACGAACGCATCGCACATTCGCTGGAAGCGCTGTTCCCGCTCGACACCGCCGAAAGAGCCGCGCAGGCGGCGCCACAACGCAACTCACGCGATCCGGAGGCCCACGCATACGCGAGCGCTGCAGCGAGCGCATCGAGCTCGAAGCATTCCTCATCCGCGCCGACGGACGCCCATCCGGCCAACGCGCCGGCCCACCAAACGGCTCAATCACGCATGACTGATTCGAACGATTCCAAGAAAGCCTCACCTCAGCCGAACGTGACACCGCCCTTGCCGCCGAACACGCCTTTCACGCCTTTCGAGCAGCAGAAGCGTCGCGGCGGCGCGGGCATCGTGTTGTTGTGGTTCGTCGTCGTCATTCTGGCGGTGGCGGCGGGCGCCGGCGCGTTCGTCCTGAACCGCAAGTTCGACCGCGCCGACGCGCAACTGTCGCAGCGCCTCGCCCAGTCCGACGACCAGAACGCCGATCTGCGCGCGAAAGCCGATCAGGCCGCGAGCGCGACCACCGCGCTCAACACGCAGATCATCCAGTTGCAAGGCAAGCTCAACGATGCGGAAGCGCATAGCCAGGCGCTGCAGCAGCAGTATCAGGATCTCGCCAGCAACCGCGACGACTGGACCGTCGCCGAAGTCGAGCAGATCCTGTCGAGCGCGAGCCAGCAACTGCAATTGACCGGCAACGTGCAACTCGCGCTCTTCGCGCTGCAAAGCGCCGACACGCGCCTTGCCGCGACCACCGGCCCGCAGGTCGTCGCGATCCGTAAAGCGATCGCGCAGGACATCGACAAGCTGAAGGCCACGCCCACCACCGATCTCACCGGACTCGCGATCAAGCTCGACACGGCGATCGACCAGATCGACCAGTTGCCGCTGTCGGGCGAAGCGCCGATCGCCCGCGCCCGCGCGCAGACGGCCGAACCGGCCAACAGCGCGTCGATCGCCGCGGCGACCGGCGAGCCGCGCTGGAAGGTGCTGTGGCATCAGATCACGAACGGCATCGGCCAGCAGTTGTCGAGCCTCGTGTCGGTGCGCCGCATCGACAATGCCGACGCGATGCTCACGTCGCCCGATCAGGGCTACTTCGTGCGCGAGAACGTGAAGCTGCGTCTCTTGTCCGCGCGTCTGTCGCTCCTGTCGCGCAGCGAGCCGACGCTCAAGTCGGATCTGCATGCCGCCGATGCTGCGCTCGCGCGCTACTTCGATGCATCGTCGAAGAAAGTGCAGGCCGTGCGCGAACTCGTGAAGCAGGTCGATCAGGCGTCGCTCGCCGTCGCCGTGCCGAACCTGAACGCCAGCCTCGCCGCCGTCCATCAGTTCAAGCGAGGCGGATGATGACGATTCGTGGACTCATCTGGCTCGCGCTGCTGTTCGCCGTCGCGGTGATCGTCGCGACGGTCGGCGGCTTCAACGGCGGGCAGATCCTGCTCGTGATGCCGCCGTATCGGATCGACATGTCGCTCAACCTGTTCGCGGTGGCGCTCGTCGTGCTGTTCATCGTGCTCTACGCGATCATCCGTGCGGTGCGCGGCGTGTGGAAGATGCCGTCGCGCGTCGCCGCGTATCGCGCGCGCAGCAAGCTCGCGAAGGCGAATGCGTCGCTGCGCGATGCGATCGGGCACTTGTACGCCGGGCGCTTTTCGAAGGCCGAGAAGGCCGCGCGCGATGCGCTTTCCGTCGATGAAAACAAGGGCGCGGCCGGGCTCATCGGTGCAAACGCGGCGCACCGCCTGCACGAATACGCGCGCCGCGACGAATGGCTCGCGCAGGTCTCCGGCACGGATTGGCAGGACGCGCGCCTCATGGCGACCGCCGACATGCGCGCCGATGGCCGCGACGCCGACGGCGCGCTCGTCGCGCTCACCGAAATGCAGGCGCAGGGCGGACGGCGTATTCACGCGCAGCAGATCGCGCTGCGCGCGCAGCAGCAGTTGAAGAACTGGGGCGAAGTGCTGAAGCTCGTGCGTACGCTGGAAAAACGCGAGGCGCTGCATCCGGCGGTCGCGGTGCGGCTGCGTCAGGTGGCGGCGGAAAACCTGCTGCGCGACCGGCGGCACAATCCCGACGCGCTGCTCGAACTATGGCAATCGCTTTCGGTGACCGAGCGCCAGTCGCCGCGTCTCGCCGATCTCGCCGCGGAGCTGCTGATCGCGCTGGATCGTCGCGCGGAGGCGAAGAAGATCGTCGAGGATGCGCTCGCGCACAACTGGGACGCGCGGCTCTTGCGGCGTTATCCGGATTGCATCGTTGGCGGCGACGCGTTCCCTTTGATCCAGCGCGCCGAAGCGTGGCAGAAGGAGCGCACCGAAGACGCCGACCTGCTCTTCACGCTCGGACGGCTGTGCCTGCATCAGCAGTTGTGGGGCAAGGCGCAGGCGTTCCTCGAATCGGCACTGAAACTCGCCGACAACGAACCGCTCAAGATCCGCACGCATCGCGCGCTCGCCCGCTTGCATGAGCAGCTCGGCGACACCGAAAAGGCGGCGGAGCATTACCGCGCGAGCGCGCTGGCGATGAACGTCGTCTGATATCGCGCTGTCTGCAGGTATTTAAGGAAGAAGCCGCATGAGCGAGGCGCCCATGCGGCTATTTTTTTAACGCCGCTATTTCCACGGTTTTTGCGTTGTCTGTACGCCAGCGCACGGGCGCCACGCGGGCAAGCTGCTGTAGTTTCGTTTTACGAAAATGAAAGATGGCGCCGCGCGTTTCAGACGCTGCTGCCCGTCGACACATGGGAGGCGGCGTGAAACGAGGGCTTCGTACGTTTATCGGGCTTACGCTCGCCGTTTTTCTGTCCTGGCCCGATACCTCGCATTATTTTGCGCAGGGGGTCATCACGACAGCACCGTGGACCGGGACCTGGTCGGCCTCGCCTGACGTCACGGGCGATCCCGGCTTCAACAATCAGACGATTCGCCAGATCGTGCACACGAGTATCGGCGGCACGGCGGCGCGCCTGACGTTCTCCAATGTCTTCGGCGCGAAGCCGGTCACGCTCGGCGACGTGCATATCGCGCGCCGTGAGAGCGGAGCCCGGACGATCGCCGGCACGGATCGCGCCGCGACTTTCAACGGCCAGCCCTACGTCACGATTCCCGCGGGCGGCACGGTTCAGACCGACGCCATCCCATTTCAGGTGCCCGCACTCGCCGATATCGCCGTGAGCTTTCACATTCCGTCGCAAACGCCGCCGGGATCGACCGGCCACATCGAGGGCTTGCAGGACAACTACATTGCGCCGGGCGACGTCAGCGCGGACCCGGCGTTCGCGGGCGGCGTCGTGAACGCGGCGGGCGAGCAGTCGTATTACTTCCTCACCAATGTCGATGTAATGAACGCCGCGGCGACGGGCGCGGTGGTCACGTTCGGTGCCTCGATCACGGACGGCTTGTCATCGACGCCCAACACGAACCGGCGCTGGCCGAACCGGCTCGCCGAGCGGCTGACTCGCGCGGGCATGACGGTCGGCGTGCTGAATCAGGGCATCAGCGGAAACGACTTTTTCACGGACGGCTCAGGCCAGTCCGGACTCAAGCGCTTCAGCCGCGACGTGCTCGGGCAGCCCAACGTGAAGTGGGTGATCGTTTCCGACGACGCGGTGAACAATCTCATCAGCGGCAATCCGCCGAGCGCGCAGCAGATCATCGGCGCCTATCAGCAGCTCGTGCAGCAGACGAGTGCTGCGAGAGTGGGACTGATCTGCTCGACGCTCACGCCCTTTGAAGGCCTGGACGCATGGACGCCGGAGATCGAGAACACGCGCCAGACGGTGAATGCGTATCTGCGCGACAAAAAGAGCGGCTGCGACGCCGTGCTCGATCAGGCCGCAGCGCTGGGCCGCCCGGCGGGCGCGGACACCTCTTCCGCGTTCACGCGCACCTACAACAGCGGTGACGACCTGCATCCGAACGATGCCGGGATGCAGGCGATCGCCAATGCCGTCGATCTGGCCTGGTTCGCCGCGCTGCCGCCGATCAACGCGCCCACCGCGTGCGGCGTTCTTGCGTCGGGCGAAGGTCTCGGCGCGGGCGGATCGCTTGCTGCGTGCAGCGGCAGCGTGCAACTGAACTTGCAGAGCGACGGTTACCTCGTCGCCGTCAGGAACGGCGCGACGATCTGGTCATCGCGCGTGAGCGGCACGCCGGGTGTGGAGGTGCGCATGCAGCCGGACGGCAATCTGGCGATGTACGACAGCAATGGCGCGATGGTCTGGCAGACGCACACCTCGGGCAATCCGGGCGCCTATGCGACTATCCTGCCGAACGGATATCTCGTGATCTTTTCGGCGCGCGGCACGGCGCTGTGGTCGAGCGAGGGATGAGAAAGGGCGCGGGCCACGCGCAATGTGCGGCCCGAAGCGCGGTCAGTACGTGGGAACCGACGGATCGACCTGACGCGACCATGCGTCGATGCCGCCGTACAGGTTGAAAGTCTGCGTGAAGCCGCGCGATTCCAGGAACATCGCGACCTGCGCGCTGCGCGCGCCGTGATGGCAGATGCAGACGATCTGCGCTTCGTCATCGAGTTCTTCGCTGCGCGCAGGGATGTCGCGCATCGGAATCGCCACGATGTTGTCCATCTTCGCCGTCTGGATTTCCCACGGCTCGCGCACGTCGAGCAGAACGGGGGCGGGGCGTGAGGCATCCGCGAGCCACGCGGCGAGTTCGGGTGCGGTGAGGTTTTGCATGGAGATCCTGGCAAGACGCGCGACGCCGGCCACAACCGGCACCGCGCTTTCGGCTTAGAACTTGAAGTGCGACGGATGCACCGCGTTCTTCAGCGGCGCGACGAGCGTTTCGAACACGTCCGACACGCGGAACTGCTTTTCATCCACGCGCGTGATGATCTGCGCCTTCATGACCGGCGCCGCGCCGACGAACGCCGCGATGCGCCCGCCGATCTTTAGTTGCTCGAGGAATTCCTGCGGCATGACGGGCAGCCCGCCCGACACGCAGATCACGTCGTAAGGCGCGCCCCGATCCCAGCCGAGTGCGCCGTCGCCGGTGATCACTTCCACGTTCGTCACGCCGTTCGCAGCGAGGTTCTGCTTCGCGAAATCGGCGAGTTCGGGCGAGATCTCGACTGTCGTCACGTTGCGGCCGCGATGCGCGAGCAGCGCCGCCATGTAGCCCGAGCCGGCGCCGATTTCCAGCACGGTTTCGCCCTTGTGGACTGCCAGTTCCTGCAGGACGCGCGCTTCGACCTTCGGCGAGAGCATGCGCTCGCCGCCCGGCAGCGGAATTTCGAGGTCCGCGAAAGCGATGTTGCGGTACGCGGCGGGAACGAAGTTCTCGCGCTTGACGATCGCGAGCAGGTTCAGCACGTCCTGGTCCAGCACTTCCCACGGACGAATCTGTTGCTCGATCATGTTGAAACGCGCTTGCTCGATGTTCATGTTCTGTGTGCGTGATGGCGACCGGAGCGGGCTGCATCGCGGCCGGATGCGGGGCTAGAAAACTACGCGATTGTAGCAAATGGACGGTTTTTCCCGCCTGTTTCGCGCGCGGCGGCGCCGCGCGCTTGCGGCTAGTGCGGCAGGCGGATATCGAACTTGAAGGTGATGAGCCGCGCGATCAGGATGAACGCCGTCGAAATCAGCACGTTGTAGATCGTGTCGACATCGAGCCGCTCGAGCCCGAGATAGATCCAGCAGCCGGCGAAGGCGCACACCGCGTAGGGGCGCGAGTCGCGCAGGATCAGCGGAATCTCGTTGCAGAGCACGTCGCGAAGGACGCCGCCGAACACGCCGGTGACGACGCCCATCATCGTGGCGGTGAAGGCGGGCATCTGCGCATCGAGCGCGATCGAGGTGCCGGACACGCTGAAAAGCCCGAGCCCGATCGCATCGGTGATGAGCAGCGCACGCTGGTCGAAGAGCCGCGATGTGACGCGCAGGAAGATGGGCGCGAAAATCGCCATCGCGAAGATGAGGAGCACGTAGTCCTGATGCTCCACCCAGTAGAACGGTCGACGCGAAAGCAGCACGTCGCGCACCGTGCCGCCGCCGAACGCGGTGACGAGCGCGACGAGAAACGCGCCGACTGCGTCGAGCCGGCGCTTGCGCGCTTCGATGAGCCCGGAGAACGCGTACGCGAAAATCGCGAGCGCCTCCATGACGGTGATGGCGAGGGTGAGTCTAGGATGCACTGTCCGGCCCCGGATCGCGGTTCTTGCCGAGGCTCTTGTCCTGCGGATGATCGTGATGACGCGGCGCGCGGCCCGGCTGCAGAAGCACGAGCACCGCGCCCGCGCCGCCGTCGTGCGGCCGCGCCTGACAGAAGGCGATCACTTCCGACTTCTGCACGAGCCACGCGCGCACCTTGCCCTTCAGCACCGGCTCCTTGCCGATGGAGCCGAGTCCCTTGCCGTGAATCACCCGCAGACACCGCAGCCCGCGCTTGACCGATTCGCGGATGAACTCCGCGAGCGCCTCGCGCGCTTCTTCGCGGCGCATGCCATGCAGATCGAGCTGCGCCTGCACGATCCATGCGCCGCGCCTGAGCTTCCTCACGACTTCCTGGCTGATGCCGGGCCGGAGGAAGGACAGCGTTTCGTCGATGTCGAGCAGGCTTTCGGGATCGTATTCGTCGGAGAGTGCTTCCTGCAGCACGGCTTCTTCGTCGCGGCGGCTTTGCAGCGCGACGGGCGGAGGCGGCAGTCGCGTGACGGTCGTGCGCGGCGGCGTCCTGAGCGGTTCGACTTCGCCGATCGCGCGGCGGAATTCGTCCGCATCGGCGACGGCTTCGCGTTCGGCGCGCGCCGCCGCGACGCGCTGGACTTCGCGCTTCTCGGCATCGGCTTTCAGCGCGCGCTTGAGCGTCGACAGACCCGATAGTCCGTCGCGTTTCACGGCGGCGGCGACGTCGCGCGCATCGACCGGTCTGGTTTCAGCGGACGTGGCGGGGCGCGGCGCTTCCTTGCGCCGGACTTTCGGTTCGTTCGGGTGAGGAAGATTCTTCGGCATCGTTCAGCCAGCGGAAATCGACAGGAATCAGGCTCGACGCGATGCGCGCCGCGTGAATCACCGCATGCCGCGCGTCGAATCGAAAACGGGCCGGCGGCTTGAACCGTGGCCCGTTGTCGTTGCATGCCGGCGCGACTCGGCATCATGGGGCGCGCCGGAAGCGGGCGAATTCCATTCTAACGGCTCGTCCCGCCTTGCCGCGCCTGATCGGCGTCCGATCAGCGATCCGCTTCGTGGCTCATCGAATGCGGCGTCGGCGTTTCGTCGATGGTCTCGAGGTAACGCTGCGCATCGAGGGCGGCCATGCAGCCCGTGCCCGCGCTCGTGATCGCCTGGCGATAGACGTGATCCTGCACGTCGCCCGCCGCGAACACGCCGGGGATGCTCGTCGCGGTGGCGTCGCCGGTGGTGCCGCCCTTCGTGATGATGTAGCCGTTCTTCATCTCGAGCTGGTTGACGAAGAGATCGGTATTCGGCTTGTGGCCGATCGCGACGAACACGCCTTGCAGCGCGATGTCCGTGGTCTTGCCGCTCTGCGTATCCTTGACGCGCAGGCCCGTGACGCCGGAAGCATCGCCGGTGACTTCGTCGAGCACGTGGTTCCACTTGATATCGACGATGCCTTCCTTTTCCTTCGCGAGCAGCCGGTCGATGAGGATAGGCTCGGCGCGGAACTTGTCGCGGCGATGCACGACCGTCACCTTCTTCGCGATGCCCGCGAGATAGATCGCTTCCTCGACGGCCGTATTGCCGCCGCCGATCACTGCGACTTCGCCGTTGCGATAGAAGAAGCCGTCGCAGGTCGCGCAAGCCGACACGCCCTTGCCCATGAACGCTTCTTCCGACGGCACGCCGAGATATTGCGCCGACGCGCCCGTCGCGATGATGAGCGAATCGCAGGTGTACTCGCCCGAATCGCCGATCAGACGGAAGGGGCGCTCGTTGAGCTTCGCGGTGTGGATGTGATCGAACACGATCTCGGTGTTGAAGCGGCGCGCATGCTCTTCGAAACGCTGCATCAACTCCGGGCCCTGCACACCCGACGGGTCCGCCGGCCAGTTCTCGACATCCGTGGTGGTCATCAGCTGGCCGCCTTGCGCAAGGCCTGTGACGAGCAGCGGCGACAGGTTCGCGCGCGCGGCGTACACGGCGGCGGAGTAGCCGGCGGGGCCGGAACCGAGAATCAGCACTTTGGCGTGTTTGGGCGAAGACATGATGATGGTCCGTTTTTGATGGTCAGCTCGGAGGTGCGCGCGGGCATGTCACGCCGATCGCCTGCAATGCAGCAATATCGACGCGGCTCGTGGCCGCAGAACGCGCCGCGACGCACCCGATGTACCGAATTTAGGTGCAAAAGGGGGATTATAAAGGCCGCTGGAAAAGCCTTCCGAGTGAACCTTTCAATCGGTTTGATAGGCGCGGCGGGCCAAAACGGCCGCATGACGTGCGCGTGACGAGTGTTACAGGTTGCAAGAAGGCGCCGGTTTTGCGCCTTTCACCGCAATGCAGCGTTTACAATAGGCCACCGTTCCAGGCGGCCCTTGCGCCAAGGCGCGAGCCGCAAGCAAGCGACACACAGCGACACCGAATCAATGGCCAAAGCTACCTATTCCGCGAGCCCGCAGGCGTTGCCGCACCGCATGTCACGGCTCTTCACCGAAATTCGCTGGATCCTCCAGGTCGCGCTCGGACTGTTTCTCGTGATGGCGCTCCTTTCGTACAGCCGCAAGGATCCGAGCTGGACTCACGCGGTGAGCGTCGATCACATCGGGAACTGGGCGGGGCGCGTCGGCGCCTACACGTCCGATATCCTGCTGCTCGTCTTCGGGCTGTCTTCCTACTGGCTGGTCGTGCTGCTCGCGCGGCGCATCGTCGCGAATTACAGGCGCATCACGCAGCCGCCCGTTGTCGATGAAGACGCGCCGCGCGACCGCACCTGGCTTGCCGAAGCGTTCGCGTTCGTGCTCGTGCTCATCGCGAGCGACGGCATCGAGGCCCTGCGTATGTGGTCGCTCAAGGTGCAGTTGCCGCGCGCGCCGGGCGGCGTGGTCGGCGATCTCGTCGCGCGGCATGTTTCGCATGCGCTCGGCTTTACGGGCGCGACACTGTTCCTTCTGATCGCGCTCGCGATCGGCTTGTCGCTCTATTTCCGTTTCTCGTGGCTGTCCGTATGCGAGAAGCTCGGCGACGGCATTCTCAACGCGATCACCGGCGCGCAACTGCGCCGCGAGGCTGGACGCGACCGCAAGCTCGGCGAAGCGGCCGCGTCGAGGCGCGAAGGCAAGGTCGTGCGCTCGCGAGAGAAGAGCGAGGATCACGAACCCGTGGTGATCGTGCCCGCCGCGCCCACGCCCGCGCGCTCCGAACGCGCCGAGAAGGAAAAGCAGGTGCCGCTCTTCAAGGACCTGCCGGGCGATTCCACATTGCCGCCGCTCGCCTTGCTCGATCCGCCGCCCAAGACGCAGGAAACCATCGCCGCCGATACGCTCGAATACACGTCGCGGCTCATCGAAAAGAAGCTGAAGGACTTCGGCGTCGAGGTGAGTGTGATTGCCGCGTATCCGGGGCCGGTCGTCACGCGCTATGAAATCGAGCCGGCGACGGGCGTGAAGGGCAGCCAGATCGTCGGTCTCGCGAAGGATCTGGCGCGCTCGCTGTCGCTCGTGTCGATTCGCGTCGTCGAGACGATCCCGGGCAAGAACTACATGGCCCTCGAACTGCCGAACCAGCGCCGTCAGACGGTCAAGCTCTCCGAGATTCTCGGCTCCGAGGTCTATGCGAACGGCGCGTCGCCGCTGACGATGGGTCTCGGCAAGGACATCGGCGGCAATCCGGTCTGCGCCGATCTCGCGAAGATGCCGCACTTGCTCGTCGCCGGCACGACGGGCTCGGGCAAGTCGGTCGGCATCAACGCGATGATCCTCTCGCTGCTCTACAAGGCGAGCGCGGATCAGGTGCGCCTGATTCTCATCGATCCGAAGATGCTCGAGATGAGCGTCTACGAAGGCATTCCTCATTTGCTGTGTCCGGTCGTAACCGACATGCGGCAGGCGGGCCACGCGCTCAACTGGGCGGTCGCGGAGATGGAGCGCCGCTACAAGCTGATGAGCAAGATGGGCGTGCGCAATCTCGCGAGCTTCAACACGAAGATCGACGAAGCGAAGAAGCGCGACGAAAAGATTCCGAATCCGTTCAGCCTCACACCCGACGAGCCCGAGCCGCTCACGCGCCTGCCCAACATCGTCGTCGTGATCGACGAACTCGCCGACCTGATGATGGTCGTCGGCAAGAAGGTCGAAGAGCTGATCGCGCGCATCGCGCAGAAAGCGCGCGCGGCGGGCATCCACCTGATCCTCGCGACGCAGCGTCCGTCGGTGGACGTGATCACCGGCCTCATCAAGGCGAACGTGCCGACGCGCATGGCGTTCCAGGTGTCGTCGAAAATCGATTCACGCACGATTCTCGATCAGCAAGGCGCCGAGTCGCTGCTCGGCATGGGCGACATGCTCTATCTGCCGCCGGGCTCGGGCTTGCCGGTGCGCGTGCATGGCGCATTCGTGTCGGACGAGGAAGTGCATCGCGTGGTCGACAAGTTGAAGGAGCACGGCGAGCCGAACTATATCGAGGGCATTCTCGAAGGCGGGCTCGCGGGCGATGGCGACGAAGGCTCGGCGGGCGCGGGCGGAACCGGCGGTGCCGATGGCGAGTCCGACCCCTTGTACGATCAGGCGGTCGAGGTCGTCATCAAGAACCGGCGCGCGTCGATCTCGCTCGTGCAGCGGCATTTGCGCATCGGCTACAACCGCGCGGCGCGTCTGCTCGAACAGATGGAGAACTCGGGACTCGTGTCGGCGATGTCGTCGAACGGCAACCGCGAAATCCTGACGCCGGCCCGCGACGCGGAGTGACGTGCGCGTCCAATTGGAGAACATAACGATGAAACAATTTACGGGGAATTCGCTCGCCAGGGCGTTCGGTGCGGCGATGTTTTCGGCGTCGATGCTGTTCGCATCGCACGCATTCGCGAGCGGCACGGAGCAGCTGAAGGCATTCGTGTCGCAAGTCCGCGCGGCGCGCGGCGACTTCACGCAGCAGGAAATCAAGGCGCCCGGCAAGACCAACAATGGCGCGACCTCGAACGCGATGCCGACCAAGGGCGCGACCTCCAGCGGAACCTTCATGTTCGCGCGGCCGGGCAAGTTCATCTGGTCGTATCAGAAGCCGTACTCGCAGATCCTCCAGGCCGACGGCGACAAGCTCTACGTCTACGACAAGGACCTGAACCAGGTCACCGTGCGCACGCTCGGCGGCGCGCTCGGCGCGAGTCCGGCGGCGATCCTCTTCGGCAGCAACGATCTGGAAAAGAACTTCAACCTGCGCGATGCCGGAGAGAAGGGCGGCATCGACTGGCTGGAGCTCACGCCGAAGGCGAAGGACACGCAATTCGAGACGGTCGGCATCGGCTTCAAGGACGGCAATCTGCAGGCGATGGAACTGCACGACGTGTTCGGCAACGTCACGCTGCTCACGTTCTCGAACATCCAGAAGAATCCGCCGATCAAGAGCGATACCTTCAAATTCACCGTGCCGAAGGGCGCGGACGTGATCAACGGCTGATCCAGAAAGGGCGCGACGAACGCGCTCTTTTTCATTCGATGGCCGCGTGCGCCGCGGCCATGTCCTCGAGAAATGCTTCCACGATCTCGCGCTTCGCGCCCCGCGCGCCGCTCAGGCGTTCCGCGCGCGTGACCATCTGGAACGCGACGCGATAGCGCATCGCGTGCGGATTCAGCGGCGCGAGGACGCCGTCTTTCACATACGGCGCGGCGAAATGCTCGGGCAGATAACCGAGATGCCGGCCCGATAGCACGAGCATCGCGACGGCCTCCATGTTGTCCGCGACCGCGCCGATATTGCGCGGCGTGAGCTCGCCGGCTTCGGGCAGCGGATAGCTGCGCCATGCCCAGTCGTGCTCGAATGCCTGCGCAAGGCCGACGCCGCCCGCCTGCGCGAACAGCGGATGCCCGCGTCCGCAGTATGCAAGCTGATCCTCCGCGAAGATCTCGGTGTACTCGAGCGACGGCACGCGATGCCAGAAGTAGCCGATCGCCACCTGGATACGCTCGGCCAGCAGCATCTCCTCCAGCTCGCCCGGCGAGCGCACCAGCACCGCGAAGCGCACGGATTCGTCGCGCTGCCGGAACCGCGCGATCGCCTGACTGACCCGCGCGTTTGCGCTGACGGGCGTGTTGCCGATCATGCCGAGCGTGAGCGTACCGACGAGCTTCTTGCCGACGTTGCGCGCGGTCGAATCGAACGTGTCGATGGCGGCGAGCAGCGTCCGGCACGCCTCGACGAACCGTTCGCCGCGCGAGGTCAGCGCGAAGCCGCCGCGCCCGCGCTCGCAGAGCCGGTAGCCGAGCCGCGTTTCGAGCGTCGCGAGCTGCGTGCTGATGGTCGATTGCCCGACGTTGAGCGTCGCCTGCGCCGACGAGACGCCGCCCGCATCGGCGATGGCGAGGAACACGCGAATGAGGCGCAGATCGAGATCGGAAAGGTGAGTGAACATGGGCGCCGCCGGATACATCGATAATTATCGATGTTAAGTTAATTTCGGCGCCATTTTATCTTCACCGAAAAGCGGCTATTAATCGTCGTAAGACAACGGGAACCCATCTCACGCCATGAATACATCATCGCTTTTCGCGCCCGCCGAACACTTCGATTCGCACTTCATCGAACAGCGCGCCGAGCGCCCGCAGCCGCTGTCGGGCAACCAGATGCCGCGCTGCGGTGGCATCACGACAATGATGCGCCTGCCGCACGTCCGGTCGGCCGAAGGGCTGGATGCATGTTTCGTCGGCGTGCCGTTCGATCTCGGCACGTCGAACCGCACCGGCGCGCGCTTCGGTCCACGCCAGGTGCGCAGCGAATCGGTGCTGCTGCGCCCATACAACATAGCGACGCGCGCCGCACCTTTCGATTCGCTGCGCGTCGCGGATATCGGCGATGTCGCGATCAATCCGTACAACCTGCTCGATTCGATCGACCGCATCGAGCGCGCTTACCGCGAGATCCTGAAACACGACTGCAAGCCGCTCACGCTGGGCGGCGATCACACCATCGCGCTGCCGATCCTGCGCGCGATCCATGCGAAGCACGGCAAGGTCGGGCTGATTCATATCGACGCCCACGCGGACGTCAACGACACGATGTTCGGCGAGAAGATCGCGCACGGCACGCCGTTCAGGCGCGCGGTGGAAGAGGGCTTGCTCGATTGCTCGCGCGTCGTGCAGATCGGCCTGCGCGGCACCGGTTACGAAGCCGGCGATTTCGACTGGTGCCGCGACCAGGGTTTCCGCGTCGTGCAGACGGAAGAGTGCTGGAACAAATCGCTCGCGCCGCTGATGGACGAAGTGCGCGCGCAAATGGGCGATGGCCCCGTCTACATCACGTTCGATATCGACGGCATCGATCCCGCATTTGCGCCCGGCACCGGCACGCCGGAAATCGCAGGGTTGACGGTGCCGCAGGCGCTCGAGATCGTGCGCGGCGCGCGGGGGCTGAATATCGTCGGCGCGGATCTGGTGGAGGTTGCGCCACCCTATGACCCGTTCGGGACGACGGCGCTGCTGGGCGCGAACCTCGCGTTCGAGTTGCTGTGCGTGCTGCCGGGCGTCGAGTATCGCGCAGCGAGATAAGACGCGGATCGCGCGGCGAGACGCGCGCTTCAGTGCCGCAGCGGTCGAGGTACGCGAGTCGATGTGAAAAAGCCGCCAGAAACAGGCGGCTTTTTCGTATGGCGTCACGCGTAAGCGCGGCGTCGCCCCGACACGAGCAGCAGATAGCACACCGCGCCGAGCGCGAGCGCGGGCAGCGTCGCGCCGAGATTCGGCAGCCATTGATTGATCGCGTGATACGCCGCGATCCCGATGCCCCACGCGATGAACGCGCTCACATGCCAGCCGCCGGAAAAACCGTAGCGTCCTTCGACGGACCCGAGCGCGGCGGCGTCGATGCGGCGCTTGCGCACGATGAAGTGATCGGCCAGCACGACGCCGAAGAGCGGCGCGAACACCGAGCCGATCAGCAACAGGAAGTTCTGATACTTGCCCATCGCGACGACGAGCGCGACGAGCGTGCACAGCGCGCCGAACGCGCATGCGAGCATCGGCACGCTGGCGCGCGCCCAGAACGTGCCCGTCGATACGGCCGCGGAGTGGATATCGGCGAAGGCGTTGTCGATTTCGTCGATCAGAATGAGGAAGAGCGCGATGCCGCCGCCGGCCTGCGCGAACGCGGTCGTGAGAAGCGCATCGCCGCCGCCCGCCGCGAGTCCGTAGATCGCGCCGAGCGCATAGAACCACAGATTCGCGATGCCGTAGCCGAGCAGCGTGCCGCGGAACGCGCCGCCGGCGCTTTTGCCGAAGCGCGTGTAATCGGCGATGAGCGGCAACCACGAGAGCGGCATCGCGACAACGAGGTCGATGCCCGCGCCGAACGCCAGCTCGCCCGTGCCGGGGCGCGACAGCAGCGCGGCGAGATCGTGCTGCGCGAGCAGATTCCACGTGAGCCAGCCCGCGCCGCCGAGCAGCAGCCAGATGCCCCAGGTTCGCAGAAAGCGCCGCACGAACGAAAGCGGCCCGCTGACCGCGAGCAGCGTCGCGAGTGCGCCGAAGATGAGCGTCCAGACGAGCGGCATCGAAAGGTGGAAGGATTGCTTCGCGAGCGCATCGGCGGAATCGCGCATCACGATGATCTCGAACGAGCCCCAGCCGACGAGCTGGACCGCGTTGAGCACCGCCGGCACCGACGCGCCGCGCACGCCGAGCGTCGGGCGCAGCGACGACATCGCCGCGAGCCCCGTATCCGTGCCGACGACACCCGCCAGCGCGAGCAGTACGACGCCGATCACCGTGCCGATGACGATCGCCGTCAGCGCGTGCGGCAACGACAATCCCGGCACGAGCAGCGCACCCGCCTGCGCGACCAGCAGCCCGATGCCGAGCGAGAACCACAGCGCGAAGGCATCGCCCGTGCCGAAGGCGCGCCGTTCCGGCGGAACCGGCGTGAGCGGCGCGTAGGTCGAGGTTTCGCCGTGCGCCGCGGCGTTCGTGGTGTGCTCTTGCCCCATCGGATTGCGTCCTTGTCGTGTCGTAGCGTGGTTTCCGGGCGCGCGGCCCGCTTCGTGCGAGTCCGCCGCTGTCAGGCTGTCATAATGACCCGATTCCGCGACCGCGCCGCGCCTTCCCTGAAGGGCGAGATTATCGCCGCGATCCACCCAACTGCGTCAATCCGCATCGCACAGCACATGTTCGAAGAAAACCGTGGCAACGTTCCGCTCGCGGAGCGCCTGCGCCCCCGCACCATCGACGACGTGATCGGCCAGAAACATCTGCTCGGTCCAAACAAGCCGCTGCGCGTCGCATTCGAATCGGGTGAGGCGCATTCGATGATTCTCTGGGGCCCGCCCGGCGTCGGCAAGACCACGCTCGCGCGCCTCATGGCCGATGCGTTCCACGCGCAGTTCATCTCGCTCTCGGCGGTGCTCTCGGGCGTGAAGGACATCCGCGAGGCGGTGGAGACGGCGCAGATCCATCGCGCGAACGGGCACCAGACGCTCGTGTTCGTCGACGAAGTGCATCGCTTCAACAAGAGTCAGCAGGATGCGTTCTTGCCGCACGTGGAGTCGGGCCTGTTCGTGTTCGTCGGCGCGACGACCGAGAATCCTTCGTTCGAGGTGAACAGCGCGCTCTTGTCGCGGGCGGCGGTCTACGTGCTGAAAAGTCTCGACGCCGATGAACTGAAAGAGCTGCTCGAACGCGCGACGAAGGAACTCGGCGGACTGACGTTCACCGACGAAGCCCGCGACGCGCTGATCGGCTCCGCCGACGGCGACGGCCGCAAGCTGCTGAACAATCTGGAGATCGTCGCGCGCGCGGCGGCGCAGCAAAAGCAGACCGACATCGACGGTGCGCTCCTCGGCAGCGCGCTCGCCGAGAATCTGCGGCGCTTCGACAAGGGTGGCGACGCGTTTTACGACCAGATCAGCGCGCTGCACAAATCCGTGCGCGGCAGCAATCCGGACGCCGCGCTCTACTGGTTCTGCCGCATGCTCGACGGCGGCGCTGACCCGCGTTATATGGCGCGGCGCATCGTGCGCATGGCGTGGGAGGACATCGGTCTGGCCGATCCGCGCGCCGCGCGCATCGCGCTCGATGCGGCCGAGACGTACGAGCGGCTCGGAACGCCGGAAGGTGAACTGGCGCTCGCACAGGCGCTCATCTATCTGGCGGTCGCGCCCAAATCGAACGCGGGCTACAACGCGTACAACGAGGCGCGGCGCTACGTCGGCAAGGATCAGTCGCGCGGCGTGCCGGTGCATCTGCGAAACGCGCCGACCAAGCTGATGAAGGAGCTTGGCTACGGACACGAGTACCGCTACGCGCACGACGAGCCCGACGCCTACGCGGCCGGCGAAACGTATCTGCCCGACGGCATGCGCGACCCGTACTGGTATCAGCCGACGCCGCGCGGACTCGAAGGCAAGATCGGCGAAAAGCTCGCGCGTCTTGCGGAACTCGACGAAGCCTGGCGGCGCGAACATCGCGACGACAAGAAGCGATGAAATCCACGGCGTTCGTTTCGCGCGCGGGCAAACTGCGTTTCGCCGGGGGCGGACGGCCGATCGCCCCCGGCGCGCAATGACCGTGCGCTAAAATCGGCTTTCCGATTACTTAACAAAGCTGCCCCGCCATGCTCGACATACAAACCCTCCGCAAAGACCTGGACGGCGTCGCGAAGCGCCTCGCCGATCGAGGCTATACGCTCGACGTCGCCGCTTTCGCCGCGCTCGAAGCCGAGCGCCGCGAGATCCAGACCCGCACCGAAGAACTGCAGGCGCGCCGCAACAGCCTGTCGAAACAGATCGGCGCGATGAAGGGCCGCGGCGAGGACACGTCTGCGGTGATGGCGGAAGTGGGCGGCATCGGCGACACGATGAAGGAATCGGCGGCGAAGCTGGAGGATATCCAGAAGCGTCTGTCGGACCTGATGCTGACCGTGCCGAACCTGCCGCACGAGAGCGTGCCGGTCGGCAACGACGAGACGCAGAACGTCGAAGTGCGGCGCTGGGGCGCGCCGCGTTCGTTCGACTTCGAGATCAAGGATCACGTCGATGTCGGCGCGCCGCTCGGCCTGGATTTCGAAACGGGCGCGAAGCTTTCGGGCGCGCGCTTCACGTTGCTGCGCGGGCCGATTGCGCGGCTGCATCGCGCGCTCGCGCAGTTCATGATCGATACCCACACGGAGCAGCACGGCTATACCGAGGCGTACACGCCGTATATCGTGAATCCGGAAATTCTCTACGGTACGGGCCAATTGCCCAAGTTCGCCGACGACATGTTCCGAGTCGAGAAGGGCGGCGACGAGAACACGGTCACGCAGTATTTGATCTCGACGTCCGAGATCTCGCTGACCAACACGGTGCGCGACAGCATCCTCGAAGCCAGTGCGCTGCCGGTGAAGCTCACCGCGCATTCGCCGTGCTTCCGTTCCGAAGCGGGCTCATACGGGCGCGACACGCGCGGCCTGATTCGCCAGCATCAGTTCGACAAGGTCGAGATGGTGCAGGTCGTGTCTCCGGAGCATTCTTATGCCGCGCTCGACGAGATGGTCGGGCAAGCGGAGACGATCCTCCAGAAGCTGGAACTGCCGTATCGCGTGATTACGCTCTGCACGGGCGATATGGGTTTCTCGGCCGCGAAGACGTTCGATCTCGAAGTGTGGCTGCCTGCGCAGAACACGTATCGCGAGATTTCGAGCTGCTCGAATACGGAGGCGTTCCAGGCGCGTCGCATGCAGGCGCGCTTTCGCAATGCGCAGGGCAAGCCCGAGTTCGTGCATACGCTGAACGGTTCGGGGCTGGCGGTCGGACGCACGCTCGTCGCGGTGCTCGAGAACTTCCAGAACGCGGACGGTTCGGTGACGATTCCGGCGGTCTTGCGTCCGTACATGCGCGGTGTGGAAAGAATCGAAGTTTCCGCATCGGCGTGACGTTTATTTTCAAAAAGGCTCTTGGAAAGCACGAAAGAGTTCGATATACTTTCGTTCTTCGTTGAGCAACGACCCGCTCAGCGAGGGCCGATCGAAGTAAAACGCGGTTGGTAGACGGAGAGGTGGCAGAGTGGTCGAATGTACCTGACTCGAAATCAGGCGTACGGTTTTCCCGTACCGTGGGTTCGAATCCCACCCTCTCCGCCAAGACACAAAAACCCCGCAAGTCGCAAGACTGCGGGGTTTTGCTTTTGGACTGCTGCTTCCGCGAAGAAGCGCCGCTCCGGTTGACGGAACGGCTTGCTCGGTTCACCTCAAGTCGTACATCGCGCGATATCGAACCGCAGCTCCGGCTCCGGCACTCCGCCATCGTCACTGGACGACTGCTGCACCTTCACGATCGATCCATAAGCCGAAGGCGTCAGCGTCACCAGCCACGCATTGGAGCCGACCAGCAGCTCCGTCGTGCCTTGATCGAGCCGCGTTTGCGCGGACGGAATCATGCGTTGCAAGCAATTCGATATATCCGAGGCAGGCCGCGCCGACGAAACGTGTATCACGGGCTTCGACGCGCGCAGTTCGGGACCGCTCGTCGAACTGCAGGCGGCGAGGGCGGCGATGCCCGACGACAGAACGGAACTCAGCGCAAATCGAGACAGGTTCATAACGCTCCGACAGGTTCGAAATCGGGCCACTAAAACACAAACGCGCTTTCATCACAAGGCCGAGCGACGATCGCGGCGCATCGCAAAACGCGCGCTCGAAGCCCACAGATGCAGTGCCCATGGGGCTTTCCAAGCAGCGGCCCTACGCGGGAGTGCTATCATCGGGCCCATTGTCCTCGCGCGCCGCCCGCCTCGAACACCGGTTAAAACATGCGCGCGAGGCGGCACGAACCCATCGCATTGCTCAATGGCCATCACGCTCAAGACACCCGCCGACATCGAAAAGTTGCGCATCTCCGGCCGCATGGCCGCCGAAGTCCTCGCGATGATCGCCGAACACGTCCGCCCGGGCGTCACCACCGACGAACTCGACGCCATCTGCAATCGCTTCATCGTCGACGAATTGAAGGCCATTCCTGCCAACGTCGGCTATATGGGCTTTCCCAAGACGGTCTGCACCTCGGTGAATCACGTCGTGTGCCACGGCATTCCCGGGCCGAAAGAACTGAAAGACGGCGACATCATCAACATCGATGTCGCGATCATCAAGGATGGCTACTACGGCGACACGAGCCGCATGTACTACGCCGGCACCCCGAGCGCCGAAGCGCGCCGTCTCACGGAAACGACCTACGAAGCGATGGTTGCCGGCATGCGCGAAGTGCGCCCGGGCGCGACGCTCGGCGATGTCGGCTTCGCGATTCAGAGCGTCGCGCATCGCGAGGGCTTTTCCGTGGTGCGCGAGTATTGCGGCCACGGCATCGGCCGCGTTTATCACGAGGACCCGCAGGTGCTGCATTACGGCCAGCGCGGCGCGGGCATGCGCCTGAAGCCGGGACTCGTCTTCACCATCGAACCGATGATCAACGCCGGCCGCGCCGCCACGCAGCAGTCGCGCGACGGCTGGACCGTGACGACCAAAGATCGCTCGCTTTCCGCGCAATGGGAGCACATGGTCGCCGTCACCGACGGCGGCTTCGAACTGCTTACGCCGTGGCCGGACGGGACGGGAAGCTATGCGACGCCATGAGCGCGTTCGCCTTATCGTGTGCGCTGTAAAGCACTTTCCAGGATTTAGGAATTGACGGGGTCGCCCGTTCGGTTGAAGCTATGTCCATGGCACGAGCGCCGCACCGGCCGACAGAGCCGTTAGCGCATCAGCCAGAGAGCCAGAGAGAAATAGCCCGCATGAGTCCCTCATTGACCGTCAGCCGCATCGGTGCGCACCAAGGATCGGTTTTGCGCGAGCTTCGCACGGCATCGCTGCGTGAAGCGCCGTATGCATTCGGCGAAACGCTGGAAGACGCGCTGCTCGTCGACCCGTCGTTGTTCGACGATACCGCGGCGCTGCATGCGAATTCGCCCCGACTCGCGACGTTTCTGCTCTACACCGAAGGTCATCCCTGCGGTCTCGTGCACGCGTACATCGAAGAGGCGCCGAGCGCGCGCGCGTTCGTGAACGCGCTGTGGGTGGCGCCGGCTGTGCGGCATCTGCGCGGCGGCGAGTTGCTCGTGAACGTCGCGTCGCAGTGGCTCGTCGGACAGGGCGTCGCCGAGGTGCATGCGTGGATCTCCGAGGAGAATCGCACCGCGGTGCGATTCTATGAGCGTCTCGGTTTTGGCCCCACCGGCGATCGTCGCGCAATGCCGTCTCACGAAGAAGAAGCCGAGTCGCTCTTCGTGCGCCACATGCACCCCGAAGAGCACGCCTAACTCCCGTTAGTTCTCGCTCTGTCATCGCTTCTCGCGTGCCCGCGTGGCACACACTTCTCGTTTTCGATAGCTGAAATCGGTCCTAAAAATTATGGCCGTGTGCGACAACGCCTGTAAAATACGCAAAATTTTTGGCCGTTCCTATGTCGCTCAACAAAACGCCCTTCTTCGAACTGCGCAGCGGCTCCGTCGACACGCTTCTCTTCGTCGTCAAGACTTCCGACCTCGATGCCCTGCGTAACGAACTCACGCGGCGCTTCGAAGCAACTCCCGAATTCTTCGCAGGCGATGTCGTCGCAATCGACGTGCGTCGTCTCGCTGATTCCGCGAAGGGCGGCGAAGGCGAGCGCGTGTCGCTCGCCGCGCTCGAGACGCTGCTGAAGAGCGTGCGCATGCGTCCGATCGGCATCGTCGCGCTTCCCGCGCAGACGTGGGCGATTCAATGGGCGAACGAAGGCGGCCTGCCGATTCTCGAAGCGCGCGACCGGCGCGGCGCGCCGAAGCCTTCGGTCGACGAGGCGAAGCCGAACACCGAAGCCGCTGCGGTGATCGAGGCGGCCGTCGCGAAGGAGCCGGCGCCCGCGTCGCTGCCCGCACCCGCGACCATCATCGACCGGCCGCTGCGCTCGGGCCAGCAGGTCTACGCGAAGGGCGATCTCATCGTGCTCGGACTCGTGTCGTACGGGGCCGAAGTGATCGCCGAAGGCAATATCCATATCTATGCGCCGTTGCGCGGCCGCGCGCTCGCGGGCGTGCACGGCAATCTCGACGCGCGGATCTTCTGCACCTGTCTCGAGCCGGAACTCATCTCCATCGCGGGCATCTATCGGACGACTGAAAACCCGCTGCCGGCCGACGTGCTCAGCAAGGCCGTACAAATCTGGCTGAACGAAGAAAAACTCATGATCGAACCGCTGCGACTGACCTGACGGGTTGGATCGACTCGCGCGCCCGATGCCCCGGCGCGCGCCCGAAAGCAACGCGAGCGGACCTATTGACGAACACAAGGTACTTGTATGGCAAAAATCATTGTGGTGACTTCGGGGAAGGGCGGCGTCGGCAAGACGACCACCAGCGCGAGCTTCGCATCGGCGCTCGCATTGCGCGGCCACAAGACGGCCGTGATCGACTTCGACGTCGGTCTGCGCAATCTCGACCTCATCATGGGTTGCGAACGCCGCGTGGTGTACGACCTGATCAACGTCATTCAGGGCGAAGCCAATCTGCATCAGGCGCTCATCAAGGACAAGAAGTGCGAGAACCTCTACATCCTGCCGGCGTCGCAGACGCGCGACAAGGATGCGCTCACGCTCGAGGGCGTCGAGAAGGTCATCAACGAACTGATCAAGATGGATTTCGAGTACATCGTCTGCGATTCGCCGGCGGGCATCGAATCCGGCGCGCTGATGGCGATGCACTTCGCCGATGAAGCGCTCATCGTGACGAATCCCGAAGTGTCTTCCGTGCGCGACTCGGACCGCATTCTCGGCATCCTGTCGTCGAAGACCAAGCGCGCGATCGAAGGAAAGGAGCCCGTCAAGGAGCATCTGCTCATCACGCGTTACAACCCGAAGCGTGTCAGCGAGGGCGAAATGCTGTCGCTCTCCGACATTCAGGAAATCCTGCGCATCGAGCTGATCGGCGTGATTCCGGAATCGGAAGCGGTGCTGCATGCGTCGAACCAGGGCTTGCCGGCCGTGCATCTCGATGGCACGGATGTCGCCGAATCGTACAAGGACGTGGTGTCGCGCTTCCTCGGGGAAGAAACGGCGCTGCGCTTCACGGATTATCACAAGCCTGGTCTGCTGCAACGCATCTTCGGCACCAAGTAAGGGGACGCAATGTCGATTCTTTCGTTTTTGCTGGGCGAGAAAAGAAAGTCCGCTTCGGTCGCGAAGGAACGCTTGCAGTTGATCATTGCGCACGAGCGCGCGGGTGGCAAAGCCGCCGCCGATTATCTGCCGGCGTTGCAACGAGAACTCGTTGCGGTGATTTCGAAGTACGTGAAGATTTCCGATGACGATATTCGAGTGAGCCTCGAGCGTCAGGACGACCTCGAAGTGCTGGAAGTGAAGATCGAGATTCCGCAGGCGTAACGCGTAGCGCTTGCGCGCGCGGCATCGCGCCGGCTCAGGCCGCGCGAGCATCGCGGAAAGTAGCAAAGCCAGGATCCGACGATCCTGGCTTTTGTTTTTGCGCGCTATCGTTTGCGCGTGCGATTCGTTCGACCAGTGCGCGCCTTTCATCAATATTCGGTTGCACATTGGGAGTCGTTGTAATGCTCGCTTTGTCCTCCTTCTGACGTTCTCGCGCATTGAGTGCGTATCGGCGGCGCGCTGCGTCGCCGGTTGCATCGATCCGCGCCATGTGGCGCTCAATGTCTCGAAAGAAGAAGAGGTACGTCATGAAAACTTCCCTCCGCACGCTGCTCGCCCGAACCGCGCTGGTCGTCGCCGGCGCGATCACCGTAACGGCTGCGTCTGCCGCCGAAGTCGTGATCGTTGCGCCGAGTGCGCCGCCCGCGCCGCGCTACGAGGCCGCGCCGCCAGCGCGTGCCGGATATGTGTGGGATCGCGGTCACTGGAACTGGGAGCATGGCCGCTACGTGTGGGTCGGCGGTCATTGGGAAGCCGAGCGTGTCGGTCATCGATGGGTACCGGGCGAATGGGTCGGACACGGCGCGCGGTATCGCTGGGTGCCGGCGCACTGGGCGTGATGGGAGGACGCAGATGAAGCGGCTCCTGCTCGTCCTCATGGCTGTCGTGCTCGCCGATGCGCTCGCGGGCTGCATCGTCGTGCCGGCGCATCCTTACGCGTATCGGCCGGCGCACGTCTACGTGTATTGACGGCCTATTTCAGCGGCGCTTCGTCCTTCGTTCCGGCGGGCGCCGCTTCGCCGCCCTCGGGCAGTTCCGGCGACGGCGCGAGCTTTTCCAGCGGCGTCATGTACCTCGCCGACAGCGCTTCGTAGAGCGGCGGCGCGAAGAGGCGCGACATGCGGCTCGAGATCAGCGCCGCCGCCATCAGCGAGATCACGAGCGCGTGGCCGTCGATCATCTCCATCACGATGACGAACGCGGTGATCGGCGACTGCGTGACGGCGGCGAGATAGCCGACCATTGCGAGCGCGATCAGCATGGGCAAGGACATCTGCGGGAAGAGCACGTGCAGGACGTTGCCGAAACCCGCGCCGATCGATAGCGACGGCGCGAAGATCCCGCCCGGAATGCCGGGCAGGTACGAACCGATCATCGAGATCATTTTGAGGAGCGGATAGAGCATCGACAGATGCTCGCGCCCTTCGAGCAGGCCGCGCGCCTCGGCGTATCCGCTGCCGAAGGTCGTGCCGCCGGCCAGCAATCCGACGACGGCAATGATGAAGCCGCAGAGCGCCGCGAACGCGACCGGCCGCGACGCATGGAGGTGTCTCAGCGACGCGGGAATCCATTTGCTTGTGTTGAGCAGCAGCCAGCAGAAGACGCCGCCCGCAATACCGGTGACGATGCCCGTCACGACGACCGCCACAGCGAAGAACCTCGGGAACTGCGCGCCGGCCCGGATCGTGCCGAAGTACGTGTAATTGCCGCTCAGTCCGAGCGCGATGACACCCGCGATGATGATGCCCGTAATGAGCACGCCGCTCGTGCGAACTTCGAAGCTGCGCGTGAGCTCCTCGATCGCGAACACGATGCCGGCGAGCGGCGTGTTGAATGCCGCCGACAGGCCGGCCGCCGCGCCCGCGAGCACGAGTTGCCGTTCGATCAGCGAATTTGAGCGCGGGTAGAAGCGCCGCATGTTGAACATCAGCGCCGCGCCGATCTGCACAGTCGGACCTTCGCGGCCGATGGTCAGTCCGCCGAGTATCGCGACGAGCGAGACGCCGATCTTGGCGACGAGAATGCGCAAGGTGAGCAGTCGCCCGCCCGCCGCCGATGTCGGGCTGTCCAGCACGGCGATGACCTGCGGAATGCCGCTGCCTTCGGATCCACGGAAGAATCGCCGCGTGACGAAGACGCAGAGCGCCGCGGCGGCGGGCGTGATCACGAGCGGCAGCCAGGCATGCTCACTGCGGATAGCGGAAAAGACGCTGAAGCCCCAGTCGATCAGCCGGGCGTAGTAGACGGCGACGAGCCCGACCAGGATCGCACCGAGCCAGAAGATGCCGTAACGGCGCCACAGGCTGCGTGTGCGTCGCATGGTGACGGCCGAGAAGGAACGCAGCACGCGGATCATGCGATGGCCGTCGGCGAAGCGGTGGATGCGCAGGGTACTGCGGAGGCCAGAAAAAAGAACAGGCGCGAGGCTTTCGCCGGGCGCCCAAGAAACGCTCCCGCCATAAGCAGGAGCGGAGAGGAGAGAAGAGCCGTCAGGTCAGCCCGGAAAGCGAGCCGCACGAACAGCATTAAGTGCTCAGAGCAAGCGCGCAGTGGAAAGTTCACTCGACTTGAAATTTATTTGTAGGTCCGGTGTGCGACGCCGGCACTCGGCATCAGGCGGTGAGGACTTCGAAAGCAAGCACCGCGAGGAGCGCGCCCACATTCGCGATGACCGCTTCGAAGAGCATGCCTCGCCACGTCGCCGGACGAAACTTCACCGCGAGCAGCAGTGCCGTTATTAGTGCGATTGCAATTATCGCGACGAGGTGGGAACTCTGCAGATGAATGCGCATGTCGGCCTCCGGTTCTGGTCTCGCGGCATTGTTTTCCGCGACCTGTTTTTGTCGAAGTTGCTCGAGTATAGGCAGCGGCATATTGACTGGAAAGCGGACAAAAAAGTCATTTTGCCGCCAGCTTGCCGACTGCCATCGAGTGTTACTTTGAAATAAGCGTTGATTCAGGGAATTTTCTTTTCAGCCTAGGTACAAACCCCGTATGTGCGCCGCGCCATTCCCGGCGGCGCCGAAACCGCAAGTCCGTGGAGCATTCGCCAGATGACTTCCCCGACGACACGTTCTCTCGAAGTCGATTTCTTTCGAGGAATCGTGCTGCTCATTATCGCGGTGGACCATATAACGGGAAGCGTGCTTTCGCGCTTTACGCTGCATCAATATGCATTCTGCGATTCCGCAGAAGTTTTCGTGTTTCTTGGGGGTTATGCGTCGGCGGCGGCTTATACGGCGCTTGCGACTCGCCGTAGCGATTCAGCCGCGCGCCGACGCTTTTTCAAACGCAGTTGGGAAATCTATCGCGCGTACCTGTTCACGGCGTTTCTGATGCTGATCGGCGGCGCGCTCCTGATGGCGCTGAAGGTCGATACGCCGATGGTCGAGTACACCGAGTGGCCGAACTTCCTCGTGAGACCGTTCGGCCTGACCGTCGATATCGCTCTGCTGCGTCAGCAGCCTTATCTTTCCGCGGTGCTGCCGATGTACTCGGTTTTCGCGCTCGCCGTCCCGGTCATCGTTCCGCTCGCGCAGAAAAAGCCGGTCATCGCGATGTTCGGCAGTCTGCTCGTGTGGCTCGCGGCCATGCCGCTCTTGCGCTTTTTGCCGGGTACCTACGGCGAAGCGTGGTCGTTCAACCCGTTCGCCTGGCAACTGATGTTCATGATCGGCATCCTGTCGCGCGTCCAGCCAATCAGCGACGCATTTCATGCCGGCCGTGCCGCGCGCTGGCTGACCGCAGGCGCGATTGCCCTCGCGCTGACGTTCGCGTTTTTCAAGCTCTTCCTCGAAACCCAGGCGCCGCCGGGATACATGAAGCAGAACCTCGCGACGCTGCGCATCGTGAGCTTTGCGGCGATCGCGTGGATCGTCGCGCGCGGGGTGTATTCGGGATGGGTCGGCAGACTCGCGCGCAAGTTGCCCGGCATCGTGACGATCGGCCAGCAGGGGCTCGTGTGCTTCATCGCGGGAACGTGCGTATCGCTCGTGCTGGATTCGGCACTGCGCGCAATGGGCGTGCTCGGGCTCGGGCGCTACCCGTCGCACTGGATTCTGGGGCTCATCGCGGATGGCATCGCCATCGCGAGTCTGCTCGTGCTTGCGCGCTTCTGGGCCGACCGCAAGGCGGCGAAGGCAGCGCGCGCGAACGGCGTCGAACGGCCGGCGCCGCGCATTCCGGTAATCAAGGGCAGGCCGGTGCCTGCCCATGTCACGAACCAGCGCGATCGCTAGGCGCGCCGGTTGCCCACTCTCATTCGAGCGTGATGTTGCGCGTCTCACGCATGCATAGCACCGCGATGAGGCTCACCGCCGCGGCGGCCGACACATAGCCGCCCACCCACGTCAGCCCGCCGCGATTGGCGAGCAGTTGCGCGATATACGGCGCGACCGACGCACCCAGAATCCCGCCCAGGTTGTACGCGACGCCGGCGCCCGTGTAGCGCACGTTCGTCGGAAAAAGCTCGGGCAGGAGGGCGCCCATCGGCGCGAAGGTGACGCCCATCAGGAACAGCTCGATCGTGAGGAAGAGCGCGACCTGGATCGTATCGCCGCTGCCGAGGAGCGGGGCCATCGCGAAGCCGGACAGAATCGCGAGCAGGCAGCCGACAATCAGCACAGGCTTGCGTCCGAAGCGGTCACTCGCGATTGCGGAAATCGGCGTGGCGATCGCCATGAACAGCACGGCGAAGCACAGGAGCCCCAGAAACGTCTCGCGCGCGAAATGCAGCTTGGCGACGCCGTAGGACAGCGAGAACACCGTCGAGATGTAAAAGAGCGTGTAGCAGACGACCATCGCGAACGCGCCGAGCAGCGTCGGCACGAGATGGCTCGACAGCAGTGTCGCGACCGGCACCTTCACGCGCTCCTCGCGCTCGACGGCCGCGCGGAACGCCGGCGTCTCCGCGATCTTCAGGCGCACGTAGAGGCCGAGCGCGACCAGCACGGCGCTCACGATGAACGGCACGCGCCAGCCCCAGCTGCGGAACTGCTCATCGGAGAGCGACAGCGCGAGACCGAAGAAGAGGCCGTTCGACGCGAGGAAGCCGATCGACGGTCCGAGCTGCGGAAACATGCCGAAGAGACCGCGCTTGCCTTTCGGCGCGTATTCAGTCGCGAGCAGCGCGGCGCCGCCCCATTCGCCGCCGAGGCCGATGCCCTGCCCGAAGCGCAGGACGCACAGCAGGATCGGCGCGAGGCTGCCGATCGAATCGTAGCCGGGGACGAAGCCGATGAGTGTCGTCGAGACGCCCATCACGAGCAGCGAAGCGACGAGCGTGGATTTGCGGCCGATGCGGTCGCCGAAGTGACCGAACAGGAACGAGCCGATCGGTCGCGCGAAAAACGCGATGCCGAACGTGACGAATGCGGAGAGCGCCTGCGCGGCGGGCGAGTCGTGCGGAAAGAACACCGGTCCGATGACGAGCGCGGCGGCGGTCGCATAGACATAGAAGTCGTAGAACTCGATCGCGGTGCCGATGAAGCTCGCGAAGATAACGCGAGAAGCGCTTTGGGAACCGTCGCCGGGCTTTGCGGCGGAAAGCGAGGGTGAGGCCATGTTGTCTCCGTTGTCGTGTTGCCTTGGTGCGAAGCATTGTCGCGCGCATCGCCGGGTGAGAGCGATCGGAATGACGAGCGATTTCGTCGCTCGACGCGAGTCAGCTTTTTGTAGGGATTGCGATGCGATGGCAGGAAAGCCAGCTTTGACGGCGCGCACGAGTAACGCGCAATGTCGCGGCGCAGTCGGGCTGCGCTCAGGCGCTTCGCGCGGCGCGCGGGATGGGCGCGAGGCGAAGGCCGCGCCGGAACCGGTCCGGCAGGGGTGCCAAAAATTATAACGAGCGTGCGGGGTGCGCGCTGATCAATCGATGGTCGTCGCCTGCGGCGAGTGCGAGGTTTGCAGTTGGAACTGGCCGTTGTCGTTGAACATCCAGCCTTCGAAAAGCTCCAGCTGATCTTTTCCGTTCAAAAGACGCGCGGGCGGTGCGGGCAGCGGCGACGCGCGGCGCAGCGAGGCGAGCGCGGTGGCTTCGGCTTCGTCGTCGCCATTGGTGCGATACACCGACGATTCGACGAGCCGCCCGCCGCGGTCCACCGTGAACGACACGAGCACGAACGAGCGCAGCATCGCCTGCGGCGCGCCTTTCAGAACGAGCGACGGATTACGCTCGAAGATGCGCTGGGCGATGCGTGCCTTGTATTCGTCGAGCGTCAGGACGGGCACGGCCGGCGCGGCGGGGCGCGCGGCGACGACGCTCGGCGGCGGCGTGATCGTGCAGGCGCTCATCGCAAACGCGCCGATGAGCGCAATGGCGATAGAGCAGGAACGTGACGCGGACATCGCAGGTAAAGACGAACTGGCGTTACTTATATGGTAGTCGCTGCAAAGGCCGTGAGTGGAACAAATGCGTGCGGTAGCGCGCGCTCGGGCGCGCGACTTGCTGCCGATGATTTCATTCGACGACACTCGAGGAGGGCGCCATGAACAGCGAAACGAATAGTCCGGACGACGGCAAGGCCGCCGAGCACAGCGACAACGAGAAAAGCAAGCTGCCGGAGCGCGAGGATGAAAACCGCAAGCAAGGCCCGAACGACAGGCCGGGCAAGCAGACGGGCGAGGGCGAGGCGCCGGTCGGCTGAGACGCGCAGCGCGTGTACGGCACCGGCGAGGCGGTGCTATCGTAGATAGGGGATATCCCCGCTAACGGGAGGATGCCATGTCACGCAAGAACCATCCGGCACCGTCGGGCGCGCCCGCGCGGCAGCAGCAACCGGCCACGGCCGCACATTCGAAGAGTGAATCGAAACGTGCCGCGCCCAAGCCGGATGCGGCCAAGGCGGAGCCGGTTCCACACGTTCGTCCGCCGGTCAGGTCCGACGACAATTGATGCGCGTCGTTGACGGTCTCATCGTCAGTCTGTGTACGGTTTGACGAGCTCGGCGCAGCGCACCGGCGCGGTGGAACGGATCGTTCCCGTCTCTGCCGCGCGCGTTTCCACGCAGCGATAGAGGCTATTGTTTTTCTGAAGCACGTACGTGTCTTCAAAGAGCCCGGAGTTGCGCGCGGCCACGCTCGTCACTGCGACGATTCCGTACCCGTTCTGGATCAGGTCGAAGAGCGTTGCCTCGGTCGCGCGCCATTGCGCGTTCGGTTGGGGCTGGGCATGCGCCGGCAGGCTTGCGGCGACGACGCAGCCGAAGAGGATCGGCGTGATGCGGCCTGGCTTCATGGGGGGTCTCCGCGTTGTTATCGATGAGGCGGTTAGATGGCGTGCGGGCCATTGTGTTCACATCGATTTTTTGCCAAGCGCGTGATTGGGCTTGCTGGAAGAGCAAAAAAAGGCCTCGCTTGCTGCGAGGCCCAAGTCCAGCTTACCCATTGAGGGCCCCCTTCGACCGAGATGGGGAGACTCGGGAAGGAGGAAGGGCGAAGATACGTGGCGCGCGGCGCGTGGGCTACGCGTATCGTCTGAATTTCAACGCAACGCGGTGGCGGCTTCCTGCTAACCATAAGGATGTCGAAACGAACGAATGCAGCGAGGTACTTGCGCTTTCACTACAGCGCTGCGAGGGGGAACCGCGTTGCAGCCATAGAAATTGGCACCGACGGCCGTCCGATAACTCAATCTGATTTCCCCGAGTACCTCCAGAAACAACAAAGCCCCGTAAGCGTTTGAACTTACGAGGCTTTCTTTCGTTTTTGGCGGAGGCGGTGAGATTCGAACTCACGGAAGGATCGCTCCTTCGCCGGTTTTCAAGACCGGTGCCTTAAACCGCTCGGCCACACCTCCAGCAAGGCGCGTATTGTAGCGCAAGTCATCGTCGTGGAGAAACGCTCATCCTTCGAGTGATTTCGTCGCCTTGAGCGCGGGGAAAAGGCGCATCCAGACCATCGCGACGACGATCGTGCCGATTCCGCCGATCAGCACCGCGGGCACCGCACCGAACAATCCCGCCGTCATCCCCGATTCGAACTCTCCGAGCTGATTCGACGTTCCGATGAACAGCGAATTGATCGCGCCGACGCGCCCGCGCATTTCATCGGGCGTCTGCAACTGCACGAGCGACATGCGCACGACGACGCTGATTACATCCGATGCCCCCAGCGCCGCGAGCGCGACGAGCGACACATAGATGTTGCGCGACAGCCCGAACACGATGGTCGCGATGCCGAACGCGATCACGCCGCCGAACAGCGCATTGCCCGCGCGCTGCCGCAACGGAAAATGCGCGAGCCAGATCGATCCGGCGAGCGCGCCGACCGCGGGCGCGGCGCGCAGAATACCGAGTCCCCACGGCCCGGTGTGCAGGATGTCATGCGCGTACACCGGCAGCAGTGCGGTCGCGCCGCCGAGCAGCACCGCGAAGAGATCGAGCGACAGCGCGCCCAGAATCACCGGCTTGCCGCGAATGAAGCCGATGCCGGAAAAGAGCGCCTCCAGCGACAACGGCGCGCGCATGCGCACCGCTTCGTCGATTTTGATCGCGCCCACCGCGCACGCCGCGACGAGAAACGCGACCGTCACCGCGCCGTACACGGTCAGCGCGCCCAGCCCATAGAGCACGCCGCCCATCGCGGGGCCGAGGATCTGCGCGGTCTGGTTCGCGGAGGTCGACCACGCGCTCGCATGCTGCAACTGATTGCGCGCGACGAGATTCGGCAAGAGCGCGGCCATCGACGGCGATTCGAACGCGCGCGCCGCGCCGGTGATCGCAGCGATTGCGTAGATCGGCGCGACATCGTGCCAGCCGTGCCATGCGCCGAGACACAGCACGAGCGCGGCGATGCCCTCGATCGATTGGCACACGTACGCGATCGTGCGCCTGTCGTAACGATCCGCGACGTGCCCGACGACGAGCGTCAGTACGAACATCGGCAGGAATTGCGCAAGGCCGACGAGACCGAGCGCATAAGCGCTATGCGTGATCGAATAGACCTGCCATCCGATCGCGACCGACATCATCTGAAACGCGACCGACGACATCACCCGCGCGGTCCAGAAGAGCGCGAACGGACGATGCCGCATTACCGAGTCCTGCGCCATCGTCGGCGCGCTCAATTTTGCGGATCCTTCAAGAACAGCTCCTGCAGATCGTTGAGAAAGCGCTGGCCGAGCTCGGTTGGCGCAATGCGCTCGATGTCGCGCGCGATGAGCCCGCGCCGCTCCGCTTCGACGAGCGCCGGCTCGATCGCGGACAGCGCCAGGCCCGTGCGCTCGACGAACGCATGCACCGGAAAGCCTTCGACGAGGCGCAGCGTATTCAGCATGAATTCGAACGGCAGATCGCGCGGGCCGACGTCGCGTTCTTCCTGAATGGCGGTTTCGCCGGGCGAAAGCGCTTGATCCATATACGTCGCCGGATGCTTGAAGCGCGCCTGACGCAGGACCTTCGACGGAAACGACAGCTTCGTATGCGCGCCCGCGCCGATGCCGAGATAGTCCCCGAAGCGCCAGTAGTTCAGGTTGTGCCTGCTCTGGCGATGCGGCTTCGCATACGCCGACACTTCGTAGCGCGCGTAACCGGCTTCACGCGTGCGCTCGTGTATCCAGTCCTGCATGTCGGCGGAGGCGTCGTCGTCGGGCAGGGCGGGCGGGTATTTGGCGAAGAGCGTGTTCGGCTCCATCGTCAGGTGATACAGCGACAGATGCGGCGGCGCGAAGGAAATGGCCGTGTCGATGTCATGCCTGCATTCGTCGAGTGATTGCTGCGGCAGCGCGAACATCAGATCGAGATTGAAGTTGTCGAAGTGCTTCGCGGCGATCTCGACGGCTTTGCGCGCCTGCATCGCGTCGTGGATGCGGCCGAGCGCCTTAAGATGCGCTTCGTTGAAGCTCTGGATGCCGATCGACAGACGATTCACGCCGCTCGCACGGAACGACGCGAATTTCGCGGCTTCGAACGTGCCGGGATTGGCTTCGAGCGTGATCTCGGCGTCGGCATCGACGGGCAGCAGCGCGCGCGCGTCGGAGAGCAGCCGGTCGAGACCTTTGGCCGACAACAGCGACGGCGTGCCGCCACCGATGAAGATCGTATGCACCTGCCGTCCCCACACGAGCGGCAATGCGCTTTCGAGATCGGCGCGCAAGGCGTCGAGATAACGTTCCTCGGGGAACGTGTCGTCCTTCCATTCATGCGAGTTGAAGTCGCAATAGGGGCACTTGCGCACGCACCAAGGGAAATGCACGTACAGCGAGAGCGGCGGCAACGACGTCAGCCGAATGCTTCCCGGCGACGTGAAAGCCTGCACCACGTTGATTGTCTTCGGTCCGGCGCTCACGCAAGTTCCTTCAGTCGTTGCAGCAGGTCGCGCAGCGCGAGCGCGCGATGGCTCAGCGCGTTCTTGCGCGCCGGATCGAGCTCGGCGGCGCTCGCGTCGAGCGTCGGCAAAAAGAAGTGCGGATCGTAGCCGAAGCCGTTTGCACCGCGCGGGACGTCAATCACTTCGCCATGCCAGCGGCCTTCCGCGATGAGCGGCTCGGGATCGTCCGCGTAACGCACGAGCACGAGCACGCAGAAGTAGTACGCGCGGCGATCGGCTTGCCCGGCGAGATCGGCGACGAGGCGCGCGTTGTTTGCCGCATCGCTCTTCGCGCCGCCGCTCATCGACGCATAGCGCGCCGAATACACTCCCGGCGCGCCGTTCAGCGCGCGCACGCACAAGCCGGAATCGTCGGCGAGCGCGGGCAGGCCGGTGAGCTTCGATGCGTGCCGCGCCTTCGCGAGCGCATTCTCGACAAAGGTCACGTGCGGCTCGGGCGCTTCGGGCACGCCGAGTTCGCCTTGCGCGATCAGTTCGATGCCCGCCGCATCCAGCAGCGATGCGAGTTCGCGCAGCTTGCCCGCATTGTTCGACGCGAGCACTACGCGGCCGAGACCCTGTGCGTCAGACACCTTGAATCCCCAACGTTTCCTTCTGCTTCAGGATCAGCGCGCGGATGCCACTGTCGGCGAGCGCGATCAGTTCGTTCATCTCCTCACGCGTGAAGGGCGCGCCCTCCGCCGTGCCCTGCACTTCGACGAAACCGCCCGCGCCCGTCATCACGACGTTCATGTCGGTGTCGCACTGGGAGTCTTCTTCGTAGTCGAGATCGAGCACGGGCGAGCCTTCGAAGATGCCGACCGAAATCGCCGCGACGAAGTCCTTGACCGGCGTCTTCGTGATCTTGCCCGCCGCGAGAAGTTTGCCGACTGCGTCGTGCGCGGCGACGAACGCGCCCGTGATGCTCGCCGTGCGCGTGCCGCCATCGGCCTGGATCACGTCGCAATCGATATGCAGCGTGCGTGCGCCGAGCGCGTTCAGGTCGAACACCGAGCGCAGCGCGCGCCCGATCAGGCGCTGGATTTCCTGCGTGCGGCCCGTCTGCTTGCCGCGCGCGGCTTCGCGGTCGCTGCGCGTGTGCGTCGCGCGCGGCAGCATGCCGTATTCGGCGGTCAGCCAGCCTTGCTCGCGGCCGCGCAGAAACTCGGGCACGCGCTCGGCGACGCTCGCGGTGCAGATCACCTTGGTATCGCCGAATTCGACGAGCACCGAGCCTTCCGCGTGCCTCGTGTAATTGCGCGTGATGCGCACGTCGCGCAACTGGTTCCCGCGGCGGCCGCTCGGACGCGGGGGAGAAGGCTTGAGCAGGGGAGAGTCGGTCATGGGTATCGAAAGAAGAGAGTGGAACCAGCGAACCCAGCGATTTTATCGTTATTCACCTGCCGGCGTTGCGCGCGCGTCACGGCGCTGGACGTGCCGTCCGGGCGGGCTTCGCATCAAAAATGGGATAATGCGGATTCCTCGCCCGGCGGCCAGACGCGTGCCAATCCCAAAGCACTTCGGGCGCGCCGGGCGCTCGTATCAGACAGGCCTTCGCAACGAAGGCTCTCAATCGCGAGACGTACCATGATCTACAGCATGACAGGCTATGCCAGCGCGACACGCGAAGTCGTCGCGGATGGCGCGGGACCCAATGGCGCAGGCGGTTCGGGCGTCGGTGTATCGGTGGAATTGCGCACGGTGAATTCGCGCTTTCTCGACCTGAACTTCCGCATGCCCGAAGACGTGCGCGCAACCGAACCGCAACTGCGCGAAATGCTGATGACGAAGCTCTCGCGCGGCAAGGTCGATATCCGCATCAACCTGAATCGCGTCGAGCAGACCGCGAATGCGGGCGCGCTGAATCGCGAGGCGCTCACGCAGCTCGCCACGCTCGAGCGTGCCGTGCTCGACGTCTTTCACGACGCCGAGCGCATGCGCACCGGCGAAATCCTGCGCTGGCCCGGCGTGCTCGCGGAAAGCGCGGTGTCGCAGGACACGCTGCGCGAAGCGGTGCTCGCGTGCGGCAAGCAGGCAATTGCCGATCTCATCGAAGTGCGCGCGCGTGAAGGCGCGGCCCTCGGTAAGGTGCTCATCGAGAACGTGACGGAGATGGAAGCGATCGTCGCGCGCATCACGCCGCTCGTGCCGGAACTCATCGCGAAGCATCAGCAGAAGATCGTCGAGCGCCTGCAGGACGCGCTCGGTATCGCGACCACCGAAGGCGGCACAACGGTCGCGACGAGCGTGCCGCGCGAGGAAATCGCCGAACGCATCCGCCAGGAAGTGACCATGTACGGCATCCGCATCGACATCGCGGAAGAGTTGCAGCGTCTCACGGCGCACCTTGCCGAGACGCGCCACGTGCTGCAAAAGGGCGGCAAGGTCGGCAAGCGGCTCGACTTCATGATGCAGGAGCTGAACCGCGAAGCGAACACGCTCGGCTCGAAGGCGGCCGCGAAGGAACTCGCGGATGCATCGATGACGCTCAAGCTGCTCATCGAGCAGATGCGCGAGCAAGTACAGAATCTGGAGTAACGCAACATCATGCCGAATACCGCACACCGCTCGCACAGCCACTACACGGGCATTTATCCCGGCAATCTGTTCATGGTCGTCGCGCCCTCGGGCGCGGGCAAATCCACGCTCGTGAACGCGCTGCTCGCCGAGGATCCGGACATCCTCTTGTCGGTTTCGTACACGACGCGCGAAGCGCGTTCGAAGGAAACCAACGGCGTGCAATATCACTTCGTGTCCGTCGACGAATTCATGGAGCGGCGGGAAAAGGGTGAGTTTCTCGAAAGCGCCGAGGTGCATGGCAACTACTACGCCACGTCGAAGCTGTGGATCGCGGAGCAGATGAAGCAGGGCCATGACGTGCTGCTGGAGATCGACTGGCAGGGCGCGCAGCAGGTGAAGAAGCAGTTCCGCAACGCGGTGGAAATTTTCATCCTGCCGCCGTCGCTCGAAGCGCTCGAAGACCGCCTCAAGAAACGCGGCCAGGATTCCGAGAAAGTGATCGTGCGACGCCTGCTCGCGGCCGGTAGCGAGATGGCGCATGCCTCGGAAGCGGAGTATGTCGTCATCAACGAGAACTTCGATCGCGCGCTGACCGAACTACGCTGTCTCGTTGCCGCGACGCGCCTGCGCTTCACGTCGCAATACGCGCGCAATACGCAGCTTTTCGTGGACCTCGGCATCCACTCCACGCCGCAAGCATGACGCGCCTGCAGTGGCCGGGTCGTTCGGTCACATAAGGTAGAATAAAACCCATATTGAGAAGGAAACAAACATGGCCCGCATCACCGTCGAAGACTGCCTGAAACAAATCCCGAATCGCTTCGAGCTCGCGCTTGCGGCAACGTATCGCGCGCGCCAGCTCGCGCAGGGCCACACGCCGAAAATCGAGAGCCGCGACAAGCCGACCGTCGTCGCGCTGCGCGAGATCGCCGCGGGCCAGGTTGGTATCGAAATGTTGAAGAAGGTGCCCGTCTAAGGGCTGCCTTTCCGCACGGTTTCATTTTTTGCAACCGACAACCCAGCGCGCCACATCACCACGGAGGGGAAGATGAGTCAGACACCGTTGCCCATCTCCGCCGCCGTGGACCCCGACCTCGAAATCGATCAGGATTCCCTGCTCGATGCGGACAAGCCGCATGCGGCGCGCAAGTACATCGACGCGGTCCTCGAACAGTCCTTCCGCCATCTGTTCGGCCCGACCGCCACGCCGGAGCAGCCGCGCAAGCACGACGTCGTTTCCATCGCGAAACTGACGAACGCGCTAGCGAGCTACATCACCCCGGAAGAGATCAAGGAAGTCAAGGCGGCTTTCCACTTCAGCGACGAAGCGCACCTCGGGCAGTATCGCCAGAGCGGTGAGCCGTACATCACGCATCCGGTCGCGGTCGCGGAAATCTGCGCGGGCTGGAAGCTCGACGCGCAATCGATCATGGCGGCCTTGCTGCACGACGTGATCGAAGACCAGGGTGTGACCAAGACCGAGATCGCGGAGCGCTTCGGCGCGAAGGTCGCGGAACTGGTCGACGGCTTGTCCAAGCTGGACAAGATGGAATTTCGCAATCGCGAGGAAGCGCAGGCGGAGAACTTCCGCAAGATGCTGCTCGCGATGGCGCGCGACGTGCGCGTCATTCTGGTCAAGCTCGCTGACCGGCTACACAACATGCGCACGCTCGGCGCGGTCCCGCCGGAGAAGCGCCGGCGTGTGGCGCGCGAGACGCTGGATATCTACGCGCCGATAGCCCACCGGCTCGGCCTGAACAACACGTATCGCGAGCTGCAGGATCTGTCCTTCGCGAACTTCAATCCGAACCGGTACGCGACGCTCGAAAAAGCGGTGAAGGCCGCGCGCGGGAATCGGCGCGAAGTGGTCGGCAAGATTCTCGAGACGGTGCAGCGCACCATCGCGGATGCCAAGATCAACGCGGAAGTCACCGGCCGCGAGAAAACGATCTACAGCATCTACAAGAAGATGCGCGACAAGCAGTTGTCGTTTTCACAGGTGCTCGATGTATACGGTTTTCGCGTCGTGGTCGAAAGCGCGCTGGAATGCTATACGTGCATCGGCGCGCTGCATGCGCTCTACAAGCCCGTGCCGGGCAAGTTCAAGGATTACATCGCCATTCCGAAGGTGAACGGCTATCAGTCCCTGCATACGACGCTGGTCGGTCCTTTCGGCGCGCCGATCGAGTTCCAGATCCGCACGCGCAAGATGCACGAGATCGCCGAGGCGGGCGTCGCGGCGCACTGGCTCTACAAGAACGGCGGCGCGGATCTGAACGACGTCCAGAAGCGCGCGCATCAATGGCTCAAATCGCTGCTCGATATCCAGAGCGAAGCGGGCGATTCGAGCGAATTCCTCGAGCATGTCAAGATCGACCTGTTCCCGGACGCGGTCTATGTATTCACGCCGAAGTCGAAGATCATGCCGCTGCCACGCGGCGCGACCGCGCTCGACTTCGCGTATTCGATCCACAGCGACCTCGGCAACCAGTGCGTCGCGGTGAAGATCAACAACGAGCTCCTGCCGCTGCGCACGGAGCTGAAGAGCGGCGATATCGTCGAAGTGATCACCGCGCCGTATTCGAAGCCCAATCCCGCGTGGCTCGGCTTCGTGCGCACCGGCAAGGCGCGCTCGGCGATCCGTCACTATCTGAAGACGATGCGCCTGAACGAGTCCGTCCAGTTGGGTGAGCGGCTCGTCGATCAGAGTCTCAAGGGCTACGGTCTTGCGCTCTCGGACGTCACGCCGGAAGTGTGGGAAAGGCTCGTGCAGTGGACCGGCAACAAGACGCGGCAGGAAATCTTCGCCGATATCGGTCTCGGCCGGCGCGTGGCGGCGGTCATGGCGAAGCGCATCGAAGTGTTGATGAACGGCATCGCCGATGACGACGAGCATCCTCATCGCGAGCATCACAACACCAATACCGCGCCGCCGGTGGTCATCACGGGCACGGAGGGCATGTCGGTGCAGTTGTCGCCGTGCTGCCGCCCGATTCCCGGCGATGACATCATGGGTTACATCGGCATCGGGCTCGGCATGGCGATTCACACGACGGAATGCCGCGTCGCGCAACGGATTCACCGGCGCGATCCGGGCCGCTGGATCGATGTCGCGTGGGCGCCGCAGCCCGGACGTCTGTTCGATGTCGCCGTAAAGGTTCTCGTGAAGAACACGAAGGGCGTCTTCGCGCGCGTGGCGGCGGATATCACGTCGGCCGACGCGAACATCGTGCATATCGCCATGGACGAAGACGTGTCGCAGGAAGCGAAGCTCTTGCGCTTCGTGATCCAGGTGAGCGACCGCGTGCATCTGGCGAACGTCATGCGCCGCGTACGCACCAATCCGGACGTCATGCGCATTGCGCGCGAGCGCCCGAGCGACGAACCGCATCACCGCAATCAGGACGGCGGCATGCGCATCGACCGCGAGCGCGCCGACTACTGACGCGGCGCGGGTATGCGGCGTGCATGCCTGTCGTCGACTGACGAACAGGAGAGAGCGCCGCAATGAACACTTCCGATCTCGAAGGCGCCACGCTCGACTATTGGGTCGCGCGCGGACTGCACGAATTCATCCGAGAAATTCATTTCACCGACAGCGGAGAGACGCTTTCCATACGCGGCAACGACCGCGGCAAACCGTGGGACGGACGTTTCCTGCCGTCGACGTCGTGGGACGCGGCGGCCGTCGTTCTGGAGCGCGCCTGCAAACTCGAGATGCACGATCACGGGCGCGGCGAGGTGATCTGCACCGTGAGCTTCGGCAAGGACGGCAAGCCTGTGGAAGGGCGGGGCGCGTCGTTGCGCATCGCGCTGCTGCGCGCCTTTGTCCGGCACGCATTCGGCGATACCGTCGACGATGAGTTCCTGCGCCGTTCGCAGACTTTGCTCGGCACGCGGGCGGAGCCGATCGGGGAATCGAGCGCGGTGGCGTCGGTGGAGGATGTGCCGAGGCCTGAGTTGCATATCGGCGATATCGGCTCTGTACCGCGGCAATAGACGACTTTCTAGCTTCGCGGCAAACAAAAAGGGCCTTCCGTATGGAAGGCCCTTCGAAAGATGGCGCGGCTGGCAGGATTCGAACCCACGACCCCTTGGTTCGTAGCCAAGTACTCTATCCAACTGAGCTACAGCCGCACGCAAAACGGTACTGCTTAAACTGCACTGCGCTTCTGGTTAAGCGCTTGATCTTTTCATCGAGCGGCGCGACCGCCGAACGTGAAAACAGCAGAATAGGTGGCGCGGCTGGCAGGATTCGAACCCACGACCCCTTGGTTCGTAGCCAAGTACTCTATCCAACTGAGCTACAGCCGCACGCAGAAGCGGAATTATAGCCAAGCCTGTTCCGAAATGGAAGGGGTTTTGGCCAATCTATCGAATTATCTATCAGCGTGCTTTCTACGAAAGGGGCTTCCGGCGTGGTAAGTTGCTGAGTGGAAAGCCAAGTCCCTTACGAAATTCGACATCATCCGGCATCGAGCAGCATCATGAACAAGGCATTTGTGAAAGAGTCGGATGACACCGACGACGACCTCGAACTCGGCCATCCGGACGTTCCGGCGGGCACGAAGAACTACATCACGCCGGCGGGACACAAGCGGCTGCGCGACGAACTTCTGCAGCTTCTGGATACGGAGCGCCCGGAAGTGGTCAAGCTCGTCTCCTGGGCCGCTTCCAACGGGGATCGCTCGGAGAACGGCGACTACATCTACGGCAAGCGGCGGCTGCGCGAGATCGATCGCCGCATCCGCTTTCTGACGAAGCGCCTGGATCTGGCGGAAGTCGTGGACAGCAGCAAGCAGGAGAACGTGGATCAGGTGTTCTTCGGCGCGACGGTCGATTACGCGGGCGGAGACGGCGATGTGAAGACGGTGACGATCGTCGGCGTGGACGAGGTGAATCTGGAGGTCGGCTATGTGAGCTGGATCTCGCCGGTCGCGCGGGCGCTGTTGAAGGCGAAGATCGGCGACACGGTCGCGCTGCATACGCCGGCGGGCGTGCAGCAGATCGACATTCTGGATGTGCGGTATCCGCATTGATCTGAAGTCGGCGTACAGACAAAAAAAGCCGCTCCGAAGAGCGGCTTTTCTACAGCAGGACTGCCTGTGAAGCTTAGAAGCGGTGACGCATGCCAACCGTAGCCGAAACCTGGTTGCCGTTCGACGACATGCCCACGCCGTTGATCACAGCACCGATCGGCAGGCCGTCCTGGTCGGTCATGTGCTGGTATTCGCCTTGCAGGTACACGTCGGTACGCTTCGACAGCGCGTACGCCGTTTGCAGGCTGACCTGGTGGAACTTCGGCTTCTCGCCGTCGATACGGCTGTCGGTGTAGGTGTAAGCACCCGCGATCGACAGAGCCGGCGTCAGGTTGTAGCGGCCGTTGACTTCGTAGTTGGTGAAGCGAACGTGGCCGTCGGTCAAGTTGATCGAGCCAGCGCCTTGCGAGCCGACGTTGGTGATCGACGAAGCGTTGTCCAGCATCGTCTGCGTGAACACGAAGCCGACCGTTGCCGGGCCGAACGCGTAGTTCAGGCCACCGCCGAAGATGCGCTGACGGCCAGCGACGAACGGTGTGTTGTCGGTCGTGATCGCGCCGCCGACGTTGTTGGTCGGCGAGCCGACGTTGTTCAGCTGCATGTACGCGGCCGCAACGTTCAACGGACCGTAGTTGTACGACGCGCCGACGCTGTATGCACGGTTATCCGCAAAGCCGCCTGCTTCGTTCGAGAAGCCGTACATCGCGCCCAGCTTGAAGCCGGCGTAGTTCGCGCTCGTGTACTTGACCGAGTTGTTGACGCGGAACGTGTTGTCGAGGTTGTCGTTGTCGAACGGGTGGGCGAACTGCGTGCCGCCGTATTGCGTGCCCGTCAGAGCCAGAGGTCCGAGGTAGTCAACGACGGAGTCATATTGACGGCCCAGGGTCACCGCGCCGAACTGGTTGCTCGACAGACCGACGAATGCCTGACGGCCGAACTCGCGACCACCTTGGCCATTCGTGCCGTTCATGATGTTGAAGCCGTTCTCCAACGTGAAGATCGCCTTCAGGCCGCCGCCGAGGTCTTCGGAACCACGCAGGCCCCAACGGCTACCGTTCACGGAACCGCTCGTCGCCTTCCAGTTGCTGTGGCCTTGCTGGTTGTTCGTGTAGGTGATGCCCGCATCGATCAGGCCATACAGCGTGACGCTGCTTTGCGCGTGGGCGGCGGTAGCAAAAACGCCCGTCAGGGCAGCGACCATAAGAGTCTTTTTCATCTTTGTTACTCCGAGAGCAGATTGGGCCGGGGACCCAGGCTTTGAGGAAACCTCGCTCCGGCGCGCTGCGAGAGGCGCGGGCGGATGAGCAATGCATCGAGATGCGATACATTTGTTTCCGGACCAGACGAAGTGTAAAGACGGCGTTACAGGCGGGGCCTTCCAATTTCCACAATAAACCATTGTTGATGCGGCAATGATCGCCGCGGCGTATATTTTTCTTTATATACAATGATTTATCGGCGAATAAAGTCGTGCGGGCGAAGGTGTCAACCAAACGACGTTGCGCTTGCGCGACATGATTCGTGACAGTAAATAACGGAAAATTTCTAAAACGGGATTGTTGAGATATTTGAAACAGAAGTTTGCGAGTTTTGCGGGTAATTAATGCGGGCCGCATCGCTATACTGTCGTTTCTGCTTTCCGAAGCAGACTTTTTCGTTGACGGAAAAGATCTCCAAACTTTGTCAGCGCGACTTCCCGGTCGCGCTTTTTTTTTGCTCGATCGAGTCGGGCGCCGTCGTTCGTGAGAAGGTCGCTGTGAGGCGGCGTCGCCCGGTCCTTCACCACGTGGTGCGTTGCATCCATGGGCGACGAGAGGAGGTCCTGCCAGTGATCGCCATGCCGGGCGGGATTTTAATCAAGCGACGAACGCATCTCAGCCGCCTCTGTGATCGAGGGCGCGGCAAGCGATCTCAACCATTGCGCGAATCGACCCAGTTAAATATTGTTGGTCGCCTCCGTTACATTCAACCGGTGAGTCAGTTTCATGTTGCTTAACGCTGGAGGATCGGGCAAGACGAGCAAACATTTACGAATCGAATAATCCTGTTCGATTGCATTTGGCCAGTCCATGTACGGTGAAATATTGTCCGAGAAACTGGGAGTGCGGATATTGCTCGACAATCCTTTTCAAGGATCTTGTTTCGAGTACGACGTGATATCTACTGAGGAGCGGATGATTTAGTTTATGCCGAAACTGCGCTGAAAATTATTCAGTTCTAATAGCCGGATTTTCGTTCTGCCGAGCCCAAAACCCGCGAGCGGCGAACACTACTCGCGACAGCCGTCCGGCGTGGCGCCAAGCCCGGCACCGGTGCGCCCGAGTGTCCCGCCGCGATGCCTGAACTTGCAGCGCCGATCGGATCAATCCACTTTGCTCGTAAAAGATCGGCTTTTGTTAATCAGCAAATGCCTTTACGGGTTATCCGCTATTGCGACAAAAATAAATCAGCGCGTGCTTAATAATAAAAGACTGACGGGCCGCAGTTTTATAGAGCTCCTTCGCTTCAAATCAACGCATCGCCGCAAGTAAGCCGCGAAGCAGCTTCCCTGAGCCAAGCCCGCCAACCTGTGCTGCGTTAGAATGGGCAATCCCGCCAACGCTCCAGGCCAGAGCCGCCACCGTCGTCCACGATGCATCCCGAACTGCCCACGAGTCTTGCCTTTCCCTCCGAGCCCATCGTCTTTGTCGATCTTGAAACGACCGGCGCAACGTTCGGCGTGGACCGCATCACCGAAATCGGCATCGTGGAAGTGGGGCCATTGGGCGTTTCGCAATGGACATCGCTGGTCAATCCGCAAAGGCCGATTCCCGCGTTCGTGCAGCAGTTGACCGGAATCACCGACGCGATGGTGCGCGATGCCCCGACGTTCGAACAACTCGCATCCGGTCTGCTCGAGCGGTTGAATGGCCGGCTCTTCGTCGCGCATAACGCGCACTTTGACCACGGCTTCCTCAAGGGCGAATTCAGGCGCATGGGGCTTCGCTTCGCACCCGACGTGCTCTGCACGGTGCAGCTTTCCCGCGCGGTCTATCCGGCGCAAAGCCGTCACGGACTCGATGCGCTCATCGAGCGTCACGCGCTCGTGCCTTCGGCGCGGCACCGAGCGCTCGCCGACGCCGATCTGCTCTGGCAATTCTGGCAACATCTGCATCGCGCGAACGCGCCGGATGCCATGCGCGCGCACCTCGAACGCGTGACGCGCCGATTCCAGCTCGCGGCGCATATCGACGAAGACACGATCGAGCAGATCGCCGCGGGTTGCGGCGTCTACATGTTCTATGGCGACGACGACACGCCGCTCTATGCCGGCAGAAGCGTGCGATTGCGGCAGCGCGTGCGCTCGCATCTCGTCGGGCCGCGGCGCTCGGCAAAAGATCTGCGGCTGGCGGCGCTCGTGCGCCGCCTCGAGTGGAGGGCGACGGGCGGCGAAATCGGCGCGCTGCTGGCCGAGGCGCAATGGATCGCAAACGCGCGTCCGGCGCATAATCGCCCGCTGAAATCGCGTCCGGGCGATGTTCGCGGCGCGTCGTGGCCTTACACGGGCGCGATCGCCATCGAAGAACGCGACGAAGCGTCGGGGCAACGCGCATGGCATGTCATCGACAACTGGTGCTATCTCGGCACCATCGACGCGCTCGGCCAGGCTGGCGCACTGCACGCGAGCGTCGATTCGCCCGCATTCGAGCTGTCGACCTATCGCATCTTGAGCGAGCGTCTCGCGCGCGGGCTCGTCGTGACGCCGCTCGCCTGCGCAACGCTCGCGTCCACAGTCTGACGCGCGATCACCCGACCGCGCCCACGCCGCCCGACGCGCATACGTGCGAAAGCGCGCGCATGAGCGGGGCGTTCATCGACGAGTTGTAGCGCGTCAAATGCTTCCATCGCGCGACGCTCTCGGCGAGTCGCACCGGGCAGTCCTCCGCATGACGAATCGGCTCGACATGCGCAAGCGCCGACATGAGCGATTGCGTGAGCCGATCCAGCTTCGGTCGCGTCTCGTTGACGAGATCGGGCGGCGACGCTTCCGGCGCCGCCTTCAGCGCGCGCCAGTTGGCGAAGAGTGCGTTCTGTACATCCTTGCTGGCTTCGATCTGATCGCGGAAAAACTGCCGCGCGAATTCAGGATCGACTTGCGCGGCCGACGCCTTTTCCTCGACGTGTTTGAGCAACGCCTCTTCGCGCGGCGCGTCAGTGATCGGCTCGTGATGGGCCCACTTCCAGCGCGCGACCGGTTCCGCGAGCGCGAGCCGTTGCGAGACGAGCGCGATGACGTTGGTGAAGGGTGTGTCGTCGCCGTCCGCGTGAACGGACGCGGGCGCGGCGAGTGCGAGCACGCAGGTAACTGCGGCAAAGGCGAGGAGGGATGAATTCGATCGGCGGCGCATCGGTATGCGGGCAAAGGCGCGGGCAAAAGCGCGGGCAAAAGCGCCAGAATAGCGCAGCGCCTTCGCATCGGAATGAGCGCAGCCTACTGACGGGAAAGGATTCGACGAGTCGCAACGCACGACGCGCCTGAATGCGGTCATGAACGAGGGGCGCGAGGCGTCCTGGCTTCAGCCACGTCCGGACCGGATGGTCCGAGTGCGCCGCGCGCAGCGGGCGTCGTTCTCACGACGACGGCGTGATCAGCCTGTTCGCCTATTTCGACTGCGCCGATTTGCGCTGTTCGTCGAAGAACGCGCGCACGTGTTCGGGCAATTCGGTCGCGAGAAACTCGACGCCAACCGGCTCCGGATCCGGACAATGCACCGTGTCGGGCGTCGGGATTTTGGTCGGTTTTGCGTCCATGTTTTCTCTCCTCGGTGACTACGACATTTGCAACAACTTGGTCGATGCGGTTTTTGCGCCGCCGCATGCGACATGAAAACGGGTCTCTCTATAAATGCGTTATCGGATCGCAGCCGCTTCGGCTTGAGCCGGTTAAGCAGATTCATTGTTTGCGCATGACCGTTCGTTAGAACGGGTCAAAGCGGTAATTCTTTGCCTTCCTTCTGCCGAATCCGACGCAAAAGATACAGCTTTCCCTATTGGTCATGACCGCCTCGGAGGCCACGTCCAGCATGGCTCGACGTGGAGCAGCCAACCGTGTACTTAAACTTTAGCTTTTCCTCTATGGATATAACGATACCGGGAAACCAGCGTTGACGCTTGATGGTGCGGGGCGGAAAATGGCTTGTTGTTGTACGAAAGCGCACATATAGGGCAAATCAGGTGCTCAGAGCGGCAGCTTGTGAAATCGATGAAGCCGATTTCGATTCCTGTCGCAATACTGTGTACGAACTCGGCGGCTGTTGCAAAAGCGGGAAAACACGTCGCTGAATCGCGGAGCAAATCGCAAGCACGAAGCACAAAAGCAAAAACCCGCGATCACTTGCGTGACCGCGGGTTTTTGATATTGCTGAATCTTGTTGGTGCCGGAAAGAGGAATCGAACCCCCGACCTTCGCATTACGAATGCGCTGCTCTACCGTCTGAGCTATTCCGGCATCAGAGAAACAAGATTATAGCGACCACATTCTCGATTTGGCAATACCCTGAATCAATTTTTGTTTTCGAGATGGTAGCGGGTCACGCGATCCACCTCGCTCTTCGAGCCGAGGAACACGGCCACGCGTTGATGCAGGCTCGTGGGAACGATATCGAGGATGCGTTCCTCGCCATTGGTCGCGGCGCCGCCGGCCTGCTCGACGATGAACGACATGGGGTTCGCTTCGTACATGAGGCGCAGCTTGCCGGGTTTCCACGGATCGCGCTTGTCGGCGGGATACATGAAGATGCCGCCCCGATTCAGGATACGGTGCACGTCCGCGACCATCGATGCAATCCAGCGCATGTTGAAGTCTTCTTTGCGCGCGCCGTCCTTGCCGGCATTCAGTTCGTCGACATAACGCTGCACCGGCTCGTACCAGTGCCGGCTGTTCGACGCGTTGATGGCGTATTCGCGCGTCTCGACCGGGATCGTCATGTCGCGCTGGGTGAGCACCCACGAACCGAGTTCGCGATCGAGCGTGAAGCAGTTCACGCCGTGGCCGGTCGTCAGCACGAGCACCGTCTGCGGGCCGTACACCGCATAACCCGCCGCGACCTGCTGCGATCCCGGCTGCATGAACGCCTGCTCGGTCGGCTCGACGCCGTCCGGGCAACGCAGCACCGAGAAAATCGTGCCGATCGATACATTGACATCGATGTTCGACGAGCCATCGAGCGGATCGAACGTCAGCAGATAATTGCCCTTCGGATAGCGATTCGGAATCGGGAAGATTTTTTCCATTTCTTCCGATGCCATCGCGGCAAGGTTGCCGCCCCATTCATTGGCTTCGAGCAGGATTTCGTTCGAGAGCACGTCGAGATTCTTCTGCACTTCGCCCTGAACGTTCTCGCTGCCGGCCGAGCCGAGCGCCTCGCCCAGCGCGCCCTTGCTCACGTGATAACTGATCTGCTTGCACGCGCGCGCGACGACTTCGATCAAGAGACGCAGGTCGGCCGGCAGGTTCTGGTGTTCACGCTGCTGTTCGATGAGGTATTTCGATAGCGTGGTGCGGCTGGAGATGGAGGACATGCTTGGGCTCCGTGAGCGTTAGACGAATATTCACGATTCTAACCGCTCGCCCCGGCCACTCCATGTGACAGCGACGGCCGCGCGAAAACATCGCGCGGCCGTCGCTACACAGCGAAAGGCTACGATGACACGGCGCTCAAGCCGCGAGCGCCTTCTCGACCACCTCGCGCACGTCGCGCGATTTCGCCTTCGACGCGACTTCGCTCAACGCCGCGTGCATCTTCTCGCGCAACTGCGGCGTAAAGCGTCGCCACAGTTCGAGTCCGCGTGCGAGACGCGCCGCGACCTGCGGATTGAGCGCGTCGAGCGCGATCACCTGCTCTGCCCAGAACGCGTAGCCGGAACCGTCGGCGGCGTGGAACTGCGCCGGGTTGCCGCTGCAGAAGCTGAAGATCAGCGAGCGTGCGCGATTCGGGTTCTTGATGTTGAACGCCTGATGCTGCATCAGCTTGCGCACGATCTCGATCACCTTGCGATCCGGGCCGCCGCGCTGCGTCGCCTGAAGCGCGAACCACTTGTCGATGACGAGCGCCTCGTTCTCGAAACGTCGATAGAAGTCCGCAAGCGCCGCGTCCGCGACGCTCGGGTTCGCGCCCTTCGTCGCGCTGGCGAGCAGCAGCGCGGAGAGCGCCGCCGAGCGGTCCGTCATGTTGTTTGCGGCATCGTATTGCGCCTGCGCGAGCTTGACGGCTTCGCGCGGATCGTCGAGCTGGCTCAGATAGGCGAGCGAGAGATTCTTCAGCCCGCGCTTGCCGGCATCCTCGGGCAGCGGGCGATATTCGCCCGGTGTGCGATTCGCTTCATACGTCGCGAGCCACTTGTCGCGCAATTGCGACGCGAGACGGCGGCTCATGAAGACGCGCGCCGCGTGCACGGCGGCCGGATCCGACACGGCCATCTGCTCGGCGAGATAGCTTTCCGACGGCAACATCAACGCGAGTTCGCGGAAGGCGGGCGTGAGCGTGGTGTCCTCGAGGACGCGGGCGAATGCCGCGATCACCTGATCGTCGATGGCAAGCTGCTCGCCCTTGGCCGCGCGCCCGGCAAGCGCGAGCAGCTCGCGCGTGGCGAGACGCTGGCCGGCTTCCCAGCGGTTGAACGGATCGCTGTCGTGCGCGAGCAGGAACGCGAGCTCGTCGTTCGTATAGTCGTATTCGACGATCACCGGCGCCGAGAAATTGCGCAGAAGCGACGGCAGCGGCTTCTCGTTCACGTCGACGAAAGTAAAGGTCTGCTCGCGCTCCGTGAATTCGAGCACGCGCGTCGTGCCGTTCGGCTCTTTCTCGCCTTCGAGACGCAGCGGCAAATCCGCGCCGTTCTGCCCGATCAGACCGACCGAGAACGGAATGAGCAGCGGACCTTTCTGGGTGGCGCGCGCCGCTTCGGATGCGTCGCCGTAACCTTGCGTGAGCGTCAGCGTGTAGCGCTTGTTCGCCGCGTCGTGGTTCGCGCGGACCGACACGCGGGGCGTGCCCGCCTGGCTGTACCAGCGCTCGAACTGCGCAAGATCGCGATGGTTCGCGTCGGCGAGCGCCTGACGGAAGTCGTCGCAGGTCACGGCCTGGCCGTCGAACCGCTGGAAATAGAGATCCATGCCGCGCCGGAAACCGTCGCGGCCGAAGAGCGTCTGGTACATCCGCACGACTTCCGAGCCTTTCTCGTAGACGGTCATCGTGTAGAAGTTGTTGATTTCGACGTAGCTTTCCGGGCGCACCGGATGCGCCATCGGGCCGGCGTCCTCGGCGAACTGCATCTGACGCAGCACGCGCACGTCCTCGATCCGCTTGGTCGCACGCGCCGCGGCGCTCGCCGCGCCTTCGGCATCGCCTGCGGCCATGTCGGCCGAGAATTCCTGATCGCGGAACACCGTGAGGCCTTCCTTCAGGCTGAGCTGGAACCAGTCGCGACAGGTCACGCGATTGCCCGTCCAGTTATGGAAGTACTCGTGACCGACCACCGCCTCGATATTCGAGAAGTCCGTGTCCGTCGCGGTTTCGGGATTCGCGAGCACATACTTCGTATTGAAGATGTTGAGACCCTTGTTCTCCATCGCGCCCATGTTGAAGTCGCTCACCGCGACGATCATGAAGCGGTCCAGATCCAGCTCCAGCCCGAAGCGCTTTTCGTCCCAGCGGATCGAGTTGATGAGCGAGTCCATCGCGTGGCGGGTTTTGTCGAGGTCTTGCGGCTCGACCCAGACCTGCAGCAGCTTTTCCTTTCCCGATCCGGACCGGATGCGCTCCTCGATGCACACGAGCTTGCCCGCGACGAGCGCGAACAGGTAGCTCGGCTTCTTGAACGGGTCTTCCCATTTGGCAAAGTGGCGGCCATCGGGCAGATCGCCTTCCTCGATCAGATTGCCGTTCGACAGCAGCACCGGATAAGCAGTCTTGTCGGCGCGCAGCGTGACGACGTAGGTGGCCATCACGTCGGGGCGATCGAGGAAGTAGGTGATGCGGCGAAAGCCTTCTGCTTCGCACTGCGTGAAGAAGTTGCCGCTGGAAACATACAGCCCGGAGAGCGTCGTGTTCTCCGCCGGATTGCAGATGCTCTCGATGCTGAGCTCGAACGCATCCGCTGGAATATTGCCGATGGACAGTCCGTTTTCGTGGACACGGACATCCGCGTGCGCGACGCCGTCGATCGCCGCGCTCACGAATTCGAGCTGTTCGCCCATCAATTCGAGCCGCGACGCGTCGCCGTGGGCGTCGGGGTTGCGGCGCAGTTTCATCGTATTCTTGACGACCGTGCGTGCCGGCACGAGATCGAACTCGAGCGCGACGGAGTCGATCAGGAAGGCGGGCGGCGTGTAGTCCTGGCGGCGAATCACAGCGGATGCGGTCGTGGTAGACATGGCAAGATCTTCATGTTTGGATTGAACGGCGGGGGCGTCGGGCGTGTGTGCTTTCGAGCACCAACGCGTGCGCGCCTGGTCGAATCATTGTACAAGCCGTCCGGAGATCGCGAATCGGGCGGCGCAGCGCGTCGTGGACCCCACAAAACAGGACGCCGCCGTGCAAGCCGCGGCGGTGCTATCTATGACTGGGAAGGGTGCCGAACGAAGTGAGGATGACCATGAATGTTCCGATCAGGACGCTCGCCAGATGGGCGGCGCTGATATTGATGGCGATGTGGCTCACGGGCTGCACGACCTACGTCCAGACGCAGGTCACCGCGTTCTCCGACTGGAGCGGCAGCGACTCGGCGCGCACGTATGCGTTCGCGCGCAAGGGCGAGCAGCAAAACAGCATCGAGCAGACGACCTACGAGACGCTCGTCGCGAGCGAGCTCTCGAAATACAACTTCCGGCAAGTGCCGGAGGCGAGCGCGAACTATCAGGTCGCGCTCGCCTATTCGGTTCGCGGCGACATGATGACCGTGCGCCAGCCGGTCTACTACGATCCGTGGCCGATGTACGGCGCCTGGGGCGGTCCGTTCGGGGGCGGACCGTGGGGGCCGTGGGGGCCGTACGGACCATGGGGCCCGGCGGGTTACGTCGACCAGAGCTATCCGATCTACATCCACGCGCTGCAAATCCGCATGAACGATCGCAAGACCGGTCGCGAGACCTACAAGGTGACGGCGGTCAACTCGACCGGCGACCCTTCGCTCTATCAGGCGATGCCCTACCTCGTGCGCAGCGCGCTCGCGAATTTCCCGCTCGGCAACGGCACGGTTCGCACGGTGACGCTGCCGGTCGACCAGCATGGCGGCATCTCCAACGAAACGGCGGCAGCCGGCTCGAACGAACGCAGCGCGGCGCCCGCGCCCGCAAACAAGGCCGTCGATTGATCGAGAGGCGAATGCGACGGCCACGCGCCGTCGCAACGTCGAAGATCGCATCGGAAAATATTGCCGCGACGTGTGGCGGCTCGGTGCTGCTCACGATGTCAGCGAAAGTTTCAGAATCGCCCGTCAGCCTTGACCAAACAGGGAATCATCGCCTCGATGCTGGGCCGCAATATATGCAGCTTCGGCGAATTAGCGATATATTTCCGGGATGACAAAATCGTGTCCGCCCGATCCTAAAACCGTTCCCGAGCCCACCACATGGGACGCGCGGCTCGCACGCCGCCTCGTCACGCCGCTCGTCGGCACGCCGGTAACGCCCAATCACCTGACCACGCTGCGCCTCGTTATCGGTCTGGCCGGGGCGTACTATTTGTCGCTCGGCCAGTTCTGGATGTGCACGCTAGGCGCGCTCCTGATCGCACTGTCGAATCTCGTCGATCACACCGACGGCGAACTCGCGCGCATCAGCGGACAGTCCAGCAAGATCGGCCACTTCTACGACCTCGCGTGCGACGCGCTCGTGACCGTGTTGCTGTTTCTCGGCATCGGGTTTTATGTCGCCGTGCACCATCCGTCGATGATCGTGCCCGCGCAATGGCTCGGCGGCATTGCGGGCGTGGCGGTCGCGCTGATCTTTTTTCTGCGCATGCGTGTCGAGTCGATGGTCGGCAAGTCCGGCACGAAGCAGGCGTCGATGGGCGGATTCGAAACGGAAGACGTGTTGTATCTGCTGCCGGTCGTGACCATCCTGAATGGCATGACGCCGTTTCTGGTCGCGTCGGCGATCGGCGCGCCGCTCTTCGCCATTTATGTGGCGGTGGACTATCAGCGCGTGACCGCGCAGTTGAAACGCCGTGCGCAGGCCACCCACGCAAAAGACGACAAAGATTTTCAGGCGGTGAGATGAGCGATACGGCAACTCCGGACAGCACGCTGACGCAACCGGCGCATGGGGCTGCGGCGACCCGCCCGTCGAAGCGCGACATCGATTCGACCATGAACGCGCGGCTCGCCGCGCTGCAAACGCCGAAGCTGCGCGACGAATACGGCCAGCAAGGCTCGTTTCTCTACATCGAAGATTTTTTGCCGCGCGACTACACGGAGCGGCTGATTGCCGCCGTGCATGACGTGATGCCGTCCGTGAACCGCAACTATCTGCCGGGTCACAAGGCGGGCGGAAGCGTGAGCCGCCATACGCTCGACAAGCTCGCGCCGTTCATCGCGGATTTGTATCGTTCGGAAGCGCTCATCAGGTGGCTGGAGACGATCACCGGCGACAAGCTGCAACTTTCGCCGGAAGACGATCCGCACGCCTACGCGCTGTACTTCTACACACGTCCGGGCGACCACATCGGCTGGCATTACGACACGTCGTATTACGACGGCCGGCGCTACACGCTCCTGCTCGGCGTGATCGACGATTCGTCCTGCAAGCTCGACTACGAACTGCACACGAAGACGCCCGGGGTTCCGGATCAGCCGGGCTCTGTGCAGTATCCGCCCGGCGCGTTCGTGTTCTTCGATGGCGACAAGCTGCGCCATCGCGTCACGCCGCTCGGCGAGAACGAGATGCGCGTGTCGCTCACGTTCGAGTACGTGACGAATCCCACCATGCGCCCGTTCCAGCGCTTCATCTCGAACATGAAGGACTCGATCGCGTATTTCGGGTTCAGGCAGGTCTTTCGCCGCAAGGGCGGCACGAACGGACAGGCATGAGCCGCGCCGGCACATTCCTGCTGTCGGTCGGCGTGGTGCTGTTCATCGCGCTGCTCGGCTGGCAAGGCTTCGGCTCCGTTGCATCGACGCTTGCCGCGGCGGGCTGGGGGCTGGTCGCGGTCGCGGCCTTTCACTTCGTGCCGCTCGTCATCGATGCCGTCGCGATCAGCGTGCTCTTCGCCGACCGTCAGCGCGACGTGTCACTGCTCGACGCCTTGCTCGCGCGCTGGGCCGGCGAATCGGTAAACAGCCTGATGCCCGCAGGCCAGATCGGCGGGCCGATGCTGATGGTCCGCTATCTCGCGCAGCGCGGCATGCGCGCGCGAGACGCGGCCGCGGTCATCACCGTCAGCACGACGATGCAGACCGTCGCGCAACTGATCTTCGCGCTGATCGGCGTCGTCCTGCTGACGGGTTATGCGGCGGGCGGCTCGTCGTCGACCGTGACGATCGCGGTGCTGTCGGTGATCGGCGTGATCGGCCTCATGATCTTCGGTTTCTATCTCGCGCAGCGGCGCGGTCTCTTCGGCCGCGCGATGCGCTTCGCGTCGGGCATCGCCGCGAAATTCTCGGCCAAACGCGACTGGTCGTCGCTCGTGACGCGCGCCGAAGCCGTCGATGCCGCCGTGCACGAGATGTATCGCGAGCGCGGCAAGGTGGCGTCGAGCTTCGGGTTGAGTTTCATCGGCTGGATCGTCGGCACGGGCGAAGTGTGGCTCGCGCTGCATCTGCTCGGCCATCCGGTCGGCTGGACGGAAGCGCTGCTGCTGGAAAGTCTCGGCCAGGCGATCCGCGGCGCGGCCTTCGCGATTCCCGGCTCGCTCGGCGTGCAGGAAGGCGGCTATCTGCTGCTCGCGCGTCTGGTCGGCCTGCCGCCCGAGGCGGCGCTCGCGCTGTCGCTCGCCAAGCGCGCGCGCGAACTGCTGCTCGGCGTGCCGGGCATCGTCTATCTGCATTTCGTTGAAAAAGGCTGGCAGCGCCGCCGTCTCGCGCGCGTGCCGGATATCGACTGACCCACCCACGAAGGGAACCAAGCATGCGCGCAATTATTCTTGCGGCCGGGATGGGCTTGCGCCTCGTTCAGCCCGAAGGCCAGCAAAAGCCGAAATGTCTGCTCCGTTTTGGCGATGCATCGCTGCTCGAACGTCATCTGCACTTTTTGAAAGCCGCCGGCGTCGATGAAGTCGTCTTCGTGACCGGCTTCAAGAGCGAGCAGATCGAAGCGGAGCTCGCATCCATCGACTGGAAGCCGAAGACCGAGATCGTCGTCAACGAGGAATTCACGCTCGGCAGCGTGCTATCCGTGCATACCGCGCGCGACGCGATGACGCGCGGCGGCGATGTCCTGCTGATGGACGCCGACGTGCTCTACGACGAACGCATCTTCGATCCGCTCGTCGCGGGCGGCGCGGTGAATCGCCTGCTGATCGATCGCGACTTCGAAGCCGGCGACGAACCGGTGAAGCTGTGCGTCGAGAATGGCGTGCCGGTCGAACTGCGCAAGCAGGTCGCGGCGGGTCTGAAGTACGACACCATCGGCGAATCGGTGGGCTTCTTCCGCTTCGACGAGAAAGCGGCCACGCGCCTCGCCGAAATCTGCGCCGATTATGTGGCGACGGGCCGTGCGAAGATGCCGCACGAAGAAGCGGTGCGCGACCTGTTGCTGGAAAAGTCCCACGTGTTCGATATCGCCGACGTGACCGGCGCACCGTGGATCGAAATCGATTTTCAGAACGACGTGAAGCGCGCGGCCGATGAAGTGCTGCCGCAGTTGAACGCGCTGCGTCAGTTTGCAGGAGCCTCTCAACAATGAACGCACCCGGAAACATTCCCGTCGGCTATTCGCGCACCATGCGCCTGCGCGAGATGCTGCAAAGCAATCGCCTCGAATTTTTGATGGAGGCGCACAACGGCATTTCGGCGCGCATCGCGAAGGAAGCCGGCTTCAAGGCGATCTGGGGCTCGGGCCTGTCGATCTCCGCGCAGTTCGGCGTGCGCGACAACAACGAAGCGAGCTGGACGCAGGTCGTCGACAACCTCGAATTCATGGCCGACGCCAGCGATCTGCCGATCCTGCTCGACGGGGACACCGGCTACGGCAACTTCAACAACGTGCGCCGTCTCGTGAGGAAGCTGGAGCAGCGCGGCATCGCGGGCGTGTGCATCGAGGACAAGCAGTTTCCGAAGACCAACAGCTTCATCAACGGCGAAGCGCAGCCGCTCGCCGACATCGACGAGTTCTGCGGCAAGATCAAGGCCGGCAAGGATTCGCAGAGCGATCCGAACTTTTCGATCGTCGCGCGCGTGGAAGCGCTGATCGCCGGCTGGGGGATGGAAGAAGCGCTCAAGCGCGCCGAGGCGTATCGCCTGGCGGGCGCGGACGCGATCCTGATCCACAGCAAGCTGTCGAAGCCCGACGAGATTCTGACCTTCGCGCGCGAGTGGGCGGGCCGCGGTCCGCTCGTCATCGTGCCGACGAAGTACTACAGCACGCCGACCGACGCGTTCCGTCAGGCCGGTATCAGCTGCGTGATCTGGGCGAACCATCTGATCCGCGGCGCCGTATCCGCGATGCAGGCGATCGCGAAGGAAATCCACGACAGCGAGACGCTCGTGAACGTGGAAGACCGCATCGCGTCGGTGAACGAGATCTTCCGTCTGCAGGACGCCGACGAGTATTCGGCTGCCGAAAACATCTACCTGAGCGCGGCCAACGAAAAGCGCAGCGCGATCGTGCTCGCGGCGAGCCGGGGCGCGGGCCTCGAGGCGCTGACCGAAGCGCGTCCGAAGGTGATGCTGCCAGTCGCCGGCAAGCCGCTTCTGCGGCATCTCGTCGAGGCGTTCAAGAAGGAAAGCATCAACGACATCACCGTGGTCGGCGGTTATCGGGCCGATGCGATCGAGAAGGGCGGCATCCGTCTCGTCGTCAACGAGCGCCATGACACCACGGGCGAGCTCGCATCGCTCGCGTGCGCCGTCGGGCACATGAACGGCGACACCGTGATCTCCTACGGCGACCTGCTGTTTCGCAGCTACATCCTGCGCGACCTGACCGAATCGGACAGCGATTTCTGCGTGGTCGTCGATTCGTCGCAGGCGCCGGAGGCGGGCGCCGCCGCGACCGATTTTGCGTACTGCTCGACCGCCGACGACCGCGCGCTGTTCGGCCAGAAAGTGTGGCTCGACGGCGTGGTCGGCGCGGGGCAGGCGCTCACGGACGGCCGCGCGCCGCAAGGCCGCTGGATGGGCCTCATCAAGGTGCGCGCCGGCGCGCGCGAACGCCTGCTCGCGACGCTCGGCACGCTGCAACAGCGCCCGGATTTCGACAAGCTCGACATGGCCGCGCTGCTCAACGCGCTGATCGCCGCGGGGCAGAAGATCGAAGTGCAATACGTGCACGGCCACTGGCGCGGCGTCAACGACCTCGACGATTTCCGTCGCGCGGGCGATTTCGCCCACGGGCAGAGCCCCATCGGCTCGGAAGGAACGGAGAACGCCCGTGATTGAGGCCGCCCAGTTCGTCGAGGCCGCGCGCGAGCGCGGTTTCGACTGGTACGCGGGCGTGCCTTGCTCGTTTCTCACGCCCTTTATCAATTACGTGTTGCAGGACGAATCGCTGCACTATGTGTCGGCGGCGAACGAGGGCGATGCGGTCGCGCTGATCGCGGGGGTCGAACTGGGCGCAAGTCGCAAGCGCAGAGGCATCGCGATGATGCAGAACTCCGGCCTCGGCAATGCGGTGAGCCCGCTGACGTCGCTAACATGGACGTTCCGTCTGCCGCAATTGCTGATCGTCACATGGCGCGGCCAGCCGGGCGTTCATGACGAGCCGCAGCACGCGCTGATGGGCCCGATCACCCCGCAGATGCTCGAGACGATGGAGATTCCGTGGGAGCTGTTCCCGACGGAAGCCGACCAGATCGGCCCGGCGCTCGATCGCGCGACGCAGTACATGGACAGCACCGGCCGCCCGTATGCGCTCGTCATGCAGAAGGGCAGCGTCGCGCCTTTCGAATTGAAGAACACGGGTTTGTCGGGCGTGCGCGTCAACGCGCATCCCGCAACGGTGGAGCGCTTCGAAGGCGAGCGCGTGACGCGCCACGAGGCATTGCGCCAGGTCATCGCCAACACGCCGAAGGATTCGACGGTCGTGCTCGCATCGACCGGCTTCTGCGGCCGCGAGCTCTACGCGATCGACGACCGCGAGAACCAGCTCTATCTCGTCGGCTCGATGGGCTGTGTCACGCCGATGGCGCTCGGCCTTGCGCTCTCGCGTCCCGACCTGCGCGTCGTCGCGCTCGACGGCGACGGCGCGGCGCTCATGCGCATGGGCGTCTTCGCGACGCTCGGCGCGTACGGTCCGTCGAATCTGGTTCACCTGCTGCTCGATAATGGCGCGCACGAATCGACGGGCGGCCAGGCGACGGTTTCGCGCGCAGTCGATTTTGCATCGATCGCGTCGGCGTGCGGCTACGCGCTCGCGCTCGACGGTGACGATATCGGCGTGATCGATCGTCTTTTCGATGCGAAAGATGTGAACGGCGCGCGTTTCGCGCGTCTGTCGATCAGGACGGGCACGCCGGGCGATTTGCCGCGCCCGAAGATCACGCCCGAGGACGTGCGTGCGCGCTTGCAACAACACATTGGAGGCCGTTGATGCTGCTGCTCAATCCCGGTCCTGTCACGCTGAGCGAACGCGTGCGCAAGAGCCTGCTGCAAACCGACTTGTGCCATCGCGAGCCGGAGTTTTTCGACTTGCAGGATGAGGCGCGCAAGCGTCTCGTCGCCGCTTACGAACTCGATCCGTCCGTCTGGAGCGCCGTGCTGATGACGGGTTCGGGCACCGCCGCGGTCGAAAGCATGATCGCCGGTCTCGTGCCGGAAGGCGGGCGCTTGCTCGTCGTCGAAAACGGCGTGTATGGCGATCGCATCGCGCAGATCGCAAAGCAATACGGCATCGACTACGAGGTCGCCAAATACGAGTGGATGCAGGCGCCGGATATCGACGCGATCATCGCGCTGCTCGACAGCAAGCCGTTCACGAACGTCGCGATCATCCATCACGAAACGACCACCGGCCGCCTGAACGCGATCGATCAGTTGTCCCGCGCGTGCAAGGATCGCGGCCTCGGCCTGCTGCTCGACGCGGTGAGCAGCTTCGGCGCCGAAGCGATCGACTTCGACGGCGGCGGCATCGCCGCGATCGCCGCGACCGCGAACAAGTGCCTGCACGGCGTGCCGGGCGCGGCGTTCGTCATCGCGCGCCGCGATGCGCTGGCGAAGTCGGCGAGCCGCAACTACTACCTCGGCATCGCGCGTCTCGCAAAGTTGCAGGACGAGCGCAATACGCCGTTCACGCCGTCGGTGCATGCGTATTACGCGCTCGTCGAAGCGTTGCGCGAGTTCGAAGAGGAAGGCGGCTGGCGCGCGCGTCACGCGCGGTATGCAAAGCTCGCGGAGCAGGTCCGCTCGGGACTGGCTGCGCTCGGCATCGACAGCGCGTTGTCGCCCGAGGAGTCGTCGGTCGTGCTGCGGGCGTACCGGCTGCCTGCGGGCGTCACGTACGACAAGCTGCACGATGCGCTCAAGGCGAAAGGCTTCGTGATCTATGCGGGGCAGGGCGGGTTGTCGAAGGAACTGTTCCGTATTTCGACGATGGGCGCGGTCGATGCCAACGACATGGACCGGCTGATCTCGTCGTTCGTCGAGTTGCTGCGCTGAGTCGCGAGCCGCTCACTGCTTGCAAAAAATCGCCGTAATGAAGGGCGCGACGTGGTGCACATCCGCGTCGCTGCCCGCGGCGCGCACCTGCTGTTCGACCTCTTTATCGCCCCCCCACACGACCGCGCCGTAAGCGGAATCGGCGATCGGCTCGCCCTTGCCGGGCCTGAAGATCGGGTCGTCCTTCTGGTAGGCGACGACCACATAGACCTTGAAGCCATAAGCCGTCAGCGTCGCGCCTTTCACGGGCTTGAACGCGTTGACGGAGTTCGGCTCCACGCGCATCGGCCTGGTTTCCAGCAGTCCGTCTCGCTGCAACGGCGCGACGAAATCATGCGCGGTCGATTTGCAGTCGAGTTGCGCATCGATCGGCTTCGCATGCGCGAGCGCACCGACCGACGCGAGCGTCACGGTCAGCGCGATTCGGGAGGTTCGGGCGACGTGCTTCATGTTGACACGATGTTCAGGACAGCTTGCACTTTAACGAGATTGCAATAAATCTGCACGAAACATCGAGCGAATCGTCGTGGCGCGTGGTCGATCCAACGAAAAAGCGGCCCGCAGGCCGCTCATCGGATGAAGCGTCGAGGGCGCGTCAGGCCGCCAGCTCCAGCTTCGCCGTGTTGCGCGTGTCGCGCGAATGCACGCGCTTGCCGGCCGCGTAGGTTTCGAACACCGCGCGATCGTCGCCGAGCAGCGCGAACGCGAACAGCAGTTCTTCCAGCGATTCCGTGCGTGAGGTGCGGCGCGCGAGCAGCGGCGTCGCGTTCGGATCGAGCACGACGAAGTCCGCTTCGCTGCCGGGGCGAAGCGTGCCGATCCTGTCGTCGAGTTCGAGCACTTGTGCGGCGCCCGTCGTGGCGAGCCAGAACATGCGCGTCGCGGTCAGATGATGGCCGGTCAGGCGCGCGACCTTGTGCGCTTCGTTCATCGTCTGCAGCATGGAGAACGATGTGCCGCCGCCCACGTCCGTCGCGAGCGCCACGGGCATGTTCGACGCGCCCGCCTTCTCGAAGTCGAACAGGCCGCTGCCGAGGAACAGATTCGATGTCGGGCAGTGCGATGCCACCGCGCCCGTTTCCGCCATGCGCTCGCGATCGCGGTCATCGAGATAAATGCAGTGGCCGTACACCGCCCGGCGACGCAAGAGTCCGTAGTGATCGTAAATGTCGAGATAGCTGCGATGCCCCGGAAAGAGGCTCTCGACCCATTTGATCTCATCCGTGTTTTCCGCGACGTGGCTCTGGATGAACACGTCCTGATGCTGCTGCGCGAGCGCGCCGCACGCTTCGAGTTGCGCTTGCGTCGATGTCGGCGCGAAACGCGGCGTCAGCGCGTAATGCTGACGGCCGCGGCCATGCCAGCGCGCGATGAGTTCCGCGCTGTCGTCGTAGCCGGATTGCGCCGTGTCGCGCAGAAACTCGGGGCAGTTGCGATCCATCAGCACCTTGCCCGCGACCATGCGCAGATTGCGCGCCTCGCTTTCGGTGAAGAACGCATCGGCGGATTGCTTGTGCACCGTGCAGTAGACGAGCGCCGTCGTCGTGCCGCAGGCGAGCAGTTCGTCGATGAAAAAGCTCGCCGTTTCACGCGCGACCGCCGGATTCTCGAAGCCGCGCTCCGTCGGAAACGTGTACGTGTTGAGCCACGGCAGCAGCCCCGGCGCGGGCGACGCGATCATGTCCGTCTGCGGATAGTGAATGTGCGAGTCGATGAAACCCGGCGCGATCAGTTTGTCGCGCATGGTGTGGACGGTCGCGTCGGGGCTGAGCCGCTCGCGCAGCGACGCATACGCGCCTGCCGCGACCACTTTGCCGTCCTCGACGATCAGAAGGCCATCGGCCTCGTAGACCGCGCCGTCAGCGGCATGCGCGGGATCTTCCCGAAAGGTCAGCAACTGGGCGCGGTAGGCGGTTTGAGTCATGATGCAACGTCTCCGTTTCTGGGTTTAAAGCTGTGAAAGCAGCACTAGAGAAAAGGCAGCGATGATCCACATCGCCGGCTTGATTTCCTTCGCGCGCCCCGTGGCCGACTTCAGCACGACGAACGCGAGAAAGCCGTACGCGACGCCATCGGTGATCGAGTAGGTCAGCGGGATCAGGATCATCGCGAGGAACGCGGGAATGGCTTCATCGAAGCGATGCCATTCGATCTGCGTGATCGCTTCCATCATGAACACGCCGACGAGCACGAGCGCGGGCGCGGTCGCGATCGCCGGAACGAGCGACAGGAGCGGCGAGAGAAACAGGAAGGGCAAAAAGCACAGGCCCGCGACGACGGCGACGAGGCCCGTGCGCCCGCCCGCAGAAATGCCTGCCGCCGATTCGATATACGCGTTCGCCGGGCTCGTGCCGAGCGGCGCGGAAACGAGCGCGGCGAAGGAATCGACCATCATCGACTGGCGGATGTTGCGCGGATTGCCGTCCGAGTCGTAAAGCTTGCCGGCTTCGGATATCGCCATGAACGTGGAGAGCGCGTCGAAGAACGACGTGAACAGCATCACGAAGATGAACGGCCAGTAGACGACCTTCAGCGAGCCGACGAGATCGAGCTGGCCGATCGCGGAAAAATCCGGCGCGGCGAACAAGCCGTTCCAGTTGACGAGCGTCTTCGTGGCGATCGCGGCGGGCCAGTATGCGGTGCCGTCGCCCCAGAAGCGGCCGATCGGAATCGAGATGACGGTCGTGAACACGATGCCGAGCATCAGCGCGCCGGTGACCTTGCGGGCGACGAGAATCGTCGTGACCGCGAGACCGATCAGGAACGTGATGACGACGGGATTCAGCGACGCCGAATGCACGATCGTCACCGGGTCGCCGACGACGAACTTCGCGTTCACGAGGCCGATGAGGCTGATGAACAGACCGATGCCGCACGACACCGCGTGCCGCAGATTCGCGGGAATCGCATCGACGACGAGCTTGCGCGCGTTGAACACCGCGAGCACCGCGAAGATCACGCCGGACCAGAACACGCAGCCGAGCGCGGTTTGCCACGGCATTTTGCCGCCGTGAACCATGACGAACGCGAAGAGCGCGTTCATGCCCATGCCGGGCGCGACGAGCACCGGATTGCGCGCGTAGAGGCCCATCGCGCAACTGCCGAGAAAGCTGACGATGACGGTCGCCGTCAGCGCGGCCGGAAACGGCACGCCCGCCGCCGACAAAATGCCCGGATTGACGACGATGATGTACATCGCCGTGAGGAACGTCGTGATGCCCGCGACGATTTCCGTCTTCGTGCGCGAGCCCGCGGCGCGAATGCCGAAGAAGCGCTCGAGCGCGGTCGCGTCGCGTTGTGGAGTTGTTGCTGTGGTTTCCATGCTTGTTCTTTACTGCTTCCAGTGCTGATCCAGGCGCGCGACCATTGCGTCGCGTTCTTCTTCGGTGACGAACGAGGCTTCCAGGCTGTTCTTCAACAGCGTGTAGACCTCGTGATCGGTGAGCTTCAGCGCGTCGACGATCGCGAAGTAATTCGCGTTGACGTAGCCACCGAAGTACGCGGGATCGTCGGAGTTGATCATCACCGCGACGCCTTGGTCCAGCAGGTCTTTCAGCGTGTGCTTCGTCATGTCGTCGAACACGCAGAGCTTGATGTTCGAGAGCGGGCACACGGTCAGTGCGATGCGCGCATCCGCGAGACGCGCGACGAGCGCCGCGTCCTCGATGCTGCGCACGCCGTGATCGACGCGATCCACCTTCAGCAGATCGAGCGCTTCATAGACATACGAGGGCGGCCCTTCCTCGCCCGCATGCGCGACGAGCTTCAGGCCGCGCTCACGCGCCTTCGCGAACACGCGCTCGAACTTCGAGGGCGGATGCCCGCGCTCCGACGAATCCAGCCCGACACCGATCAGCCGATGCGCGTACTTGTCGAACAGCGGCAATGCGCTTTCATAGGTCGCGAGCGCGTCCTCTTCAGAAAGATGGCGCAGGAAACAGAGAATCAGCTTGCTCGAAAGACCGCGCTTCTCACCTTCGGCGAGTGCGGCCTCGATGCCCGCGACGGCCGTTTCGATCGATACGCCGCGTTCCGTGTGCGTCTGCGGATCGAAGAAGATTTCCGCGTGCGCGACGTGGTCCGCGAGCGCGCGCTCGACATACGCCATCGTCATGTCGTAGAAATCCTGCTCGGTGAGCAGCACGCTCGCGCCCGCGTAGTAGATGTCGAGGAACGATTGCAGGTCGGTGAACGCGTAGGCGGCGCGCAGCGCCTCGATCGAGTCGTACGCGAGCTTCACGTTGTTGCGCTTCGCGAGCGCGAAAATGAGCTCGGGTTCGAGCGACCCTTCGATATGGATATGCAGCTCGGCTTTCGGCGCGCGTGCAATCTTGTCGGCGAGTGTGGGATTCATGTGGGCTTTGTTGTGATGGGGCTACGGTTGTGCCTGTGGGTCAGGCGGTCTGTTGCGACGACGCGTGGCTCGAAGCGTTGGCTTCGACCGCCTGCAGCAGTTGGGCTGCCGCTGCAACGGCGATCACTTCGGGCGCCTTGTCGACGATGCCGTCGATGCCGATCGGACACACCATCCTCGCGATGCGCGCGGGGTCGATCCCGCGCGCCGCGAGCCGATGCTCGAACTGCTTCTTCTTCGCAAACGAGCCGATCATGCCGAAGAACGCAAAGTCGCCGCGTCTGAGAATGCACTCCGCCAGCGCGAGATCCACCGTGTGGTTGTGCGTCATCACGATGAAGTACGCGTTGGGCGGCGCATTGTCGACGGCTTCATCGGGCGCGCCGTTCGGCTCGATCGTTACGTTTTCCGGCACGGACTGCGGCGCGGCGAACTGGCCGAAGCCGGCGGCGTCCCGCTCGTCGACCCAGGTGACGTGACAGGGCAGCGTCGCGAGCACGCGCACGAGCGCCGCGCCAACGTGTCCCGCGCCGAACAGCACGACCTGGAAATCGCGCGGCGCGATGGTTTCGGTCAGGAGCGCGCCGCTCTCGTCGAAACCGGCGCCGTCCCACAAGAGGCAGTCGGCGTCGGTCGCGCCCGGTTCGGGGTCGGAGAGCATGACGGCATCGGGCATCGGCGCGAACGAGACGCTGCGCACGGTCGACAAACCCTGCGCGGTGCGCTTCGCAAGCGTCGTCACCCAGTTCAGATCGGATACGTCGAGCCGCTCGAACGCCAGCACGACCGCGCCGCCGCAGCACTGGCCGAGGCTCGGGCCCAGAGCGAAACGCTCCAGCCGCCTCATGCGCGGGCTGCGCATGCCGTCCTTCAGCACTTGCCGTGCGGTCTCGATGGCCTTCCATTCCAGATGGCCGCCGCCGATCGTGTAGCGCGCGTCCTCGCGCGTGACGATCATCTTCGTGCCCGGCTCGCGCGGCGCGGAGCCTTCGACACGCGCGACCGTCACGAGCACGACGGCGTCGCCGTGCGCGAGCAGGTGTTGCAGGTCGTTCAGCCAAACTTGCATCGGTGAGCTCCAGAAATGTCGGTTTGCGTCGTTGCAGGCGTTAGTTTACCGGGGCCGCTTCCTCCGCCTCGACAGAGAGCGCGTCAAGAATTGCCTCCGGCGTCGCCGGCGCGCGCAGTTTGGGCGCATCGGTTGAATCGGGGGAAACCGATGCGATCGCCGCGCGTATCGCGAGCAGCACCGAAAACGACAGCAGGAGCGGCGGCTCGCCGACGGCTTTCGAACGGAAAATCGTCGGCTCCGCGTTGTCATTACGATAGAGCGCGACGTTGAAGATCGCGGGCGCGTCGCTGACGGCCGGGATCTTGTAGGTCGACGGCGCATGCGTCATCAGGCGTCCGTCGCGGTTCCACCACAGTTCTTCGGTCGTGAGCCAGCCCATGCCCTGGATGAAGCCGCCTTCCACCTGGCCGATATCGATCGCCGGATTGATCGAGCGTCCCGCGTCATGCAGCAGATCGGCGCGCAGGAGCTTCCACTCGCCGGTGAGCGTATCGACGACGACTTCCGACACCGCCGCGCCGTACGCGAAGTAATAGAACGGATGGCCTTGCAGCGTCTTCGCGTCCCAGTGCACTTTCGGCGTGGCATAGAAGCCGTCCGACCACAGTTGCACGCGCGCGAGATACGCGGCCGCGACGAGCTGATCGAACGGCATCTGCCCGCCGTTCACGTCCACGACGCCGCCGTGAAAGCGTACGTCGGCTGCATTGCCGCCGAGCTGCTTGACGACGAGCTCGGCGAGACGCGCGCGGATCGTGAGTGCCGCGGCTTCGGCGGCCTTGCCGTTCAGATCGCTGCCCGTCGATGCCGCCGTCGCCGATGTATTCGCGACCTTCGATGTGTCGGTCGCCGTGACGCGCACGCGCTGCAAGCCGACGCCGAACACGCTCGCGACGACCTGCGCGACTTTCGTGTTGAGGCCTTGTCCCATTTCGGTGCCGCCGTGATTGACGAGCACCGAGCCGTCCTTGTAGACGTGCACGAGCGCGCCCGCCTGGTTCAGGAACGGCACGTTGAACGAAATGCCGAACTTGACGGGCGTGAACGCGATGCCGCGCCTGAGCACGCCGTTTTTCGCGTTGAACGCGGCGACTTCGGTGCGGCGCTTCTGATACTCGCTCGACGCGACGAGTTCGTCGGTCAATGCCGCGATCACGTTGTCCGCGACCGGCTGACCGTAAGGCGTCACGTTGCGATCGCCGATGCCGTAATAGTTCGCGCGCCGCACGTCGAGCGGATCGCGCTTCAGCCGATGCGCGATCTCGTCTAGCATGACTTCCATCACGAGCGCGCCTTGCGGGCCGCCGAAGCCGCGAAACGCGGTGTTCGACTGCGTGTTGGTCTTGCAGCACAGCGCGCGGATCTCGACATCGCCCAGAAAGTACGCGTTGTCGAAGTGGCATACGGCGCGCGTGGCGACCGCACCGGACAGATCCGCTGAATAGCCGGCCCGCAACGCGATCTCGACGCGCACGCCGGCGATGCGCCCGTCGTCATCGAAGCCGCATTCGTATTCGTAGACCGCGTCGTGACGTTTGCCGGTGATCATGAAGTCGTCGTCGCGATCGGCGCGCAGCTTCACGGGACGCTTCAGCCAATGCGCCGCGAGCGACGCCACGCACGCGAACAGCGCCGATTGGGATTCCTTGCCGCCGAAGCCGCCGCCCATGCGCCGGCATTCGCACAGCACGGCGTGTGTCGGCCAGTCGAGCATGTGCGCGACGACCTGCTGCATCTCGCTCGGATGCTGCGTCGAGCTATGGACGAGCATGCCGTCCTGCTCTTTCGGAATCGCGTAGGCGACCTGTCCTTCGAGATAGAACTGCTCCTGCCCGCCGACTTCGAACTCGCCCGCGAGCCGATGTTTCGCCGATGCGATGCGCCCGGCCGCGTCGCCGCGACGCAAGTGCAGCGGCGGCAGGACGAACTGGTTGCGCGCCTTCGCTTCGCGCGGCGTCAGCACGGCTTCGAGCGGCTCGTAACGAACGACATCCTCGCTTTTCGCGAGCGCGGCGGCGCGGCGCGCCAGATCGCGACTCTCGGCGATGACGGCGAATACCGGCTGGCCGAGGTACTGCACGACATCGGCGGCGAGAATCGGATCGTCGTGCAGCACCGGGCCGCAATTGTTCTCGCCGGGAATGTCCGCGGCCGTGAGCACCGCGACGACGCCGGGCGCGGCGCGCACCGCGTCCAGATCCAGCGACACGATGCGCGCATGTGCGTGCCGCGACAGGCCGAGCGCCGCGTGCAGCGTGCCGCGCAACTCGGGGATGTCGTCGGTGTACACCGCTTCGCCGCTCACGTGCAGCGCCGCCGATTCGTGCGGCAGCGACGCGCCGGCGGCGTCGATATCCATCGGTTCGGTCAGTCGGTTCATGACGTTTCCTCCCCATGCGCGGCGTACGCGAAGGCATTCACTTCGGCGGGCGCGAGCGGCGCGTCCGGTCGCGTTTCCAGATAGAAGCGCCACAGTACGTTGCGCGCCACTTTCGCGCGATAGGCGCTCGACGCGCGCATGTCGGTGAGCGGCTGGAAATCGGCGTCGAGCGCGGTCATCGCGGCGCGTGCCGACGCTTCGTTCCACTCGCGCCCGATGAGCGCCGCCTCGGCCTGCGCCGCGCGTCTGGGCGTCGCCGCCATGCCGCCGAACGCGATGCGCGCATCCGTCACGCGATGGCTGTCGTCGAGCCAGATCGCGAACGCCGCGCAGACCGCCGAAATGTCCTGGTCGTAACGCTTCGACACCTTGTAAGTCCGAAAGCGCAACGCCGCGACCGGGCGCGGTACGCGAATCGCCGCGACGAATTCGCCGGCATCGAGCGCGGTCTTCTGATAGCCGAGATAGAACGCGTCGAGGCGCACCGTGCGGGTCTTGTCGGCCTTCTGCAGCACGAGTTGCGCATTCAGCGCGATGAGCGCCGGCATCGAATCGCCGATCGGCGAACCGTTCGCCACATTGCCGCCGAGCGTGCCCGCGTTGCGGATCGGCCGCGACGCGAACCGCGTCCACAGCTCGGCAAGCCCGGGATAGTCGGCGGCGAGCGCGGCATACGCGTCTTCGAGCGAGGCCGCCGCGCCGATCGTCAGCGTGTGCGCGTCGCGCTCGATCGTCTTCAGCTCGTCGACGTTGCCGATGTAGAGCAGCTCGCCGAGATCGCGGAACTGCTTCGTGACCCACAGGCCGACATCGGTGCTGCCCGCGAGCAGGCGCGCGTTCGGATGCGCGGCGCGCAACCGGGCGAATTCGGCGCGCGTGACGGGCGCGTGGAAGGTGTGCTGACCGGATGCATCGGACGCGCGATATTCGAACGTCTGCGTGCGCTTCAGTGCGATCAACTGTTGCGTGAGGGCGTCGGCATCGAAGGGCGGACGCGGATACTCGAACATGCGCTGCGCGGCATCGACGATCGGCCGATATCCCGTGCAGCGGCACAGATTGCCCGAGAGCGCGGCGGCGATTTCGTCGCGCGACGGCGGGCCTGCATCGCGCGGATGACGGTGATAGAGCGCCCACAGCGACATCACGAAGCCCGGCGTGCAAAAGCCGCATTGCGAGCCGTGACAGTCGATGAGCGCCTGCTGCACCGGATGCAGCGTGCCATCCGCACCACGCAGATCTTCGACGGTGAAGAGGGCGCGGGAATCGAGCGTCGGCAGAAACTGGATGCACGCGTTGACGGCTTTGAGCGCGAGTGCCCCGCAAGCGTCGAGCTCGCCGATCACGACGGTGCACGCGCCGCAATCGCCTTCCGCGCAGCCTTCCTTCGTGCCGGTGCAAAGCGCGTCCTCGCGCAGATGCTGAAGCACCGTGCGCGTGGCGGGCGCGCCGCCGATTTCGCGCACGGCGCCGCGTTGAAGGAAGCGGATGGTTTGCGTTGTCATGACTCAGGAAGACATTGCGGACCGGGCGCGCGTTACGCGGTTTCCGTTCGTTTCATGGTTGGCGTGAGAAAACGCTCAGGCTGCCTTTGAACGAATCGGACTGCGCGCACGTAGATCGCCATCCAGACGCGACCTTAACACCCCAATATCCCAAAAATATTGTCGGGCACGTATCAAGATTATGCGGATGCGCTGATGCGGGAAAGGAGGAAGCGCGGAGTGCGCAGTGAAGCGGAGAAAACGGGCGGCGCGCGAATGTCGCCGCCCGGAACAAATTACCGGACCGTCGTGCGCAACTTGCGCTTCAAACGCACGCTCGCCGCGACCAGCACGAAAATCAGCACAAACGCGATGAGCGACCATTGCGGCAGAGACAGACCGAGAATCGGCGGATACGGCGTTTCGCACAGACCCGCGACCTTGAATACCTGCGGCAGCCAGCTTGCGGGCGGCAGACCGTCGACGATCGGCTGAAGCGCATCGAAACCGCAACTGAAGCCGGGATGTGATTGCACATAGACGTGGCGCGCGGCGGTGGCGGCGCCGCCGAGCGCCGAAATTGCGACGAGCGTTTCGAGCAGCGCAATGCCGCGCCAGTTACGGAAGGCCGCACCGAGAAACGCGAAAATCGCGACCAGCACGAAAAAATAGCGCTGGATGATGCACAGCGGGCAAGGATCTTCGCCGTGGAAGAATTGCAGATACAGCGCGCCGCCGACGAGCCCGAGACTGACGAAACCGAGCAACACGAGCAGGCGGCGCTCGCGGCGCATCACCCGGTCGTCCTGATGCATCGTGAAGTGATTCAAAGAGTTGTTCATTATTTCTCAACGATTCGAGAAGGAAGCACCTGAGTTGCGCGGGGATCGCGGTGAATTCTAGCGCGAACGCCCGATGCGCAAAATCAGCCGCGATGTTCGGCCGCGATGTTCGGCCGCGATGTTCGGTCGCGATGGTCAGCTGTTTTTCAGGCGCTCAGCGGGTCGTCTCCAGCACCGCTTCGACGGCGCGCCCGATCGACAGCAGCGTGTCATCGGCGTTCGGCGCGCCTGCGAGCATCAGGCCGACGGGCGCCTCGCCGCGCGGATGGCAGGGCAGCGACAGCGCGCACGCATCGAGGAAGTTGAAGGCCGTCGGGTTGCGGAGAATCAGCGCATTGGTGCGCGTGAAGGCGTCGTCGTCCGTTTCCAGATCGGCGATGCGCGGCGGCAGCACCGGCACGGTCGGGCAGATGATTGCGTCGAAGCGCTGCCAGAGCGTCGTGCGGGCTTCTTCGATCATCGCGGCGCGCGCCTCGCACAAGTCGATGTAGTCCGCCGCGCTGGCCGCTTCGGCGCGCTTCAGACGCGCGAGCACGCGCGGGTCGTAATCGTTGCCGCGCTCAGCCATCAGCTTCCGATGCCACGCGTAAGCCTCGATCGCCACGAGCGGATAGCGATTGATGTCAGGCAGCCGATCGAGCGGCGCGAAACGCACGTCTTCCACGAGCGCGCCCGCCGCGGCGAGGTGATTGACTGCGGCGGCGACCGCACTCGCGACGGGCGATTCGACGCCATCGGTCACGTAATTCGTGAGCACGCCGAGGCGCACGCCGTCGAGTGGGCGCGTGGCGGGCACGCCCGGGTCGCGCCCGGCGAGAATGCGGTCGACGAGCGCGCAGCACGCGACCGACACGCCGATGGGCCCGAACGAATCGAGCGTTTTCGAAAGCGGCACGCCGCCTTGCTTCGGAATGCGGCTCGCGGTCGGCTTGAAGCCGGTGAGGCCGCACAGCGCGGCGGGAATGCGGATGGAGCCGCCCGTGTCGGTCCCGAGCGCGACGGCGGCCATGCCGTCCGCGACCGACGCCGCCGCACCCGACGACGAGCCGCCCGCGATGCGCGCGTCGCCCGGCACGTCCGCATGCCACGGCGAGCGCGGCGTGCCGTAGTGCGGGTTCAGCCCGAGGCCGGAGAATGCGAACTCGCTCATGTTGGTGCGCCCGACGATTACCGCGCCCGCGCGGCGCAGGCGCGCGACGGCGATGGCGTCGGCCTTCGCGGGAGCGGCATCCTGCAACGCTTTCGAGCCGGCTCGCGTCACTTCGCCTTCGATATCGAAGAGATCCTTGATCGACACCGGAATGCCCGCGAGCGGCGAGAGCACGGTGCCGGCGCGGCGCAGCGCATCGTGGGCATCGGCGGCGGCGCGGGCGTGTTCGGCATCGACATGGAGGAAGACGGTCGAGCCCTGTCCGGCAGGATCGGCGATGCGCTCGAGCGCCGCCTCGACGAGCGCGCGGCTCGTCGTGCGGCCGCGCTTCAGATCGGCGGCGAGTTGGGCGAGCGGGGCGAACTGCGGCGAAGTGGTCGGCATGGCGTCGGGCAGTGGCGTTGCCTGATGCGAGAAGGTCGGGCGCGCCCGGCGTTTCGCATCGGCAGTGAATGAAGGGGCGCCGTTCGCAAAGCCGGGGCGCCCGAGGTGGCTGTCATTCTAAGCCACCGCCGCCGATCGAACACCGCTCAGATCGTGCGCGAGAAGCGCCGCAGGCTCGCTTGTCCCAGATAGCGGTCGAATACCGAGGCGATATTGCGCACCAGCATGCGTCCGGCGGGCAGCACGCGGATCGCGTCGCGAGAGAGGTCGATGAGGCCGTCGTCGGCCATCGGCGCGAGGCGCGCGAGTTCGCTGGCGAAAGCGGCCGGGAACTCGATGCCGTGCGCGCTCGCGACATCGTCGAAACGCAGCTCGCCGCCGCACATGAGACGCATGATGATGTCGCGGCGGAGTTCGTCATCGGCGCAAAGACGCACGCCGCGCGCGATGGCGAGATCGCCCGCGTCGATCGCCGCGGCGTAGTCGGCGAGTTCGCGCGCGTTTTGCGCGTAGACATCGCCGATCTTGCCGATCGACGACGCGCCGATGCCGATCAGATCGCAATCCGCCCGCGTGCTGTAGCCCTGGAAGTTGCGCTGAAGCGTGCCGGCTTCGAACGCGCGCGCGAGCTCGTCGCCCGGCAGCGCGAAGTGATCCATGCCGATGTACACGTAGCCCGCTTCGCCCATGCGCGCGATCACGCGCTCGAGAATCGCGAGCCGCACGGCAGGCGAGGGCAGCGCGCTTTCGTCGATTTGCCGCTGCATCTTGAAGAGCGACGGCATGTGCGCGTAGCCGAACACGGACACGCGATCCGGTTTCAGATCGATGATCGTGTCGAGCGTGCGCGAAAAGCTCTCGACGCTCTGATGCGGCAGGCCATAAATCAGGTCGACGCTCACGGACTCGAAGCCGTTCTTGCGCGCGGCGTCGAGCACCGTTTCGGTCATTTCGCGCGGCTGGATGCGATTGACGGCGCGCTGCACGCGTTCGTCGAAGTCCTGCACGCCGAGGCTCAGCCGATTGAAACCGAGCTCGCGCAGCAACGCGATCGTCGCCTCCGACGCCTCGCGCGGATCGACTTCGATCGAATATTCGGCGCGCTCGTCGGCGACGAGATTGAAATGCTCGCGCGTGGCGGACATCAGTTCGGCCATCTCGTCGTGCGAGAGGAAGGTCGGCGTGCCGCCGCCCCAGTGAAGCTGCGTGACCGGACGCGAAGTGTCGAAGAGCGCGGCCTGCAAGGCCAGTTCGCGCTTCATCCGGTCGAGATAGGGGCGTGCGTGCGCGCGATTTTTCGTCGCGACCTTGTTGCAGCCGCAGTAGAAGCAGACGGTGTCGCAGAACGGGATGTGGAAGTAGAGCGAGAGATCGGCGTTCGCTTTCGCCTTGCTCGCGGCTTCGCGATAATGCGCGGGGTCGAACGTGTCGGTGAACTGGACGGCGGTCGGGTAGGACGTGTAGCGCGGGCCGTGCGCGTCGTAGCGCGTGAGCAGATCGGGACGAAAGAGCGGGGCGGCGGCAGTCATGGCGAACCTCGGGGAATCTTCCGAGTGTAGTCGGGCGGTGAACGCGGCATTGCGCGATAAGGTCGCAGCCTGATAGCAGCGATTTGACGAAGCGCAAAGATGAGGCGTGGGACAATATCGTTTCTTTTTATGCGGTTGAGTGTCGCCATGCCGATCGATTCTTCGTCTCATGCCTGCCGGGAAGGTTGCGGCGCCTGCTGCATCGCGCCGTCCATCTCGAGTCCGATTCCAGGAATGCCGGAAGGCAAGCGCGCGGGCGAGCGTTGCGTCCAACTGGGCGACGATCTGCGCTGCGGGATTTTCGGCGATCCGCGCAGGCCGGCGTGCTGCGGCGGTTTGCAGCCGTCCGTGGAGATGTGCGGAGAGACGCGCGAATATGCGCTGACGTGGATCGAACGACTGGAAACGCAGACGCGGCCGACGCAACTGTCTCGATGATCGGCAGTCCAATTCGCGAATCGCCCCACACGGCGCAGACTTGAAAAAAAGCTTTGGAGGATTACGCATGACGGAACCCGTCGCGCCGCTGCGGCGCCGGTTCGTGCTGGCAGGACTGGTGTCTTTGTCCGCACTCGCATTCACTTCGACGGCGCAATCCGCGTCGAACTCGATATTCCCCTTCATTCCGGACCACTACACATTTTCGACGCAGCAGGTTCAGCAAGCCGTCGCGCGCAAATTCCCGCTGCAACGCACGGCGTCGCAGATATTCGATGTCGTCCTGAGCAATCCGGTCGTTGGCATGGCGCCGGATCGGAATCGCGTGACGGTGCGCGTCGACGCGCGTCTGTCCACGCCATTCATGCCGAATCCCGTGATCGGCGCGTTCACGCTCTCGACGCAACTCGCTTACGACGCGCCGAGCCGTTCAGTCATTCTCGTCTCGCCATCCGTTGACGATGCGCAGTTTAGTGGTGACGCCGGGCAGTACAACCAGCAGATTGCGTCGGTCGGCGCGCAACTCGCCGCGCAATTGCTCGATCGTTATCCGATCCACACCTTCAAACCCGAGGAACTCCAGTTCGCCGGCGTGTCCTACGAACCCGGTACAATCACAGTCCTTACAAACGGCATACGTGTGCAGATCGTTGAGAAGTGAGTCGAAATCTCTGCGCAATGTGCTCCGCAAGCAACGGCGATAACGGCGAACAAGGGCTGAACGGATGGACTGGATATTGATGGTGAAGGCGCTCATTCTGGGCGTCGTGGAGGGCTTGACCGAATTCCTGCCGGTTTCGAGCACGGGGCATCTGATCGTGGCGGGCAGTTTGCTGAATTTCACCGACGCGCAATCGAAAACCTTCGATGTCGTCATCCAGTTCGGCGCCATTCTCGCGATCTGCTGGGAATATCGCGGGAAGATCGGTTCCGTGGTCACGGGTCTGCCCGTACGCGCCGATGCGCGGCGATTCACGCTGAACCTGATCATCGCGACCATTCCGGCCATCGTGCTCGGTCTGCTTTTCGAGAAGGGCATCAAGTCGGTTCTGTTCTCGCCGGTGCCGGTGTCGGTGGCGCTGATCGTCGGCGGCATCGTGATCTTGTGGGCCGAGTCGCGCCAGCGCGAACGCGCCGTCACGCCACGCGTGCAATCCGTCGATGATCTCTCTTACACGGATGCCTTCAAGGTCGGTCTCGCGCAGTGCTTCGCGCTGATTCCGGGCACCTCGCGTTCCGGCGCGACGATCATCGGCGGGATGCTGTTCGGACTCGAACGACGCGTCGCCACCGAGTTTTCGTTCTTCCTCGCCATTCCGATCATCTTCGGCGCGACGCTCTACGAAATGGCGAAGTACTGGCGCACGCTGACCGTGAACGATTTCGGGCTCTTCGCGGTCGGGCTCGTCGCGGCCTTCATCAGCGCCTTCGTCTGCGTGCGGTGGCTGCTGCGCTACGTCGCCTCGCACGATTTCACGGCGTTCGCGTGGTATCGCATCGGCTTCGGCTTGCTGATTCTGATCGTCGGATACAGCGGGGGCTTGAGCTGGGCCGACTGACGCGCGTCTCGCCGCGCAGGATGCAAAGCGCCACGGCTTGCCGTGGCGTTGTCGTTTTTTGCCCGGGCGCGTTTCAGCAGCGGCGGAACATCAGGTCCCAGACCCCGTGTCCGAGCCGCAGTCCGCGTCGCTCGAACTTGGTGACCGGACGGAAATCGGGGCGCGGCGCGTACCCGTCCGCGGTATTTTCCAGTGCCGGCTCGGCGGACAGCACTTCGAGCATCTGCTCGGCATAGTTCTGCCAGTCGGTCGCAAGATGGATGTAGCCGCCCGGTTTCATGCGCGACACGAGCAGCGCGACGAACTTCGGCTGGATCAGGCGGCGCTTGTGATGACGCGCCTTGTGCCACGGATCGGGGAAGTAGATGTGCACGCCGTCGAGACTGTCGGGCGCGATCATGTGTTCGAGCACTTCAACCGCGTCGTGCTGAAGGATCCGGATATTGCCGAGCCCTTGCTCGCCAATCAGCTTCAGGAGTGCGCCGACGCCCGGCTCATGCACTTCCACGCCGATGAAGTCATCGCCGGGACGCGCGGCCGCGATCTCCGCCGTGGTGGCGCCCATGCCGAAGCCGATCTCCAGCACGCGCGGCGCCTGTCGGCCGAAGAGCGCATCCCAATCGCCGGGCTGAGGCGCGTAGGGCACGACATAGCGCGGACCGAGATCGTCGATTGCGCGCTGCTGGCCCGGCGACACACGGCCCGCGCGCGTGACGAAGCTGCGGATGCGGCGATGGCGCAGCGTGACGTCTTCGCCGCTGTTGACCTCGGGCTGGTGATTGCCGTTGGCGTCGGCGTCGTCCTTGGGATCGTGGTTCATGAGGCGATGCTGGAAACGGATGCGGGAAACTAAAAAGCCGCCCAAACGTGACTTGGGGCGGCTTTCGCTGGAATTCTGGAGCGGGCGATGGGAATCGAACCCACGTCAGTAGCTTGGGAAGCTACGGTAATAGCCATTATACGACGCCCGCATGAACCGGCTATTGTAAGCGCAACACGCCCCGAGGCGCAATTGCGCCCGGCGTTCAGATCCCGAACAGCGTCATCGAGACGGCGACGCGCGTCACGACCATCAGCAGCACCTGCACGATCACGAAGAGCAGGATCGGCGAGAGATCGATGCCGCCGAGCCGCGGCAGAATGCGCCGCAACGGATCGAGGAACGGCGCGGTGATCTGGTAGAGCAGCGGCATCGCAGGCGACTGCGGATTGAGCCATGACAGCAGCGCCATCAGGATCGTCACCCAGATGACCAGGTTCAGCGCCCACTTGACGACGGTCAGCAGCGCGACGAGCAGAAGGATCGGCGCCATGAGCGTCGGATCGACGCCTGCGAGCACGACCATCAGCGTGACATAGACAGCCGACGCGATGAATGCCGCGACGATGCTCGCCCAGTCGATCTTCCCGCCGGGCAGGATCTTGCGCAGCGGCAGGACGATCCAGTTGGTCGCCTGCATGACGGCGTTCGAGACCGGGTTGTAGGGCGGCATGCGCACGACCTGTATCCATGCGCGCAGCAAAAGCGCCGCGCCGAACAGGGTGAAAAGCGTGTTAAGCAGAAAACGGGCGATATCGCCGAACATCTCGGGTCCTCTAGGATGCGTGCGCAGTGTCGCGACTTGCGCCGGGTCGTATTGACGAAGAGTGAAGGAATGCGGAGGTGCTAGCGGGCGAAGATCCGGCCGGTGGTGGTCTCGGAGGAGCGCTCGGCCATGCGGCGCGAATCGTGAATGCTGACCTTGATCATTGTTCGTTCTCTGGACTTGAGTATCGTGCCGAAGCCAGCGCATCGCGCGCGATCCACGCGATCGCGCCCGTTCCCTTCGATGAAGCGTCGCGATTGACTGAATGCGGCGACTCGGATTCCCCGCCCAGCAGGCGTGCCTGATGGGGGACGGACGTCACCTTAACATGGCTTTAAGGCCGCTTGGGGACGTTGTCGCACGTGGCGCGAGCGATTCTCCGGACAATGGCGTGAAAGGCAAGTGAAAGTGGTTCGCGAGGGCGCTCGCGCCACCCAACGTCACCATCGGAAAACCCTAGTGTTGCCAATCCGAGACGATCTCGAAAACGCTTATTTCACGCAAAACTGGCAGGATATAAATACAAAGCAAACAGTGGCGGGCTTATTTTGTGGTCGAAGTACTGGCGAGCGGAAGTGGAAAGGCCGGTTTCCGGATTCAAGGGTATCTTTCCTGCTGTACGTGGTTAGACGCACATTCGACGTCATTCTAGGTTTCTTTGCGAACATCGAGGAACGAACCGGCGCTCAATACTAACGAGAACAAGGATTCAGCGGCAGACGGCATGCGGCCGAAGCCGCCCGTTCTCCCTTAAGGGTTTCATTCGCTACGTTCGGAGGTCGCCATGAGCATTTTCTCTTACCGAAAGCATCTGCGCTTCTTGAGCCAAGCCCAGCGGCGCCGCTGGTGGGACCAGAAGAAGCGCCTTACGCCACGGGTGGTCATCGGCGCGGCGTATGTGCCGCCCAACGTCACGCGTGAGTTCGCTTACGTGAAAGTAGGCTGAAGCGAACCGTTTAAAAATCTCGCGGAGTACATAAAAAGCCCCGCCGGACGCGCTGTCTGGCGGGGCTTTTCGCTTCATTTGTAAATAGACGTTACGCATTTTTTGCCGTTTTCAGCGGGGCGTCTCGTGCATCGCTCGCCAACGACCGCCGAACGGCGAATTCGAACACTTTCGCCGGCGACGTCGGGCTTTCACGTCCGCGCCGGCGTTAAGGAACTTGCAATTTGCAACAAATGGCCCCTGCGACCGACCGTCTTTTTCGATAAATTTAGTTCATACCGTCGCTCGTGAGCCGTGGATACCGGCCACACGCGAAGCGGCGAGGAGAACGAAAGTGAAAAAGCTCGGTGGTTTGTTGGTTGCTGGTGCGCTCGGCGTCGGTTTTGTCGGTGCTGCGCAGGCGCATGTCTCAGTTGGCGTGGGCATCGGGGTGCCAGCCTATCCGGTCTACGCTGCGCCGCCCGCACCCGTCTATGTAGCTCCGCCGCAGCCCGTGTACGTCGCGCCGCCGCCACCGGTCGTCTATGGGCCGCCGCCTGCCGTGGTCGTAGGCGGTTACGGCGGATATGGCGGATATGGCGGATATGGCGGATACCGCTACTACGGCCGTCCGTACTATCGGCATCATGGCTACTACCGTCATGGTCCGGGCTGGCGTTACTGATCGGTCCGGCGGGCAAATCAAGAAGGCGATGCAAGCGTGCGTCGCCTTCTTCGTTTCAGGGCTTTTGAATTCTGCGATGGAACTGGGAGAATGGTGATCCCCTTCAACTCGCACGCCCACGCCGATGTCCTCTCTTCCTGCCCCGACTTTCGATGACGTCGCCGATGCCGCCCGGCGCATCGAAGGCGTCGCCCATCGCACGCCCGTCCTGACTTCCCGCACTGCCGATGCTATCGCGGGCGCGTCGCTCTTTTTCAAGTGCGAGAACTTCCAGCGCATGGGCGCGTTCAAGTTCCGCGGCGCCTACAACGCGCTCTCCCATTTCGACGACCGGCAGCGCGCCGCGGGCGTGATCACGTACTCGTCCGGCAATCATGCGCAGGCGATCGCGCTGTCCGCGAAGCTCGCGGGCATCCGCGCAACGATCGTGATGCCGGAGGACGCGCCCGCCGCGAAGATGGAGGCGACGCGCGGCTACGGCGGCGAAGTGATCACCTACGACCGCTACACGCAAAACCGTGAGGAAATCGGCCGCAAGCTGGCCGATGAGCGCGGCATGACGCTGATCCCGCCTTACGATCATCCGCATGTCATCGCCGGGCAGGGCACGTCGGCGAAGGAACTGATCGAGGAAACCGGGCCGCTCGATTATCTGTTCGTGTGCCTGGGCGGCGGCGGGTTGATCGGCGGATGCGCGCTCGCGGCGGCGGCGCTGTCGCCGGACTGCAAGGTGATCGGCGTCGAGCCGGAAGCGGGCAACGACGCGCAGCAGTCGCTCGCGCGCGGCGAGATCGTGCATATCGAGGTGCCGCGCACGATCGCCGATGGCGCCGCGTCCACGCATGTCGGTGAATACAACTTCCCGATCATCCAGCGTCACGTCGACCGGATCGTCACCGTGAGCGACGCGCAGTTGATCGAGACGCTGCGCTTCTTTGCGCAGCGCATGAAGATGGTCGTCGAGCCGACCGGCTGTCTCGCGGCCGCGGCCGTCCTGCAGAAGGTCGTGCCGGTCGAAGGCAAGCGGGTCGGCGTGATCGTGTCGGGCGGCAACGTCGATCTCGCGAAGCTGGCTCAGTTCGTCGCGTGATGATGGTGCTTCGTCATGATGTCGCGTTGACGATCAGATCGCGGTAGCCGTTGACGATCACGCTGTACGCGAAGTACGCGAAGAGCAGGGTGGACATCACGTGGCACGCGCGCAGGAGCTGGGTTCCGGCGCGCTTTCTGCCGTGGCTCGCGAGCGTGCAGATAAAGATGGTCCAGCCGAGTCCGCCGCAGAAAAAGCCGATCAGAAACACGGACGCGGAGACGGGGCTCGTCGCGCCGGACTTGGCGATGAGCGCGCCGCCGACCGCCGCGAACCACAGGATTGCACTCGGCGACGACACCGCGAGCAGGCATCCGCGCAAGAAGCTTTTCCAGTGGCCGGGACGGGGCACGGTGAGATCCGCTTCGCCTTCGACGGGCGGCGCGGATGCCGGATTGAGCGCTTCCCGCGCCATCTTCCACGTGAGGAAGAGCAGCACGATCGCACCGCCGATCCACACGACCCAGCGCACCGCGGAAAACTGCAGCAGCGCCGACATGCCCGCGAGCGCGAGCATCGCATAGACCAGATCGCCGAAGCATGTCCCGAGGCCGAGCACGAGCCCCGGTTTGAAGCCATGCGACAGCGCAAGCGAAATGATCGCGACATTGGCGATCCCGATATCCAGACACAGCGACAGCGACAGAAAGAAACCGTCCGACAGCAACGACCACGAATGCATATTGTTATTGATGGTTGTGAAGCTCGAAACTCACGTCGAGACGGCCGGTCGGCACGTTCATCGTGTTGCGCGTCGGCGGATTGCGGAACGCGGCGAGCGCGTCGCGTTGCCGTTGCGTGCCGATGCCGAGCGTATCGAGCACGCGGACGACGACAGCATTGAGCACCGACGTGTTGCCGTCCTCGACCTTCACCGCGATGCCGATCGGACCTCGTTCGCGGCGCACGCCGATTGCATAGCTTGCATCCGCGCCCGTCTTGCCGACGAGCGTGCCGCCGAACGCCTGCATCGACAGCGTGCAGAAACGCCCTTCGCCGGCAACGAGCTCCGGATGCGACGTCATCGCGCGATGGATGCGCGCAAGCGGCGAGCCGTCCGGCGCGGCGGCGATTTTCATATAGAGCCGCGCGAGACGTTCGAGCGGGAAGGCGGGCGTCGGCAGATTGCAGCCGTCGATGGCCCATTGCACAGCGTCGTCGGTGAGATCGACCGCGCGCGCGACCGTGCGCTTCACGTGCGTCTGGAACGGATGATCGGGCAGGTGATAATCGCCGGGCGGCGCGTTCATCGCCCGCGCGCCGGCGAGCATGCCGGCGTGCTTGCCGGAGCAGTTGCTGCAGGCGGGAGTCGGCGTGAAGTCGCGCCTGATCCAGTCCTTGTACACCGCCTCCGAGATCGGAGGATGGCCGCCGCAGCGCAGATCGCTTTCGCTCGCGTTCGACCGGGCGAGCATCGCGAGCGCGCGCTCGATATGATGCGGCTCGCTGCTATGCGATCCGCACATCAGCGCGAGGTCTTCGTCGGTGAAGCCGAAGCGCTCGAGCGCGCCCGTTTCGATCACCGCGAGCGCCTGCGCGGGCTTCGCAGCCGAGCGCGGCAGCGTCACGCGATGCGGATCGCCAAAGGAATGCACGAGGCGTCCGTTTGCATCGACGACGGCGACGTGCGCCGCGTGCGTGTTCTCGACGACATCGCCTCGATAGAGCGTGGCTGCGATCATGATTTATCCAGTCCGATTTCAGTCCACAGCGTATCGACGCGGCGCTTCACCGCTTCGTCCATGACGATCGGGCGGCCCCATTCGCGACTCGTCTCGCCGGGCCATTTGTTGGTCGCATCGAGCCCCATCTTCGAGCCGAGGCCCGCGACCGGCGACGCGAAGTCGAGATAGTCGATCGGCGTGTTGTCGACCATGACGGTGTCGCGCGTCGGATCGACCCGCGTCGTGATGGCCCAGATGACTTCCTTCCAGTCGCGCACGTTCACGTCTTCATCCACCACGACGATGAACTTCGTGTACATGAACTGACGCAGGAAGCTCCACACACCGAACATCACGCGCTTCGCGTGGCCGGGGTAGCTCTTCTTCATCTGCACGATCGCCATGCGATAGCTGCAACCTTCGGGCGGCAGATAAAAATCGGTGATCTCGGTGAACTGCTTCTGCAGGAGCGGCACGAACACTTCGTTCAGCGCGACGCCGAGCACCGCGGGCTCGTCGGGCGGCTTGCCGGTGTAAGTGGAATGGAACAGCGCGTCGCGGCGCATCGTGATTTTCTCGACGGTAAAGACCGGAAACCACTCCTGTTCGTTGTAGTAGCCGGTGTGATCGCCGTACGGCCCTTCGAGAGCGTGCTCGTATTTCGCGGCGGCAGAAGCCGATGGACGCGGCGGCGCGCCTTCGGGTGCGGGCGGCGGCGTGCCGTCTTGCGGATAGATGAAGCCTTCCAGCACGATCTCGGCGCGCGCCGGCACCTGAAGCGTATCGACGCCCGGCGTCAGGCATTTCGCGAGCTCCGTGCGCGAGCCGCGCAGAAGGCCCGCGAACTGATATTCGGACAACGAATCGGGCACGGGCGTCACGGCGCCGAGGATCGTCGCGGGATCGGCACCGAGCACGACCGCCACCGGATACGGCTTGCCGGGATTCGCGAGCGCGAACTCGCGAAAGTCGAGCGCGCCGCCGCGATGCGCGAGCCAGCGCATGATGAGCTTGTTGCGCCCGATGAGCTGCTGCCGATAGATGCCGAGATTCTGGCGCGGCTTGTTCGGCCCGCGCGTGACGGTGAGACCCCAGGTGAGCAGCGGGCCGGCGTCGCCGGGCCAGCACGTCTGGATCGGCAGTCGATTGAGATCGACGTCCTTTCCTTCCCACACCACTTCCTGGCAAGGCGGCGCGCTGACCGACTTCGGTGCCATGTCCCACACGGCTTTCGCGAGCGAGAGCAGTTTGCCCGCGTCTTTCAGGCCCTTCGGCGGCTCGGGTTCCTTGAGCGCGGACAGCAGCCTGCCGACATCGCGCAACGAACTGAGCGCGGCGACGTCGCTGCCGAGGCTGACATCGGCGCCGCCTTGCGCCTCCGTCTCGATGCCCATGCCGAGTGCGACGCGCCGGGTCGTGCCGAACAGGTTGGCGAGCACGGGCATCGTGTGGCCGGTGGGCGCTTCGAAAAGCAGCGCTGGGCCGCCCGCGCGCAACACGCGATCCGAGACTTCGGTGATTTCGAGAACGGGGGAAACGGGCTGCCGAATGCGGCGCAGTTCACCGAGCGCCTCGATGCGGGCAATGAAGTCGCGCAGATCTTTGTATTTCATCGATGGTTGAAAGTGGACTCGAAGGCGCCGGAGCATGAAGCTCGACGGACGGGGCGGCTGCGCGCCAAGCGATTGTCGATTTTACCTGCGTGCGCGTCCGTGCGTTGGGGGACATTCAGTGAATTCCGCCGGGAATCGCCCGTCATACGTGCTTTTCGAGTGCTGAACACTGTTCAATATAACTGTAAGTAATTGAAACACAAGTCTATAGCATTGACGGATAATTAAACCCTGCTAGAATCGCTTGGCATCCATTGCAGGTTTTGAAACTTTTTACCTTCGCCTCAGGTCTGTTCTGACGCAACGTGCGTCGCCTGCGCCGTTCCTGCCCGGCGACTCACGGTGGTTGGTTGTCCTGGCCGGCGTTTTTCGCGCCGGTCTTTCGCGTGGAAGGTCATTGCGCATGAGGGCATGCAGTTCGTGCCGCGCAGCCCGGCAGTCTTTTGCCGGATCGGCTTTCCAGACGGCGCATGCCGTATCCCCGATGCCGCTTGTGCTTGCCGAGAGCAAGCGGTGTCTGATTTGCGCTCCGAATACGCGCTTTATTCGTATTCATCTGCGCAAATCATGCAACATTGGGAGTATCGATGAACACTTCGGTTTGGTGGGGTTCCGACACCCGCGCCGCGCAGATCGTGCGCGTGGCGCTGCGTCGCGGACGCCGTTTGAGTCACCATGTCTTCGCGATGGTCGGTTGTGCTGCCGTCGTCAGCGCGCTTGCATTGTGGTTGCTGCCTTCCTGGCGCACGAACTTTGCCGCAAAGATCATGCCTTTCGTGTCGGCTGCCGTTCAGGCCGGGCCGGCACGCCTGCTCGCGGGCCAGCCGTTGCCGCCGTTCTCGGCGGTGCATCGCGCGCCTGGCGGTTCCACGCTGCCCGTAGACGTCGCTGCTAACGCGGCTCCATCGGACGATCTCAAGGCGCCTGCGACGGGGCCGTCGCTCGGTGCCGCCGCCGGCGACGACGCGAGCACGCGTCAGCTCACCGGGGGCATCAGCCTCGCCGTATCGCCCAACGGGCTCGACCCGCGCACGATGCCGTCCGCCGGCATGCTCGCGAGCATGATTCCGACGCAACGCGTGGTCGCCGATGCACGCGACGACCGGGTGCTCGTGTCGACGCGCGAGCAGAAGCTCGTGTCGAACTTCATCGCGCGACGCTATCGCGTGGCGGAAGAGCCGGTCGCCGAGCTCGTGCGCGCCGCGTTCGATACCGGACGCGAAGTCGGCCTCGACCCGCTCCTGCTGCTCTCGGTCATGGCGATCGAATCGGGCTTCAACCCGTATGCGGAAAGCGGCGTCGGCGCGCAGGGCCTGATGCAGGTGATGTCGAAGGTTCATTCCGACAAGTTCGAATACTTCGGCGGCTCGCACGCGGCGCTCGATCCGCTCGCGAACATCAAGGTCGGCGCGCTCGTGCTGAAGGATTGCATCGCGCGCGGCGGCTCCGTGGCCGGTGGCCTGCGCTATTACGTGGGCTCGACGACGCAGGATGACGGCGGCTACGGCGCGAAGGTGCTGGCCGAGCGGACGCGTCTGCGCGATGTCGCGCGCGGTCGCAACGTGCCGATCAACGCACCGCAGGCGCCGGTTCAGGCTGCGCCGAAGCAGGTTCTAGCCTCGACCGCAACCGAGAAGCGCGTTCACGTGACGATCGATGCGGCGAAGAAGGCAGCGGCGCAGGACGACGGCGATGGAGAAACGAAGCACGTCGCGTCGGCGGAGTTCGGCGCTTGAAGGTTTGGTCGGACACAAAGAAAAAGGGCACCTTTGCGGTGCCCTTTTTTCGTTCTTGCGACGTCTTTTTATCGGCGGAATAGCGTGCCTAGCCGCTCGACGGCTTCCTCCAGCTTCGAATACGCCGTCGCATACGACAGACGGATATAGCGCTCCGGCGCATGAAACCCGAAATCCGCGCCCGGCACGAGCACGACGCCCGCGTCGTGGAGCATCGAGTGCGTGAGTGCGTCGCTGTTGCCCGCAGCGGGGTGATGAACCGTCGTCGTGTCGGCATAAACGTAAAACGCGCCGTCGGGCACCACGGGCACGCCGAAGCCGAGCGAACGCAGCGCCGGCACGATGTAGTCGCGTCGACGCTTGAATTCGAGGCGGCGCGCTTCGTAAATCGCGATCGTCTGCGGCTCGAAACACGCGAGCGCCGCGTGCTGCGCGAGTGCCGACGCGCAGATGAACAGGTTCTGCGACAGCTTTTCGACCGCGCTCACCATCGAGCGCGGCACGACGAGCCAGCCGAGCCGCCAGCCGGTCATGTTGAAGTACTTGGAAAAGCTGTTCACGGTGACGACGTCGTCACCGAAGGAGAGGGCGGACACGGGCTTCGCGTCGTAGCTCAAACCCTGATAGATCTCGTCGACGATCGTGAAGCCGCCGCGTGCGCGCACCGTGTCGACGATGCGCCGGAGTTCATCGGGCTCGATCGACGTGCCCGTCGGATTCGACGGCGACGCGAGGAGCACGCCGCGTGTGGCCGGTCCCCAGCTTTCCTCGACATGTTCCGCCGTCAACTGAAAGCGCTCGGCTGGACCGCTCGCGATGAGCACCGGTTTGCCATCGGCCGCCGACACGAAGTGCCGGTTGCACGGGTAGCATGGATCGGGCATCAGCACTTCGTCGCCGTTATCGACAAGCGCCATGCACGCGAGCAGCAGCGCCGCCGACGCGCCCGCCGTTACCACGATGCGCTCCGGATCGACCGTCAGGCCGAACGTATCGCGATAATGCCGCGCGATCGCCTCGCGCAGCGGCGTGATGCCGAGCGCGTTGGTGTACTGCGTGACGCCGCGCTTCAACGCATCGGCGGCGGCGTGGATCACGGGCTCGGGCGCGGTGAAGTCGGGCTCGCCGATGCTCATGTGGATGACGTCGCGGCCCGCGCGTTCGAGCGCCTGAGCCTCTTTCATCAGCTCCATCACATAGAACGGCTCGATTGCATCGACGCGCGACGCCAGCCGCACGAGAGGTTCCGCACCCTGGCCCATTTATGCTCCGCGTCCGCGCGCCTGCGCCTCGGTCGGGCGCATGACGACGGCGAGCTTGTCGAGCACGCCGTTCACGTATTTGTAGCCGTCCGAGCCGCCGAAGGTCTTCGTCAGCTCGACCGCCTCGTTGATGACGACGCGATACGGCACGTCGATGTGATGCTTGAACTCGAACGCGGCCACGAGCAGCACCGCGCGCTCGACCGGCGACAACTGCTCGATCGGGCGGTCGAGGCACGGCTGCAACTGCTCGGACAGCGCGGCGGATTCCTTGATCACGCCGTGCAGGATCGCATCGAGATGCGCCTGATCGGCCTTGTCGAAGCCTTGCGCGTTGCGCAGTTGCGCGTCGATTTCGCCGGCGGGCGCGCCCGACAGCAACCATTGATAAAGCCCTTGCGTCGCGAGTTCGCGCGAACGGCGTCGTGCGCTCTTCATGCGCGGTCCTCGTCTTCTTCGTCTTCGTCTTCGTCATCGCCGTCGAGCTGCTCGAGCGCGACGGACAGATTCGCCATTTCGACCGCCACGCGCGCGGCGTCGCGGCCCTTTTCGGTCATGCGGGCAACGGCCTGCTCGTCGTTTTCGGTCGTCAGCACGGCGTTCGCGACCGGAATGCCGAAATCGAGCGCGATACGCGAGATGCCCGAGCCGCTCTCGTTCGACACGAGCTCGAAGTGATACGTCTCGCCGCGCACGACGGCGCCGAGCGCAATCAGTGCGTCGAACTGGCCGGATTCCGCGAGCTTCTGCAGCGCGAGCGGAATTTCGAGCGCGCCCGGCACGGTGACGAGCAGCACGTCCTGGCCGATCACGCCGAGGCGCTCCAGCTCTTCGATGCAGGCGTCGGCGAGGCCGTTGCACACCGGTTCGTTGAAGCGCGACTGCACGATGCCGATGCGCAAGCCGTCACCGTCGAGGTTCGGCTGATATTGTCCGATTTCCATGAATGAGGTCTTCCCTTGGAATTGTGTGGAATAGGGTTGTGCGGGCCGGCGGTCTCAGGCCGAGCGCAACTGGGTGATGGCGGTTTCCGTCGGCGCGGCGGTGGCGGGGCAGCCGGGCATCGGCACGAAGCCCGTCACTTCTAGCCCGTAGCCCGACATGCTGCCGAGCTTGCGCGGCGTCGCGAGCACTTCCATTTTGCCGACGCCGATATCGCGCAGAATCTGCGCGCCGATGCCGTAGGTCTTGAAGTCGATCGGGCGGCGCTTCAGTTCGGCCGCCTTGTCCTTCTGGTCGAAGGCGCGGAACACGTCGACGAGATGCTCCTTCGTGTCGCCGCAATTGAGCATGACGATCGCGCCGAGATCGCGCGCGGCGATTTCCTTCATCGCGGCGTCGATGGTCCACGAGTGCGTCGACGAATCGATTTCGAGCAGATCGAGCACCGAGAGCGGCTCGTGCACGCGCACCGGCGTGTCGCGGTCGGGATGCGGTGTGCCGCGCACGAGCGCGATATGGGGCGAGTGCGTCGGCTCGTCGCGATACAGCACCGCGCGGAACGGGCCGTGCGCGGTCTGCATCGTGCGCTCGCAGACTTTCTCGATGATCGACTCGGTGCGGCTGCGGTAGTGGATCAGATCGGCGATCGTGCCGATCTTGATGCCGTGCTGCTCGCCGAATTGAATGAGGTCCGGAAGGCGCGCCATCTCGCCGTCGTCCTTGATGATCTCGCAGATCACCGCGGCGGGCGTGAGGCCCGCGAGCGCGGTCAGATCGCAGCCCGCTTCGGTGTGGCCCGCTCGCACGAGCACGCCGCCCGGCTGCGCCATGATCGGGAACACGTGGCCCGGCTGAACGATATGCTCGGCGCGCGCGTCGTGGGCGACCGCCGTGGCGATCGTCCTTGCACGGTCCGAGGCGGAAATGCCGGTCGTCACGCCCTCGGCGGCTTCGATGCTGACCGTGAAAGCCGTGCCGTACTGCGTGCCGTTTCGATGCGTCATGAGCGGCAGGTTCAGTTGCCTGCAGCGCTCCTGCGTGAGCGTGAGACAGATGAGCCCGCGGCCGTGCTTCGCCATGAAGTTGATGGCTTCGGGCGTCACGAATTCGGCGGCGACGACGAGATCGCCTTCATTTTCGCGGTCTTCTTCGTCGACGAGGATCACCATCCGGCCGGCTTTCAGTTCAGCGATGATCTCAGGAGTGGAGGCGAGCGACATGATGACGTCCCGTGCGGGTCCGGTTTGGGGAAAGCGCGTATTTTACGCCACGGACGATGGACAGTCGGTGAAATCGGCGGGCAGACGGGCGGGAGGCCTTCGTGGCCAACGAGTGGCCCCGGCGCCGCGCAAAAGAGGCTCAGATTAGCGCGCGCTCATCATCCGTTCGACATATCGCGCGATCAGATCGATTTCCAGATTGACCTTCGCGTCTCTGGAAAGCGCCTTGAGCGTCGTGACTTCAACGGTATGCGGAATCAGGTTGATGGAGAATTCGCAGCCGTCGGCACGGTCGCTCACGGAGTTCACGGTAAGACTCACGCCGTTCACCGTCACCGAGCCTTTGTAAGCCAGATATTTGCCGATGTCCTTCGGCGCGACGATGCGCAGTTCATGCGATTCGCCGACGGGTTCGAACTTCGACACGACGCCCAGTCCATCGACGTGCCCGGAAACGAGATGCCCGCCGAGCCGGTCGTGGGCGCGCAACGCCTTCTCCAGATTCACTTCGACGCCCGCTGCGCCGAGCCCGACCGTCTTGTTGAGGCTTTCGCGCGACACTTCGACATCGAACGCATTGGACGACTTCTGGATCACCGTCATGCACGCGCCCTGGATCGCGATGCTATCGCCGAGTTCGACATCGGCGAGATCGAGATCGCCCGCGGCGACCGTCAGGCGAACGCCCGCTTCGGGTTCCGAACCGAGCGGCGTGACCTTTTCGATGCGGCCCACCGCCGCGACAATTCCTGTAAACATCGGCTTCGTTCCTTGAAATCGGTGTGCAATCAGCGCGCGACGTTCGCCTCGGCGAAGCGCGCAAGTATGCGCAAATCGTCCCCGAGCCGGTCGATGCGATGAAATTTCAGATGGGGCCGCGCGTCGAGCGTATCGGGCGGCGCGAAGTCGAACATGCCCGGCGCGCTGCCAAGCAGGCTCGGCGCGAGATAAATCAGCAGTTCGTCGACGCAGCCCTCGCGCAACAGCGAGCCGTTCAGTTTGTGACCCGCTTCCACGTGCAGCTCGTTGATGCCACGATCGGCGAGCGCGGTGAGCATCGCGGGCAAATCGACCTTGCCGTGCTCGTTGGACAGCTCGATCAGATCCGCGCCTTTCTCACGCAGCGCGTCGATGCGGGCGGGATCGGCGTCGGCGGCATGGAAGATCCACGGCGGCGCGCCCTCGAGAATGCGCGCTTCGTTCGGCACGTCGAGACGGCTGTCGATCAGCACGCGTTGTGGCTGGCGCGGCGTGTCGACCGCGCGCACGGTCAGTTGCGGATCGTCCTCCCGTACCGTGCCGATGCCCGTCAGGATCGCGCAGGCGCGGGCGCGCCACGCATGGCCGTCGGCGCGTGCGTCCTCGCCGGTGATCCACTGGCTTTCGCCGGTCGGCAGGCCGGTGCGGCCGTCGAGGGTGGCCGCGACCTTCATGCGCACCCACGGACGGCGGCGCGTCATGCGCGACACGAAGCCGATGTTCATCTCGTGCGCCTCGTTCGCGAGCAGCCCGCAGCGAACGTCGATGCCCGCATCGCGCAGCATCGTGAGTCCGCGCCCGGACACCGACGGGTTCGGGTCCTCCATCGCCGCGATCACTTTTTCGACGCGCGCGTCGATGAGCGCGTGCGCGCACGGCGGCGTTCGCCCGAAATGGCTGCACGGTTCGAGCGACACATACGCCGTCGCGCCGCGCGGATCCTTGCCGCGCGAACGCGCGTCTTTCAGCGCCTGCACTTCGGCGTGATCCTGGCCGGCCGGCTGCGTGTAGCCCATGCCGATCACTTCGCCGTTCTTGACGAGCACGCAGCCCACGCGCGGATTCGGCGTGGTCGTATACATGCCCTTCGAGGCGAGCGCGAGCGCGCGCTCCATATACGTGAAGTCGGTTTGCGAGAACATCGGCGCGGCCCGCGAGCGTCAGGCGGCGAGCGACGCGAACGCGCCGCGCGCGGCGTCGATCGTCGCGTCGATCACGGCGTCGTCGTGCGCGCTCGACACGAAGCCCGCTTCGAACGCCGACGGCGCGAAGTACACGCCCGCATCGAGCATCGCGTGGAAGAACGCGTTGAAGCGGCGGGTGTCGCCCTGCTGGATCTGCGCGAAGCTGCCCGGCACGCGATCCATGAAATACAGGCCGAACATGCCGCCGATCGAATCCGCGGAGAAGGGCACTTTCGCCTCGCGGGCGGCGGCGCTGAGGCCGTCGACGAGCTTGCGCGTCTGCCTGGCGAGATCGTCGTAGAAACCGCGGCGCTGGATCAGTTGCAGCGTCTTGAGGCCCGCGGCCACGGCGATCGGATTGCCCGAAAGCGTGCCTGCCTGATAGACGCCGCCCAAGGGCGCGAGATGCGCCATGATGTCCCGGCGTCCGCCGAACGCAGCCGCCGGCATGCCGGCGCCGATGACCTTGCCGAGGCACGTGAGGTCCGGCTTGATGCCGTAGACCTCCTGCGCGCCGCCGAGCGCGACGCGAAAGCCGCACATCACTTCGTCGAAAATCAGCACGGCGCCGTACTCGCTGCAGCGCTCGCGCAGCGCGTTGAGGAATTCGGGCGTCGCGCGCACGAGATTCATGTTGCCCGCGACCGGCTCGACGATCACCGACGCGATCTCCGACCCGAATGCCTTGAACGCCTCGTCGAGTTGCTCGACGTTGTTGTACTCGAGCACGGTCGTGTGCTTGGCGATATCGGCGGGCACGCCTGCGGACGTCGGATTGCCGAACGTCAGGAGGCCCGAACCGGCCTTGACGAGCAGGCTGTCCGCGTGGCCGTGATAGCAGCCCTCGAACTTGATGATGCGGCTGCGGTTCGTGAAGCCGCGCGCGAGGCGCAGCGCGCTCATCGTCGCTTCGGTGCCGGAGGACACCATGCGCACCTGTTCGATGGACGGTACGAGCTTGCAGATTTCCTCGGCGATCTCGATTTCGGCTTCGGTCGGGGCGCCGAAGGAAAAGCCGTCCGCGAGCACGCGCTGCACGGCGTCGAGCACCTCGGGATGAACGTGGCCGAGAATCATCGGGCCCCACGAACCGATGTAGTCGATATAGCGCTTGCCGTCCGCATCCCAGAAATACGCGCCTTGCGCGCGCTCGATGAAGCGCGGCGTGCCGCCGACCGAGCGGAACGCACGCACCGGCGAGTTCACGCCGCCGGGAATGGTTCGCTGGGCGCGTTCGAAGAGAACTTGATTCTTGGACATGGATGAGGGCCTGCGCTGAAAATGGAAGCGGGAGTCGCGAAGGGCCGACCGGGCTCGAGCGGCGACGAGCGCGGCGTGCAAGACGCGCGGTCCGACGCGAAGAAACGATGCTGAAATTGTACCGGAGTCGTTGCGAACGGGCGGTGTCGCGCCTATGGCGAGCGCGATCGCCTCGCGGGTTTGCGCGCGGCGTGGCCGCCCGCCTCGCCGGGCGTCGCTGGGGCGGCAGGCGCGGGAGGCCGCGGGCGCCTTCCGGTTCGCTCGGCCCAGAGCTTTTCCAGCGCGCCCTCGGCCATCGGCTTGATGAGCGTGCCGGACATCTGTGCGTCCCACGTCTGCACCGAGAACGGATGCGCCCGCAATTCGTCGCGCGTGACGACGACGTCCGCGTGCGCATCGACGAGCCAGTCGTACACGAAATCGATGCACAGCCGATAGCCGCGCTTTGCTCCGGCGTCGGGCACTTCGTACGGCGCGCGCGTCACCCAGCCCGACGCGAACACGCCCTTCGGTTCCTGCGACACGCGATGAACGAACACCCGGTCGCCCGGCAAGAGCCCGCGCGCGGTGCCGCAGCCCCATGCATCGGCGACGGCATCGCCGGCGGCCACGCGCCGCGCGATGTCGGGCAACTCGGGCCACGGCCACTTCCTGGGGCTCCAGATCAGAAGAAAGGCGGTCATCGGATCGATGCAAAGAGAAAGAAGCAAGCGACGAGCTTATCGCAACGCGGCGATCGGGGCCGGATCACGGCGGGGCGTCGCGTACAATGGCCGATCGCTTGCGCGGCACGAAGCCGCGTCGCATCCACGCATTCCCGTCCTGCGAACTCCATGCCCGACACCATCCGTCGCCGTCCAGATGGCCGGCTGATCCTGTTGCTCGGCGCGCTCGCCGCGTGCGGCCCGCTGTCGATCGACATGTATCTGCCGAGCCTGCCTTCGCTCGCCGCCTCGTTCGGCACAAGCCCGGCCGCCGCGCAAAGCACGCTCACGAGCTTCATGTTCGGCTTCTCGTTCGGCATGCTGCTCTATGGCCCGATGTCCGACGCCTACGGCCGCCGGCCCGTCCTGCTCGGCGGCATCGCGTTGTATGCGCTCGCGAGCATCGGCTGCGCGGCGGCATGGTCCATCGATGCGCTCGTCCTCGTGCGCTTTCTGCAAGCGCTCGGCGCGGGTGCGGCATCGGTGCTCGCGCGCGCCATCGCCCGCGATGCGCACGAACCGGGCGACGCCGCCCGTGTGCTGTCGATGCTTTCCATCGTCACGTCGATCGGCCCGTTGCTCGCGCCGCTGATCGGCGGGCAATTACTGCTGCTCGGCGGCTGGCGTGTCGTGTTCGTCGCGCTCACGCTCTTCGGCCTGACATGCGCGGTGACCGCCTTCCTGCGCGTGCCCGAGACCTGGCCGAAGGAGAAGCGCGCGAGCGCGGCGGTCGGCAAGTCGTTCGCCGCGTATGGCCACTTGCTGACCGATCCCGTCACCTGGGGCCACATGATGTGCGGCGGCATGGCGTTCGCGTCGATGTTCGCGTACATCACCGCGACGCCGTTCGTCTATATCGATTACTTTCACGTGAAGCCGCAGTACTACGGGCTGCTGTTCGGGCTGAACATCGTCGGCATCATCGCGGGCAATGTGCTCAACACCCGATTCGTCGGCCGCGTCGGCGCGATGAAGATGATCTCGGCCGCGTCGTTCGTGAGCGTCGCGGCCGCGCTCGCGGTCGCGCTCGTGTCGCTGACGGGCTGGGGCGGCCTGTGGTCGATCGTCGCGACGCTGTTCTTCGTCGTCGGTGTGGTCGGCTTGCTGTCGGCCAACTGCACGACCGAACTGATGCACCGCTATCCGCGCAATGCGGGCGCGGCCGCCGCCGTCTTCGGCGCGATGCAGCTTGCGCTCGGCGCGCTCGCGAGCCTCGCGGTCGGGCTTTTTCACGATGTATCGCCGCACGGCATGGGCATCGTGATCGGCGTATGCGGCGTGTTGACGTTCGCTGGACGCACCCTGGTGTTGCGCTCGCATGCGGTGCCCGTGAAAGTCTGAGCGCCGCGCGGCTTTACGGACGCGCAAAAGAAAAACCTCGCGCGAAGGCGAGGTCGGAAGGTGATGCTCATCGGGTCCTTGAGGGGTACGTCTGGGTCAAAGATGTGTTCCGCGTCGAAGGCCGTTTTATGCGAGATCGGTCAGATCCTTGGGTCAAAAGGTGAAAGACCGGTTCATGTGGGACTGCGGCATGGGTCGATAGGCAATGTCCTTGCGTCGATGATCGGGTAAGCCAGGGTCAAAGGTGTTCCGATCGGGTTGCTTCGGTCAGTGAATATTCCCTGTTTGCCGGGCCCGCGCTCCTCAACGCTGGCTTTACTCGCTTGCCGGTTTTGTCGACGAAACCGGCTTTCGTGCTGCAACAAGGAATGCTTGTCACTATACGTGTCCGAAACGGAGCGACGTATCGAAGGAATTCGAATCGGCAAATCCGCGGCGTTGCGCGCGCGAAATGGACCGTTTCGCGAAGAAGCACGCAATTGTCAGCCGAGCGGCCCGATCGTCGATGCGAGAAAGGTGAACGCGGCCGATTCCGCCTGCGCGATCGCTTCCGGCTCGACGCCCGCGCCGTGGCCGCCTTCGCCGGTTTCCTGATACCAGACGTTCGCATGACCTTGCGCTTGCATCTTCGCCGCCATCTTGCGCGCGTGGCCGGGATGCACGCGATCGTCGCTCGTCGATGACGTGAAAAGCGCCGGCGGATAGGCAACATCCGCCTTCACGTTCTGATAGGGCGAGTACGCCATCAGATGACGCAGATCGCCGGCGTCGTCGGGGTCGCCGTATTCGTCGATCCACGATGCGCCTTGCAGCAGCAAGTGAAAGCGCGCCATGTCGAGCAGCGGCACTTCCGACAGCACCGCGCCGAACAGCTCGGGCCGCTGGACCATGCAGACACCTGTGAGCAGGCCGCCGTTGCTGCCGCCGCGGATCGCCAGTTGCCCGGGCGCGGTGACACCCGTTTTGACGAGCGCCTCGGCCACCGCGTTGAAATCGTCGAAGGAAACCTGACGGTTCTCGCGCAATGCCGCCTGATGCCAGGCCGGACCGAATTCGCCGCCGCCGCGGATGTTCGCGACCGCGTAAAGCCCGCCGCGCTCGAGCCACGCTATGCCGGTCGTCGCGTCGTAGCCGGGATCGAGCGCGACTTCGAAGCCGCCATAGCCATAGAGCAGACAAGGGCGCGCGTCCGTGCAGGTTTCGACCTCACGTCCGATCAGCCAGTAGGGAATGCGCTCGCCGTCTGGCGCGATCGCGTGGCGGCGCACGGCCGAGAGTCCCGTCGCATCGAATTGCGCGGGAAGACGCGCGAGCAATTGCCACGGCGCGTCGCTCGCGAGATCCGCGTGATATAGCGACGGCGGCATCAGAAAGTGCTCGACGTGGATGAGCACGGTGTCGTCGCGCTCGCTGTCGATCGAATCGACCCAGGACTGGCTCGCTTGCGGCAGCGCGAAGTCGCGCGCTTGCCACTCGCCTTCGAGCATCGCGCTCGGGCGCAGCAGCGTGACGCGCGGCGCGCCGTCGTCCATCTGCGAGACGATCAGCCAGTGCTTCGTGAAATCGATTCCCGCGAGGACGAGGCGCTCCGACGGCGTGAAGAGCGCGGTGAACTGGCGCGAGCCTGCGAGAAACGCCTCACGCCGGATGACGGTCAGCGTGCCGGGCGCGTGGCGCCGACCGCCCACGTTCCAGAACTTGCGCGGCGTCACGAAGAGCCAGCCGTTCCAGTGCTCGATTTCCGCGTGCGCCGGCAGGTCGAATTGGCGCCATTCGTTCGACGTCTCGTCGAGCCAGTAGTTGAGCGTGTCGTAGAACGTCACCGCGCGCGATGCCAGATGCAGTTTTTCGATCGGGTCGTAATCCACGCCCGCCGACACGTCGCGCCGGTTGCCTTCGAAGACGACGGGCGCATCCGAGAGCGGCGTGCCGCGCTTCCAGCGCCGGGCCTCGCGCGGAAAGCCCGAGGTCGTCAGCGCGGGGCGCGGGTTCGTCCTGCTGTCGTCCCAGCCGACGTAGACCGTGTCGCGATCGATCCACGAGATATCGTGCTTGCCGACATCGGGCAGTACGAAGCCATCCGCGACAAAGCTTTTCGACGCGATATCGAACTCGCGCACGATGCACGCGTCCGAGCCGCCCGGCGACAGACTCACGAGCGCCCGATCGTAATCGGGGTAGAGCATGTCGAAGTCGGCGAGTGACCAGCGGGTGTCGTCGTCGTGGGTGTTGAGATCGAGCGCGTCGACGTCGAGAATCGTTTCCCAGACTGGCGTGCCCGCGAGCCATGCGCTCCACGGCGTGCGGCGCACGATGCCAAGCGGATGCGCGTCGTCCTGCCAGGTGTTGTAGGCCCAGTCGCCATAGCGCGAGCACGACACGATGCGGTCCTGCGACGTGTACGCTTTTTCGAGCCGCGCGGCGAGCGCGCGCGCTTCGGGCGTGTTGCCGAAAGCGCCTTCGGTGCGGCGGTTCTGGTTATCGACCCAGGCTTGCACGGCGGGGTCGTCGAGCGCTTCGAGGCCGATGAAAGGATCGGGACCGTCAGACGGGGTCCAGGCGAGTTCGGGATGCGAGGTGAGAAGAGTCATGCGGCGCAGGCGGATCCAGATGCAAAACGCCGATTGTGCCTTGTATCGGCCGCACCATGAAAGACGCCACGGCAAGCCGTGGCGTCGGAGGTCGATGGAACAGCGGGCTCAGGCCAGCCGTTCTTCCGTCTTCGGATCGAACAACACGGCCTTCGACACATCGAACAGCAGCGTCATGTTCGACATCGGCTGCGGATTCGACGCCGGATGCACGCGCGACACGATGCGCTTGCCGTTCACCTGCGCGAACACGAGCGTGTCCGGCCCGGTCGGCTCGATCACGTCGACGCGCACGTCGACCGGCTGCAGGCTCGAATCGGAAACGTCGTGCGCGCTGCGCGAATCGGTGATGCGCTCGGGGCGCAGGCCGAGAATCACGTCCTGGCCGACCTTGCCGCGCAGGCGGCCCGCGTCGAACGGCAAATTCAGCACTTTCTGCGCGATACCGGTGTCGAGCTGCAAACCGACGCCCGAGCCCGATTCGACGAGCTTGCCGGCGATGAAGTTCATCGGCGGCGCGCCGATGAAGCCGGCCACGAACAGGTTGGAAGGCGAATCGTAGATTTCCTGCGGCGCGCCGAACTGCTGCACGATGCCGTCCTTCATCACCGCGATGCGGTCGCCGAGCGTCATTGCTTCGATCTGATCGTGCGTTACGTAGACGATCGTCGTGCCGAGGCGCTGATGCAGCAGCTTGATTTCGGAGCGCATCTCGATGCGCAGCTTCGCGTCGAGGTTCGAGAGCGGCTCGTCGAACAGGAACATCACGGGATCGCGTGCGAGCGCACGGCCCATCGCGACGCGCTGACGCTGGCCGCCCGACAGCTGCCCCGGCTTGCGATCGAGCAAATGACCGATCTGCAGCGTCTCCGATACGCGATCGACGATCTTCTTCTGTTCGTCCTTCGGCACCTTGCGGATGTTCAGGCCGAACGAGATGTTGTCGCGCACGCTCATCGAAGGGTAGAGCGCATAGGACTGGAACACCATCGCGATATCGCGATCCTTGGGCGAGAGGTTGTTGACCGTCTTGCCGTCGATCATGATGTCGCCGCGGGTCACGGTCTCGAGACCCGCGATCATGTTGAGCAAGGTCGATTTGCCGCAGCCCGAGCCGCCGACGAGGATCAGGAACTGACCGTCCTCGATGTCGATGTTGACGCCCTTGAGAACCGGCACCCCGTTCGGGTAGGTCTTGTACACGTCACGGATGGAAAGGCTTGCCATGTGAATCCTCTATCTTTCGAAACTGCTCGAATTAACCCTTCACCGCGCCGGCCGTCAGCCCGCGCACGAAATAACGTCCGGCGATCATGTAGACGAGAATCGTCGGCAATGCGGCGATGATCGCGCCCGCCATGTCGACGTTGTATTCCTTCACGCCCGTCGACGTGTTCACCAGGTTGTTCAGCGCGACCGTGATCGGCATGGAATCCACGCCCGAAAACACGATACCGAACAGGAAGTCGTTCCAGATCTGCGTGAATTGCCAGATGAGGCACACCATGAAGATCGGCAGCGACACCGGCAGAAGGATCTTCGTGAAGATCGTGAAGAAGCCCGCGCCGTCGATGCGCGCCGCCTTCACGAGCTCGGACGGAATGCTCACGTAGAAGTTGCGGAAGAACATCGTCGTGAACGCGATGCCGTAGATCACGTGGACGAGCACGAGGCCGGTCGTCGTGTTCGACAGGCCGAGAAAACCTTGCAGGCGCGCCATCGGAAGCAGGATTGCCTGGAAGGGGATGAAGCAGCCGACGAGCAGCATCGTGAACAGGCCGTCCGCGCCGCGAAAGCGCCAGTGCGTGAGCACATAGCCATTGAACGCACCGATGAACGACGAAATCAGCACGGCCGGAATCACCATGCGCACGGAGTTCATGAAGAACGGCTCCATGCCCTCGCAGCGCACGCCGGTACACGCTTCCTGCCATGCCTTGACCCACGGCGCGAAGGTGAAGTGCGTGGGCGGCGTGAGCAGGTTGCCCGTGCGAAGCTGGTCGAGATCCTTGAAGGATGTCGACAGCATCACGTAGATCGGGAACAGGAAGTAGAGCGCGAACAGTATGAGCACCGCGTAGATGACGGCGCGGCTCAAAGTCATCTTAGGCTGCATTGCGAGTGCTCCTCGATTCGAGATACATGAGCGGCACGAGCACCGCGACGACCGTGGCGAGCATCATCATCGACGATGCGGCGCCCACGCCGAGTTGACCGCGGTTGAACGAGAACGTGTACATGAAGATCGCCGGCAGCGACGATGACGTGCCCGGTCCCCCGGCCGTCAACGCGACGACGAGGTCGAAGGTCTTGATCGTGATGTGGCAAAGAATCAGCAGCACGGAGAAGAACACCGGCCGCATGCTCGGAATCACGATCTTGCGGTAGATGGTCGGCAAACCCGCGCCGTCCATCTGCGCGGCCTTGAAGATTTCGCTGTCGACGCCGCGCAGGCCGGCGAGGAACAGCGCCATCACGAAGCCTGTCGATTGCCAGACGGCCGCGATCACGACGCAAAAAATCGCCTTGTCCGGGTCGCCCAGCCAGTTGAACGAGAAGCTCGTCCAGCCCCAGTCATGGAACACTTTCTCCAGACCCAGGCCGGGGTTGAGAATCCACTGCCACGCGGTGCCCGTCACGATGAAGGAGAGCGCCATCGGGTACAGGAAGATGGCGCGCAATGCGCCTTCGTTGCGGATCTTCTGGTCGAGAAGGATGGCCAGGAAAAGGCCGAGGAACACGCAAATGCCGATGAACGGAATGCCGAACCAGCCGAGATTGGCGGCGGAAGTCCACCAGACGTCGTTGGCGAAGAGCTGTCGATAACGGTCCAGGCCCGCGAAATCGTAGCGCGGCATGAGCCGCGATTCGGAGAGTGACAGATACCCGGTGATGGCGATGAAGCCGTAGACGAAAATGAGCGCGATCACGACGCTGGGAGCGAGCACCAGCTTCGGAATCAGACGATCGGCGAGCGCCGCCGTCGGTGAGACGCGACGGGGCGGGTTTTGCGGCTTCTTGTCCGCGGTGATGGAGGCAGTCACGACTCGACTCCTGGAAGATGCGCCGGCGCTTTCGTGCGTTTAGGTGCACTGACTTGCGCTTCTGTGGCGAATGCCTGCTGGCGCTGAAAGATGCGACGTTACAGATGCAGTCCTGCGTTTTGCGCCGCCCGGCGCATGCATGGGCACACGCCGGGCGGAAAACGCCTTTACTTCGTCTTGGCGGCGTTCGCGAGTGCGGCGACCGCGCTCTTCGAATCCTGTGACGAATTCATGAACTTCGTCACGACGTCGGTCATGGCGCCCGCGACGGCGTCGCCCTGAGCCATGCCGTGCGCGAGCGACGGAACATAGCCGCCCGATTTGATCGCCGTCTGTTCATCAGAGTAGGACTTCTTCGCGCAGTCGTCGAACTTGTCCATCGGCACGCCGAGACGCACCGGGATCGACCCCTTGTTCAGGCTGAACTGCTCCTGGAACTCCGGCGTCATGATGGTCTTCGCGAGCGCGAGCTGGCCCGGCGTCGCGGCCTTCTGGCCCTTCTGCTGGAAGAACACGAACGAGTCGACGTTGAACGTGTAGGCCTTTTCCGTGCCCGGCACCGGCGCGCAAATGTAGTCCGCGCCCGCCTTCTTGTTCGCGCCGGCGAATTCGCCCTTCGCCCAGTCGCCCATGAACTGCATGCCGGCCTTGCCGTTGATGACCATCGCGGTCGCGAGGTTCCAGTCGCGGCCCGTGCGGCCGCTGTCGAAGTAGCCCTGGATCTTGCGGACCGTGTCGAACACCTGAACCATCTTGTCCGAGGTCAGCGTCTTCTGGTCGAGATCGACGATCGCCTTCTTGTAGAAGTCCGCGCCCTGCGACAGCACGACGTCTTCCCACAGCGTCAGGTCCTGCCACGGCTGGCCGCCCATCGCGATCGGCATGATGCCCGCGGCCTTCATCTTGTCGGCGACCTGGAAGAACTCGTTCCAGTTGGTCGGCACCTTGCCGCCCGCCTTGTCCAGCGCAGCCTTGTTGATGTACAGCCAGTTCACGCGGTGCACGGAGAAAGGCGCTGCGACGTAGTGGCCGTCCGCGTGGATGATCTTGTCGATTTCGGGCGGCAGGTTCTTCTTCCAGTCACCCGCGACGGAGTCGATCGGCACGAGCACGCCTTGCTCGGCCCATTCCTGGATCAGCGGGCCCTTGATCTGCGCCGCCGACGGCGCGTTACCCGAGATCACCTGTGTCTTCAGTGCGGTCATCGCCGCCGCGCCCGCGCCGCCCGCGACAGCGAAGTCCTTCCAGGTGTAACCCTGCTTCGTCATGTCGTCCTTCAGCACGCCGACAGCCTTGGATTCGCCGCCGGACGTCCACCAGTGCAGCACGGAAACGGCTTCGGCAGCCTGAACCGCCGACGCCGTCGCGCCGCACAGAAGACCTGCGGCGCACAGCGCGCCCATGAGCTTACGGACTTTCATTGTTTATCTCCTCCAGACACCTGAACAAGAAACGATTGGCTCCCGATGCCACCAGAAGCAATGGGGTAGAAGCGTTTGTCAAAAAAACGGTAAAGCTGGATGGCCGGAAATCGGCGATGTCGGCGGGGAAGCGGCAGCGCGAGTCACGACGAACGCAGCGTGCCGGGCCGGCAGACCGATGTACGGCCGCACAGCTCTCAAGAGATGAGTGGGTTGAATCGCAACGGCTGTCTCCTCTTTTGATTTTTGCCCCGGCCGTTCAAACCTTGCCCCGAAGGACGCACTCGACGGCGAGGCGCGAGGCCGGGCGCAGCGGAATCACGGGCACGCCTTCCGTGGAAAGCGGTGAGCCGTGGCCTCCGTTACCATGCGCACAGAACGTCCAGCCGGATAAAAGCGGTCGCCAGTTGGTTTGATTCGCGTGGCTAATTTCCGGTCAGTGACATTTCCTCTTGATTTGGATTGTAGTTAAACTACAATTCAGTGTCAAAAAAAATTTTATCGGACTACGGCGTCATTCGTGGTCTCTTGGGCGGCACGCCCGATTCGACTCACATCCAGTTCTCGAACCCGCGTTCAGACTCATGCAAAGCGACTCGAATTTCATCTTCGTACTCTTCGGCGGCACCGGCGATCTTTCGATGCGCAAGATCCTTCCCGCGCTCTTCGAGGCGCATCGCGCGGGCATGCTCAATCCGGCGGGCAAGATCGTTTCTGTCGCGCGGGAAGCGCTGGAGCAGGGCGAATACCGCGCCTGGGTCGAGAGCCACGTTAAACCGCACGTATCGACGAAAGACGGTGTCGACGACGCCGTATGGCGCAGTTTTCTCGATCGCTTCCAGTACGTCGGACTCGACCTCGGACGCGCGGAGGATTTCGTCGTGCTGCGCGACGCGCTTGCACGATTCGACGGCACGCGCGTCTTCTATCTCGCGACGAGCCCGAAGCTTTTCGTGCCGATCTGCCGCGCGCTCGCCGACGTCGGGCTGAACCAGAATGCGCGCATCGTGCTCGAGAAGCCGCTCGGCTACGACCTGAAATCGTCGAACGCCATCAACGACGCCGTCGGCGAGATCTTCCAGGAAGAGCAGATCTACCGGATCGATCACTATCTCGGCAAGGAGCCGGTGCAGAACCTGCTCGCGCTGCGCTTCGGCAACGTGCTGTTCGAGCCGCTGTGGCGCCGCGAGTGGGTCGAGAGCATCCAGATCACGATCGCGGAAGAACTGGGCGTGGAAGCGCGCGGCGACTTCTACGACAATACGGGCGCGCTGCGCGACATGGTGCAGAACCATTTGCTGCAGTTGCTCTCCATCGTGACGATGGAGCCGCCGCACTCGATGGATTCCGACTCCGTGCGCGACGAGAAATTGCGCGTGCTGCGGGCGCTGAAGCCCATCGACGAGCGCGACATCAGCCGCGTCGCGGTGCGCGGGCAATATCATGCGGGTGTCGTCCGCGGCACGTCGGTGCCGGCGTATGCGACCGAGCCGGGCGTGCGTCCCGACAGCACGACGGAAACCTTCGTCGCCTTGAAGGTGGAAATCGAGAACTGGCGCTGGGCCGGCGTGCCGTTCTTTCTGCGCACGGGCAAGCGGCTCGCGGACCGCGTCGCGGAGATCGTCGTGAACTTCCGCGCGGTGCCGCATTCGGCGCTCGGCGCGAACGCGTTGCGTGCAGGCGCGAACCGTCTCGTGATCCGGCTGCAGCCGAACGAATCCATCCGCCTGTATTGCCTGGCGAAGCAGCCCGGCGAGGGCATGAATCTCGCGAGCGTGCATCTCGATCTCGCGTTCGATCAGTTCTTCAAGGAAGGACAGATGGAGGCGTATCAGCGCCTGTTGCTTGACGTGATTCACGGCCGCCTCGCGCTCTTCGTGCGGCGCGACGAGCAGGAGGCGGCGTGGCGCTGGGTCGAGCCGATCCTGAACGCGTGGGCGTCGGCGACGAACAAGCCGAAGCCTTACGCGGCGGGCACGTGGGGGCCGGCCGCGTCGAGCGCGATGCTTGCGCAGGCCGGCACATGCTGGCTCGAAGAAGAAAACTGACGGCGTGATGCCGACGCGGCCCCAAAGAGGCGCGCGGCGAACATGGAATACAAGAGACCGCTTCGCCCGCCGTTGCGATGGTGCGGGCAGCAGGCGGATCGATAAACCAGAACAAGCAGGAGGAGCAATGATCGAGCTTCGCACTTTCGACGATCCGCGCGCCCACTCGGACGCGCTGGCGAAAGCCGTGGGCGACGCGCTGAAGGCATCCCTCGCGGCGAGGGGGGCGGCATCGGCCGATGCCACGGGACAAACCGCCCACGCCACGCTCGCGGTATCGGGCGGCACGAGCCCGAAGCCGTTCTTGCAGACGCTCTCGCGCGAGCCGCTCGACTGGGCGCACATCGACGTGACGCTCGTCGACGACCGCTGGGTGCCCGAGACCGATTCCGCGAGCAACGCGCAGCTCGTGCGCGACACGCTTTTGCAGAACGCGGGCGCGTCGGCATATTTTCTGCCGCTCGTGAATACGGCCAGGCCGCTGGAAGCGCACATCGCCGAATTGAACGCCGATCCGCGCCGCCGTCTGCCGGATGTCGCCGTGCTCGGCATGGGCGAGGACGGACATACGGCCTCGATCTTCGCCGACGCGCCCGAGTGGGATTTTGCGATCTCGACGCCGGAGCGCTTCATCTCCGTGCATCCGGGCGCGGCGCCGCACGCGCGCGTGAGCTTGTCGATGTCGGCGCTGAAGCAGATCGGACAGTTGTATCTCTTCATCGCCGGCCAGAAGAAGCTCGACGTACTGAACGCGGCGCTCGCCGCCCCGCAAAAGAACGCCATCTCGACGCTGGCCCACGCTGAAGGAGTGAAGCTCGATGTCTACTGGTGTGCATAAGACCGCGACTCAGCACGCCGACGGACCGCGGCTTCTGGCTGACATCGGCGGCACGAACGCGCGCTTCGCGCTGGAGACCGCGCCTGGCGATATCGGGCAGATCCGCGTGTATCCGGGGGCCGATTACCCCGGCATCGCGGAGGTGATGCAGCAGTATCTGAAGGACACGAAGGTCGGACGCGTCAATCATGCGGCGATCGCGAGCGCCAATCCCGTCGACGGCGATCACGTGAAGATGACCAATCACGACTGGAGCTTCTCGATCGAGGCGACGCGCCGTGCGCTCGGCTTCGATACGCTGCTCGTCGTGAACGACTTCACCGCGCTCGCGATGGCGCTGCCCGGCTTGACCGACGCGCAGCGCGAACAGGTGGGCGGCGGCTCGCGCCGGCAGAACAGCGTGATCGGCCTGCTCGGGCCAGGCACGGGTCTGGGCGTGTCGGGTCTGATTCCGGCGGATGACCGCTGGATCGCGCTCGGCAGCGAAGGCGGCCACGCCACGTTCTCGCCGTTCGACGAACGCGAAGACGTCGTGATGCGCTATGCGCGCCGCAAGTTTCCACACGTTTCTTTCGAACGCGTGTGCGCCGGACAAGGGCTCGAGCTGATCTACCGGGCGCTCGCCGAGCGCGACAACGTCACGGTCTCCGAAACCTTCACCGCCGCCGACGTCACGAACCGCGCCCTGCAAGGCGAAGCGCTCGCGCTCGAAGTGGTGAACTGCTTCTGCGCGATCCTCGGCACGTTCTCCGGCAACATCGCAGTGACGCTGGGTGCGCTGGGCGGCATCTATATCGGCGGGGGCATCGTCCTGAAGCTGGGTGAACTGTTCCACAAGTCGCCGTTTCGCGAGCGTTTCGAGGCGAAAGGGCGCTTTCAGCAGTATCTGTCGGGCATTCCCACGTACATCATCACGGCGGAATATCCGGCGTTTCTCGGCGTGTCCGCGATTCTCTCCGAGCAGTTGTCGAACCGTGCGAACAGCGGTTCGTCGGCGGTGTTCGAGCGCATTCGTCAGATGCGCGATGCGCTGACACCCGCCGAGCGGCGCGTTGCCGATCTCGCTCTGAACCATCCGCGCTCGATCATCAACGATCCGATCATCGACATCGCGCGCAAGGCGGACGTGAGTCAGCCGACCGTGATCCGCTTTTGCCGCTCGCTCGGTTGCCAGGGTCTGTCCGACTTCAAACTCAAACTCGCGACCGGCCTGACCGGCACGATTCCGGTGAGCCATAGCCAGGTGCATCTCGGCGACACGGCCACCGATTTCGGCGCGAAGGTGCTGGACAACACCGTATCCGCGATCCTGCAGTTGCGCGAGCATCTGAACTTCGAGAACGTCGAGCGCGCGATCGATATCCTGAACGGCGCGCGGCGCATCGAGTTCTACGGGCTCGGAAATTCGAACATCGTCGCGCAGGACGCGCACTACAAGTTCTTCCGCTTCGGCATTCCGACCATCGCCTACGGCGACCTGTACATGCAGGCGGCGTCCGCTGCGCTCCTCGGCAAGGGCGATGTGATCGTCGCGGTGTCGAAATCGGGCAGGGCGCCCGAGCTTTTGCGCGTACTCGAAGTGGCGATGCAACAGGGCGCGACGGTCATCGCGATCACGTCGAGCAATACGCCGCTCGCCAAACGGGCGACGGTGGCGCTGGAGACGGATCACATCGAAATCCGCGAGTCGCAGCTTTCGATGATTTCGCGCATTCTGCACCTCGTGATCATCGACATTCTCGCGGTTGGCGTGGCGATTCGCCGGGCCGCGCCGAAGCCGGGCGCGAAGATCAGCGAGACGGTCGCCAAGGCGCGTCAATCGAGCGACGATGACGCCGCCGCTGTGCTCGACTGGCTGAGCCACGGCGCCTCGGGGATGGCGCGGGACTAGCCGCGTTCTTGCGTCTACGCAAAAGGCCGCCGATGTGAACATCGGCGGCCTTTTTTCATGCGCTTTCGCGGCGAAAAAAAACGGTGCGATCCGCGTTGAGATCGCACCGCGCAGTGGCGTGAAAAGTACTACGAAGCTAAGGCGCGTTCAGATTCGCCGCTCAGAACGAATGCTGGATGCCTGCATACACGCCGCTCTGGCTGTGGCCGGGAAGCGGGTTGTCCGTCGCGGCGGAGGAGCCATAGTTGTTGGCATTCAGGCCGTAGTTCGCGCTCTTGCTGTTTTGCACCGTGGCAACTTGCAGATCGAGCAGCGTGCGCTTGGACAGGTTGTACGATCCGCCGACGGTGTAGATAGTCGCGTTGCCCGCGCCGTTGTTACCGTTGACGTGATACACCGCGCCGATCAGCGCCGCGGCCGGCGTCATCTGCCACGTCACGCCGCCCCATTCGTGATCGAGTGCGGTCGGCTGACCCGGCAACTGGCCCGTCATGCCGGACGTGCGGATCGCCTGATAGCCGCCTTGCAGCTTGAACTGACCGAGAAACACGTTGAGCATCGCGGTGTACTCGCGCGAGAACGAGTAGGCGCCGTTGCTCGTGCCGTAGTCGCCGCCCAGCGTGCCGTTCGCGGGATTGCGGATTTCGTCGTAGAGACCGCGCACCTGGAAAAGCGGCGACGTGTACGTGATCTGCGCACCCGCCTGGCGGCCTTGGGGCGTGGTGCCGTTACCGTTCCAGTTGGTCGCATTGGAGAGCGCATACTGGCCGTAGAAGTCGAAGCCCGCGACCTTCGGCGACTGGTAAGAAATGTTGTTGCTCGACTGCGGCCAGTTGCGGCCACGCACGAGCGATGCCGACGACCAGTTCGACTGGCCGAACGGATCGAAGTCCCACACGCCGTTCGAGATGAAGAGCTCACGGCCGAGCAGTACCGTACCGAACTGGTTGTTCGCGATACCGACGGTCGCCCAGCGGTTGAAGAGACCGCCGCCGCCCGGGCCTTGACCCGTCATGGTGTTGAAGCTGCCTTCCAACTGGAACACGGCGCGGTAGCCGCCGCCCAGATCTTCGACGCCCTTCATACCCCACAGGCTCGTGCCCCAGTCGCCGCTTTCCGCCCTGAAGCGATGCGACGTGCCGGTGGCCGCGCCGTTGAGGCCGACGCCTGTCGGGACGCCATTCATATATTCGAGTCCCGCGTCCAGGCGGCCATACAGCGTCACGCTGCTTTGAGCCTGCGCCGCCGCGCTGAACGCCAACAGTGCTGCCGACGCGAGCAAAACCTTTTTCATCATCTCCTCCAAATCCCTGTCAAAAATTGAACCAATAGCTGCTGTCTGGCTCGATGCGGGCGCAACGAGCCGAACACGGTTATCGAGGAAAGACGCGCGAACGTGCGCACGGCGAAGCGTCGCGGCAGCTCCACGATCGGCGTCGCCCCTCGGTTTTTGGAGGAATTGTGAAGTAGAACTACGTTTTTCGAGCCGTGGTTTTGTAGTTTTGGTTGCTGATTTGACAAATGTCGTATGCCAGGGGGGAGGCTCGCGAATCGACGTTCGTCATGCTGCGCACGGCGTGCCGGATTTATCGCGCGTACAAATAAAAAACGGTGCGATACCCTTTCGGGCACCGCACCGATACGCGCCTCTCGCAGCAGCGTGAAAACCTTCTAAAAAGACTCTTCGGTCAGACTCGTCGATTAGAACGAGTGCTGGATACCTGCATACACGCCCGTCTGGCTGTGGCCGGGGAACGGGTTGTCCGTCGAAGCAGCCGAGCCGTAGTTGTTGGCGTTCAGGCCGTAGTTCGCGGTCTTGCTGTTCTGCACCGTCGCGACCTGCAGATCGAGCAGGGTGCGCTTGGACAGGTTGTACGAGCCGCCGACCGTGTAGATGGTCGCGTTGCCCGCGCCGTTGTTGCCGTTCACGTGGTAGACCGCGGCGATCAGCGCTGCCGCCGGCGTCGCTTGCCACGTCACGCCGCCCCACTCGTGATCGAGCGTGGTCGGCTGGCCGGGCAACTGACCCGTCATGCCGGAGCTGCGGATTGCCTGGTAGGCGCCCTGAATCTTGAACTGGCCGAGGAACACGTTGAACATCGCCGTGTACTCGCGCGAGTAGGCGTAGACGCCGTTGCCGCCCGAGCCGCCGTCGATCGGGTTGTAGGCGCCGCCGAGCGTGCCGTTTGCCGGGTTGCGGATTTCGTCGTACATACCGCGGATCTGGAAGAGCGGCGTCGTGTAAGTGACATACGCGCCTGCTTCACGGCCTTGCGGGGTCGTGCCGTTACCGTTCCAGTTGGTCGCGTTGGAGAGCGAGTACTGACCGTAGAAGTCGAGGCCCGCGAACTTCGGCGACTGGTACGAAATGTTGTTGCTCGATTGCGGCCAGTTGCGGCCACGCACCAGCGATGCCGACGACCAGTTCGACTGGCCGAACGGATCGAAGTCCCATACGCCGTTCGCGATGAAGAGCTCACGACCCAGCAACAGCGTACCGAACTGGTTGTTGGCGATACCGACCGTCGCCCAGCGATTGAAGAGACCGCCGCCGCCCGGGCCTTGACCCGTCATGGTGTTGAAGCTGCCTTCCAACTGGAACACGGCGCGGTAGCCGCCGCCCAGATCTTCGACGCCCTTCA